>CAZHIN010000051.1:1411-8939 GCA_964532575.1 uncultured Acidimicrobium sp.
GATTGAGCAACTCGAGATGTTGCGTGGAGAGTTTTTGGGTTACCCAGTCGACCGACTTGAGCACAGTTTGCAAACTGCTACCCGAGCAGAGCGAGATGGCCGCGACGAGGAATACGTGGTGTGTGCATTGGTGCACGACATAGGTGACAGCTTGGCCCCCGACAACCACGAAGCCATTGCTGCAGCAGTGCTGAAACCGTTTGTTTCACCAGCCAACTATTGGATGGTTGCGCATCACGGGATCTTCCAGGGCTACTACTTCTGGCAACACATTGGCCTTGACCAGAATGCTCGTGACGAATACCGAGACCATGAGCATTACGCCCTTACAGAAGAGTTTTGTGCCAAATACGACCAGGTGTCCTTTGACACCGGCTACAAGTCGGAGCCACTCGAGCACTTTGTGCCGTTACTGCACAGGTTCTTTGCGCTTAAGTAGTTTCTTGCTCGGCAATCTGCTTGTGCACTTCAACCATGTCAACTTCTCGAACTGAAGCGATCAGCTGCTCCAACGATGCCGCTGGAAGAGCGCCGGGTTGAGAAAAAAGTAGTACCCCATCGCGAAACGCCATGATGGTTGGAATGCTCTGAATACCAAGCGAGCCGCCTAATTGCTGTTCGGCTTCGGTATCAACCTTGGCAAATCGGATGTCGGGATGAGCATCAGATGCTTTCTCAAAGATTGGGCCAAACATCTTGCATGGGCCACACCACTCCGCCCAAAAGTCAACAAACGTGATGCCTTCACCCATGACGGTTTCTTCAAAAGTGTCGAGCGTGAGATTGACTGTGGCCATGTTTATCCTCTCGAGAGTCCTGGTGTTGCCTTGAGACCAGCGATCAATTCAGCCATTTCAGCCTTCGTGAGTTTTGCCTCAGGGTGCCTGCCAAATTGAGTGTAATAACTCGGCGGCATGAAACCAGAAGTGACTGCAATTACCGTATTTTTTGCTCGACGCTGGCCTTTGTCAAACTCGGAGTAATTCACAGCTTGTCGACCTTCATCAACATGCGACTGCACAACCCACGAGATCGGTGCAACGCTTGCATACGACGGATACTTCACTTCATTTGAATGACACCCGAAGCAAGCTCGCACCATGAGCTCTCGTGTGCGCGGAGTTGCCCACTGGGGTTCACCGGTTATTGGTGGGTTGGAGTGACTACGACCGTATGGAATCGCTTGGATAACAACCATGGTGCCAAGAGTTGCCGCAAAAATGACAGAGAGTAAGCGCAAGTTGGTGAGCCTGGACACAGTGGATGTGCTCGTTCGTTGTGCACGCACGATGTACCAGACAGTTGGTGCAGCAACGAAGCCGATGATGACTACGAAGCCGAATGGGGGCATGCCAATGAGCACGCTGATTCCAATAAACGCCAGACCCATAATGCCCACTACAACTGCCGTTGGCTTGAATGCCCTGATGAGGCTCCATGACCAGTCAAGAAGTGAACGGGTGAGACCGATTATTTTGGAGATTTTCATAGACTCAACCTACGTGCAAGGGAGAGGTCTCACGATCAAATTCAATCCAAGATTGATCCAAAATTGATCCAAACTAAAAAGAGAAATAACAATGAATACGATATTTACATTGTATGAACAACGATGAAATGTTGCTTTGCCTGTGACTTTTGAGCACCTCTTCGTCGTTTGGTGAGATATCTTGCTATCTGTGCCGCTCGATATTGATGCCCCACTCACGAGGTCGCAAGTAGACCACTTCATCGAGACTGGATGGCTGATTACTGACACGTTGGCGACCATGACCGATCAGCTTCAAACCTGGTCCGATGAAGTTCAAGGTTGGCCTGACGATGGTGAATGGATGCATTATCGAGAAATGACCGAACATGGTCCCAAACTCTGCCGAACGGAGTACTTCACTCCATTTCACCCTGGTTTTCGCGAACTGCTCACTGAGGGGATCATGGTTGACACTGCTTCTGCACTTTTAGGTGACCGTGCAGTGCTCTACAAAGAAAAGATCAATTACAAATTGGCGGGTGGAGCAGGATATGCACCACATCAAGATGCGCCAGCATATCGATTCATTGACATTCACCTTTCGTGCATGGTCGCTATTGACGCCTCAACTATTGAAAACGGCTGCTTGGAAGTTGTGTCTGGAGCGCATCAAGCAATACTCCCGATGGATGACCAAGGGTGCATTGATGCTGCAGTGGTGGCCGGCATGGATTGGTTCCACGTAGAGCTACGTGCAGGACAGACATTATGGTTTCATTCACGGACGCCACACAGAAGTGGAAGCAACAACTCCTCTAGCGATCGTCGCGCGATTTACCCCACGTACAACGCGCTTTGCGAGGGCGATCTACGAGAGAAGTATTACAAACAAAAAATTCACGAGTTTGCAGAATCAACAGCTAACGGTTCAACAGTGCGAGTTTCACTTATCAATGATTTTCAAGGAAAGCCGGTACCAAAATGATTAATGACATGATTAACGACATCATCAACATTTACGCAAAATGGGGCGTGCAGAAATACGACGAAAAGATTTCCCAGATGGACCACGCAGTCCAGTGCGCTGCGCTTGCACAGCACTCTGGTGCGTCCGATGACCTGATCGTTGCTTCCCTATTACACGACATCGGACATTTGCTCGAACTCGAATCAAAATCCGGCAATGTCAACATTGAAATTGATGATAAGCACGAAGCAACCGGAACGAGGTATCTGGCGAAGTCATTCGGATCAGGTGTCACAGCGCCGATTGCATTGCACGTAGACGCAAAGCGCTACCTCTGTGCAGTCGAACCTACGTATTTCGACACATTGTCAGAGGGCTCAGTAAGAAGTCTCGAGCTGCAAGGCGGACCGATGACCGATGAAGAGGCACGGCGGTTTGAGGGTCTTGCAGGCTTTGAGGATGCAGTGAGTCTTCGCCGCTGGGACGAGCAGGGCAAGATTCTTGATCTTGAAGTTGCACCATTCAGCTCGTATGTGCCAATGATGCAATCTGTTCTAAACGACTTGTCCTCGTAGCAAGAACGACTCAACCACTCTTCCTACCGCTACTACAAATGCTGCGTCTCGCAGCGAGCAATCGTGTTCGCTTGCAGTGTCTGCCACTGTCTTAAATGCTCCAGCCATACGCGCATCAAGTTCATCGCGAAACCGTGAAATTGGCCATCGGAATTCTTGTATATTTTGCGTCCACTCAAAATAACTTCCCAACACTCCACCCGCGTTAGCCAAAATGTCTGGCACTACTTCTATCCCGCGTGCGCGCAGGATGGCATCTCCTCCCGCAGTCACTGGTTGATTGGCTGCTTCAATGAGCAATGGAGAATTAACTTTCGCCGCTATCTCATCGGTGACAACACCACCGAGCGCTGCCGGAATCAAGACATCTGCTTCAAGTGACAAAATACTTGCAGGATCAATTTCATTTTTTGATCTCAGCGAAGCAACAGTAAATTTGTCGGCAATATCACTGAAGTCAATTCCCTGTTGATGATGTATTGCACCTGTGATGTCGGAAATTGCGATGACTTTCATGCCAGCCTCAATAGCCGCTAATGCTGCAAACCTTCCAACATTTCCAAACCCTTGAATGACAACATTTGCACCCTTTACGGATTGTTTCCGACGCTCTAGTGCTGCGACGGCAACTCCAATCACGCCCCGACCCGTTGCTTCTTCTCGTCCTGGTGCACCAAAGAGTGCAACTGGTTTGCCTGTGACGCAGGCGGGTTGAAATCCTTCGAGTCGATGATATTCGTCCATTAGCCATGCCATAGTCTGAGCCGTAGTGCCCATGTCGGGTGCTGGAATGTCGCGATGTGGTCCAAGTACGTGAACAATTGTTCGGGTCCATCGACGAATCAATTCTTCATGCTCTCGTGCGCTCAACGTTCGTGGGTCTACAGTTACCCCGCCTTTTGCACCACCAAACGGAACATCGAGTAATGCTGTTTTCCATGTCATCAGGCTCGCAAGAGCACGAACTTCATCAAGGTTGACATGCTCGTGAAATCTGATACCACCCTTTCTTGGGCCGCGCGCACTTGAATGCTGGATGCGATAGCCGGTGAGTACTTCAATAGATCCATTGTCTCTTCGAAGCGGCAACGAAACCACAACTTCTCGCTCGCATGGAACGATTGCTGAAACTATCTCTGCAGATATGCCCAATACATCTGCAGCAACACGTACTCGTTGATTAACTTCTTCAAACGCAGACGCCGCAACTTTTTCATTAAGTGTGCTCATTGGTATTGACCTATTCTTCCTGAGGTATGCGAATGATTGCTAGCTAACAAGCTTGTTGAGCTGGTCGATGACATTGGACATGTTGCTTGAAGCACGACCAATACCCACATATTTAATTGAAGTTCCATCGAAATCCTTGTCGTGCCAAAGGTTGCGGCCATCGATGATGACGGGATTATTCATATTTCTAGCAATATACGAAACATCTAAGTCGCGAAACTGTTTCCACTCTGTAACAAGAAACAAGATGTCTGCCCCAACAAGTGCATCGTTCTTGTTTTCAACGATTGTAAAGATTTCATCTGGAAGACTGCTGAACATTGGGAGCCAATCGACCATGGGATCATGGGCAACAACAGTTGCTCCCTCGGCGAGCAATGTACGGATGAGAGCGAGTGAAGGAGCATCGCGAATGTCGTCTGTTTCGGGCTTAAATGACAATCCCCATACAGCACATCGCTTGCCCTTCAACGAACCAAGAACCTGTGTTGCCTTCTCGATCATGACGTTTTGCTGCTTGTCATTTACATCGATCACCGAACGCACAAGATCCATGTTCAATCCGTTGTCGGCACCCATTGCGACAATGGCCCGTAAATCTTTGGGGAAACAACTGCCGCCAAACCCTGCCCCGGCGCTGAGGTACTTTGACCCAATTCGCGGATCTGCCGCCATGACGCGTTGTACGTCAATTACATCGGCTCCGAGCGTGTCAGAGAGTTTGGCGATTTCGTTCATAAAAGAAATTCGTGTGGCAAGCATGGCGTTACTTGCGTACTTGCACAACTCTGACGACCTCTCGCTCATCAACATCAACACCTGCGGTGTTGAGCACAATGGCGCATACATTCTCGTGAGAAGTGAGACCGCGCGGTCATCACTTGCACCAACGACAATTCGATCGGGTTCCATAAAATCTCGTACTGCATCGCCCTCTTTGAGAAATTCGGGGTTTGAAGCAACTGCAAAGTTGACCGTATTGTGATTGCTGCGACCGCCTTCGAGAACGGCCTGCTTGACCACATCAGAAGTTCCTACTGGAACCGTGCTCTTGACAACGACAACGGCGAAATGATCAAGATGTTGACCAATTGTGTGTGCCACCTCAACAACATGGGTGAGGTCTGCCGACCCATCTAGTTGTGGAGGTGTACCGACGCCAATGATCAAAACTTCACCGTGAGCTATTGCGATTTCAGAAGACGTTGTGAATTGTAGGTGACCACTTCGCACGCACTCTGTCACCAGATCAATCAATCCGGGTTCGTAAAACGGTATGTCTCCAAGCATGAGTCGCTCGATGCGGCTCTGGTCAACATCGATGCAGATCACATTGTGACCGATTGCAGCCAAACCGGCAGCGGAAACAAGCCCTACATAGCCAGCCCCAAAAACCGTCACATTCATCGGATCTTTCGTGCGGTGGATCATTTAAGCAGCCTGCTTTTCTGATTGAGACTCTGGTTGTTCAAGAAATCGAATCAGAGTGAGACGATGAATGTCTTGACCGGTGAGCCAACTAAATGTGTGATTTGTTGAATCAGAAACCACCTCACCGCCAACACGCCGCAAACTCATGATGCGTTTTCCGCCAACTGCATTCATTTCGCCAAAGTAAGCATTGGCACCGTGCGTTGCGCACATCGAATCGGCATGATCTCGAAGACGACGCGAAATTGAGCCATCATGACGAGAGTAATGAACGTTGAGATGTGCGTGCATATGAACATCCGTTGGAAGATGCTTGCGTGTTCGCATGATGGTGACTGAGTCGCGCAGTCGATACCAATAAAAACGTCTGGACTCTGAATTGATTCGACCAGTCAACAGTACGAAAAGCCCGCAAATGAACAATCGCGCGAGCAACTTTTTTTGTGACCGCTCAAACGACTCGGTATCGGTGCAGACCAAGCAATAGCCAACAGCTTCATTGTCAACTAACGCAACAGCACAATCTTTGCTACCGGCAGTCAGGTACCACGAGAGTCCAAGGTTTTCATATTGTCGAGCACAATTTAAATCAAACTGTAAAGGGTGTCCAATCGTAATTGTCTCCCAAAACATTTTTCGTACAGCGTGCTCATAGCCCTTCAACGGAACAATTTGTATTTCGCTCATGCAGCCAACTGATGATGTTGATTTAACAATGATTCGTACAACCAGACCATCGAGGCGGCTGAGGCCGACCAGCTGTAATGAGATGCACGAGAAACACAATGACGCCGAATAGTCGGCGTGTGCTGCGACAACACTTTTTCAATCGCGTCGGCCATCGCCGAGCCTGTTGGTTCGGAAACTTCCCCACATCCGCTATCAACGATTTCCATACCTGCACCAGAATTAGCGACAACTACAGGCGTTCCACACGCCAAAACCTCGAGAATGCTGAGGCCAAATGTCTCAAGTGGGCTCGGAGAGATTGCCACCGTCGAAGAGGACATCAGCATTGCAAGTTCGTCGCGATCATTTATTCGACCAAGAAAAGTGACATCAAGACCGTGAGCCATGGACTCAAGCTTTTTGCGCATTGGCCCATCACCAGCAATAACAAACTTTGTCTTCACACCGCGAAGGTTCAACTCACGAGCAGCATGCAACGCAACATGTGGACGTTTCTCGTACGACAAACGTCCGGCGAACAACACGGTCGGAGTTGCCCCCAAAATATCGTTGGCTTCGTAATGTCTAAATACACTGTGATCGACTCCAAGCGGAATAATCCTGACTCTCTCCTTGACACGCAGGTATTCATCTGCCGAGTATTGACTCGCACAGACAATGACGTCTACGTGCTCGTCGATCTTGAGAGCCCATCGCCTAAAAATTGGACTTACAGGAAGCCACCTAGGAAATCGCTCAGAGACCACGTCGCTCGCACGCTCATGTGAGAAGAGAACACATGGAATGCCTGCTTCATGACACCACTGTGGCACCCATGAAAGTGTCGTCTTGTCTGAAAGCTCAACTATGTCCGGCTTCAATTCCTTAAGTGCATTCTGCAAAGCCTTCTTGCGAATAATTGCGCGATATCCACCACTAAATGGCACTCGAACGCCAGGCAAACTCACATAATTTCGCCGACCATCTCCACGCGTTGTTTTCGATGCACCAGGAGTGATCAATGTGCAACTGTTGCCTTGATCTACATATTGTGCGGCAAGAGACTCTAGGGCGAAACGTTGACCGCCAGACGTTGGCGTAACGAAATTGGCAATCTGGACGATGTGCATTAAGCCAAACTCTCCAGTTGATTGACTGACGCTGCATCCTGTGAATACCGACGAT
>CAZHIN010000051.1:8949-10706 GCA_964532575.1 uncultured Acidimicrobium sp.
GTGTCGGAAATGAATCGTTCATAGGTAACAGATTGATATCCATCGGCGATTGCTCGATCAATTATCTGAAGAATTGATTTTCGAAGTCGAGCATCGTGAAGGTCGTCTGGATGCACTGCCACTCTTAGTGGAAGGTTGACTGATCGCAAAATTCCAGCAAGATACTTGGTCGCATGTGCGATTGCACCCGACGACCATGAGCCTGGTCGCTGACAAACAACCGGCGCAAAATATTGACTACCAATAACGAGATCTCGAACATGAAAATGTGATGTCAAATAGTCAAAACCAATTTCTGTAACCGCGCGTACTGCTGCTTGCGATGTCATCCAGCCGGGTGCGATGAATCCTGCAGGTGCGTACCCGAGTTGAGCAAGCGTGCTCAAACCTTTTTGCAATCGCGAATGTGCTTCCGTTTCTGTTAAGCCCCAAAACTCCTGACAACCGCGTGCAACGAATTGTCCCGCGAGTGCTCGAAATGCACCTGGTCGGTCTCTGTGATCAATTGTGTGGCTCCACCCATGCAACACGACTTCGTGAGGTTTGTTCATAGTGGTGCTGAGCCACTCAATAAACGAAGTGTCTGCAAGCAGGTTTCCATCCCTCCATGGTCCCGGCACAACCAACATTGACACTGACAAACCACGTTCATCAAACTGCTCCATCCACCGTCGGGAGGCTTCAGCCGATGCTGGCGCGACATCGTGAAGCGAGATGATCAGCGACTTCACGATGCAACTCCCTGATATGCAAATGAGAGGCCGCTATTGACAGCCCGATAGTGGCCGACCAATTCGGTCATGACCGAATCCCACGTGCGATCCAACACCGATGGTCGGGCATTTTGAGCACACACGTCTCGTGTCGAATAGTTGGTCACTAGTTCATTGACGCTTTCTACAAATGTGTCACGACGAGTTGGCGACCACAGAAAGCCGTTGATGCCATGCTGAACGAGATCTAATGGTCCGCCTGCGGCTGGCGCAACGACTGGAACACCTGATGCAAGTGCCTCTTGAACTGCTTGGCAGAATGTCTCGTCAACACCAGTATGAGCAAACACATCAAACGATGCATATAACTGCGAAAGTTCATGTCCAGATGCAAAACCAGTGAAGTGCGCAGTGGGCATCAGCCGTTCAAGCTTTTCGCGACATGGTCCGTCACCCACGATGACGACCGAAACGCCTGGGAGCGCTGCAACTTCCGCCAAGCGTTCAACCTGTTTCTCGCGGGCCAATCGTCCTACAAAACCAACGATGACTTTGTCTGGTGCACCGAATCGGTGGCGCAAAAATTCATTGCGATGTTCGGGGTTGAACTTAACGTTGTCTACTCCACGCATCCAACGAACCACATTTTCGACACCGTTTCTTCTCAAGTCCCACACTGCCGACGTAGAAGGCGCAAGTGTCAGATCTGCTTTGTTATGGATCGCAGCAATGTATTTCCATACGGCAGGGGAAGTTGCTCCCAAGCGGTACTGTCGAGCAAACCCCGCTATGTCAGTTTGATAGATAGCGACAGTTGGGACGTCAATTTTGCGGGCAACCCTGAGAGCCCAAGCGCCCAAAACTGCTGGAGCAGCAACATGAATGACATCTGGCGCAATATTCTTGAGCTCGTTTTCAAGAGCTTTCTTGGGCAATGCAATTCGTAATTCGTCATACCCCGGAAAACCAAAAGAGCCCATGCGCACTACTGGTACATCCCCTACTGAATCATCACCAGGTCCTGGAGCGATTACTGAAACTTCA
>CAZHIN010000052.1:0-10444 GCA_964532575.1 uncultured Acidimicrobium sp.
TCATCATCCGCATTTTTCTCTGCACTCGTGCTCACGTATTTCACCACTTGGCCATGGTGGTTGTTGTTTTATGTGTTTGCTCTCATCATCACAACGAGTCGCGTTGGAGTGCGCATTCATCATGCGAGTGATGTCATTGCAGGCGCATTTGCCGGCACGTTGATGGGCGTTGTTGGTTTATTGGTTTTGCGCCATTACGGCGTCTAACAAGATTGGTGTTTAGGCTTCGCTAGACGAAGCAGAGTTTGCGGTCAGCAACAAGCGAACATCGAGCAACAAGTCTGATACTTCGATGGTCGATACCAACTCGCGATGCAGCATTTCGGCCAGTGCCTTGTCGATGACGGTCAGGGCTTCTGAGATAACTGCAGTTTCGCGTGAATCGGTCATGGCATGACCATACCTGATCGGTGTCACAAAATCGCGACACTGTGCGTAACATCACAGGCATGGAACTTGCTGGAAAAATCACTGTTGTAACGGGCGCTGCGGGTGGAATCGGCATGGCATTGGCCGAACGATTCCATACAGAGGGAGCCACCGTTGTTCTGGCAGACCGCGACCAGGCAGCATTGGATGCGATTGCGCTCCGTTTGAATGCGTTGCGACCCAATTCTGCACTTGCAGTTGCTGGCGATCTCGGCACGGAGGCTGCAAATGCCTCACTGATCTCTACCGCCGAAAAAACATTTGGTCCGATTGATTTATTTTTTGCAAACGCAGGTGTGGGGTCAGGTACTGACCTCACCACAGAAGAAGAAGTTTGGAACACAGCATTTGACATCAACGTCAACGCGCATCGTTGGGCGGCAAAGTATTTGGTTCCCGGTTGGCTGGCTCGTGGGGAGGGTTATTTTTGCAGCACTGCATCTGCTGCTGGATTGCTCTCACAGATTGGCTCGGCTCCTTATTCCGTCACCAAACACGCTGCACGCGCCTTTGCAGAATGGCTCACGATCACCTACGGCAAGCGCGGTATTCGCGTGAGTTGCTTGTGCCCACAGGGTGTGAATACCAACATGTTGAAGGGTGGCGACAATCCTGCTGGCGGCGAAACCACCAATGTCGTGCGCGTTGCAGGTGTGGTGCTTGAGCCTGCCGATGTCGCCCAGGTAGTTGTCGACTGCATTCGAGCAGAAACATTTTTGATTCTGCCCCACCCAGAAGTTGCGCAATACGCAACACTCAAGGCGTCAGAGAACGAGCGATGGCTTGCCGGAATGCGCAAGCTACAAATGCGAGTACTTGGCGTTTAGCTGTTAAATTTTGAATTCGGGAATCAAAGTGGCAAGTTCGCGCCACTCAGCACAAGGTAACGAAACCAAATCTTCGGTCAGTACCTGCACACAAACATGTGATGCACCAGCGTCATAGTGCTCTTGAATACGTTTGCGAATGGTGTCGAGCGTGCCCCATGTGCAAATTGCATCAACCAATCGATCGCTCTGTACGCCGTGCTCATTCTTGATATCTGCTTCGGTAAAACCAGAGCGCAATAAATTATTGGCGTAGTTGGGTAACCGTGTGTACGTACCCATGTACTGGCGCGCAATCGTGCGTGCCTTTGTTGCATCAGTTTCAAAGATCACCGCAAGCTCTGGCGCAAGTGTTGGTCCAGCGCCCAAGATCTCACGCGCAACCGATGTGTGGTCTGGTGTCGTGAAATACGGGTGGGCGCCATCACTTCGCTCGCCTGCCAACTTGAGCATCTTTGGCCCCAGTGCTGCAAGTACGCGATGCGTTGGCGTCGACGGCTGAGCCGCCATAAACATTCCTGAGTCCATGGTGTCGAGATACTCGACCATGGTCGAATATGGCTTTTCATAGACCTTTTTGTGAATTGCCTTGGCCATGTTGCCGTGGCTCGTGCCGATGCCCAAGAGAAAACGATCTGGAAACGCTTCGGTCAAAGTTTTTTGTCCGGCTTGCATCGTTGCCGCGCTTCGCGCTTGCATCGATGCGATTCCTGTACCAACGATCAATTTTTTTGTTGCACCGAGCAACAGAGCAGCATGCGCAAAGGGCTCGCGACCCACTGCTTCAGGAATCCACACCGTTGAAAAACCAAGTGACTCAATTTCGTTTACTGCTTCGAGCGATTTTGCCATCGGTTGCGCATCAAGAGTCCATGTCCATAACCCCAGTCGGCCGATATTGAGCGGTGTTGTTGAATGAGTCATGGTTGTAACAATAACTGCATTCTCTGCCACCGCTCGTACACATGTTTTTTATCATGAGACAAAATTTCAACAAAAGATTAGAGATGTGTGGTGCAATGTGTGTATTTATTGCGGCGCTCAGCATCAGCTCTTGCACAGGTTCACCACCATCACAGGGCCAAGCCGAAATCGTCAACATTGCACGCGTCAAAATTATAAAAGTGGTCGATGGTGACACCGTTGATATTGATCTTGCAGGGCGCACAGAACGCGTACGACTCATAGGAGTCAACACCCCAGAAACCAAGCACCCAACGAAGCCCATTGAATGTTTTGGGCCAGAGGCAAGTGCATACATGACACAGCTGTTGCCACAGGGCTCTGTGGTGCGAATTGAACGCGACGTCGAGGCCCGCGATCGCTATGGCCGCATGCTTTTGTATCTCTATCTCGACTCGGACAATCTGTTCATCAATCTCGATCTTGTTGCGCGCGGGTTTGGAAAACCGATGAGCATTGAGCCAAACACATTTCACCGCAACGATTTTGTGCGCGCGGCAGCACAAGCCGAGGCTGCAAATGTGGGGCTCTGGAAGGCGTGTCGCTAGTAGCGTTTGGGGTGTGAACGTCGGCCAACAGTCTCTCGTCGAGCGACTCGGATACTCAGCATCATCCAAGCTCGTGATCATCAGTTGCGATGACTTGGGTGCTTTTCACGCAGCCAACGTGGGTGTGTACGACGCAATACACAAAGGTGTTGCTACATGCGCATCGCTGATGGTGCCGGCTCCGTGGGCTCGCCACGCAGTCATGGCATACGCAGGCGAAGACATCGGCGTGCACCTCACACTCAATAGCGAACACCAGATGTATCGCTGGGGCCCAATCACTCACGCACCATCGCTGTTGTCTGGTGAGGGTGGTTTCCCACGCACCATTGACGATTTGTGGGAGCACGCCGATGCAACCGAGGTGCTGCGCGAGTGTCGCGCACAAATTGCAAGTGCACTTGAATGGGGCATCGACGTCACCCACTTGGCACCACACCTCACATCAATCACACTGCGACCCGAATTTTTTGACGTGTACATGGAACTCGCAGTCGAATACAAACTGCCCGTCAGACTGCCGTCCACAATCACCGAGCAACAAGCTGGTTTTCCATTTCGCGCACTCGCAGCCGAAGAAGGCGTGCTCTTCCCCGACCACTTCGATCACGATTGGCGTCAAGGCAGCCGCGAGCGAGTATTTCATTCGCTAAAAAATCTGCAACCTGGCGTGACCGAGATTCATGTGCAGCCTTGCGTCGATACTCCAGAAATTCGTGCGCTTGGCGATGTCTCACATGGATGGATCGACGACTATGAACTCGTTGTCAATGACACGTCACTCAAGCAAGCGCTCGCCGACAGCGGTGCAACGTTGATTGGCTATCGCGAGATACGCGATGCAATGCGCAATGGCTAGCGCACAACATCACTACTTGCTCAACGAATCCCGCGAAACATATCGGTCTCAAATTCGCCTGGGCCAAGTGGTGCACTACGCACCAATGACTTTGCCAAGATCCAGTCTTCAAATGGGTAGACAGCCGCAAGTTCGTCATCACTCAAGCCAAACCAAAACGGTTCAGTCTCATCCACCTGTGTTTTATGCGCTCGTAACGCACCCGAGCGAGCCCACAAAAACTTTCCGATCTCCAACTTGGTCGTGATCCGATCATCGAGATCGGGACGATTAAACCAATTTTCGTCATAGGGCGACTCGCCGCGAAGTCTCAACAACTCTTCGTGCACAGCAACTAGACGCTGCCTCGACCATGCCGAGTAATACATCTTGATCGGCTGCCATGGTTCGCCTAGTTGTGGGTACCACTCGTCATCGCCCGCGCGATCGAACGCCAACACACTGATCTCGTGCACCTTGATGTGGTCTGGGTGCGGATACCCGCGTTGATCGTCACCATACGTCACAAGTACTTGTGGTTTCTCGCGACGAATAACTGCCACGAGGCGTCCGACTGCTTCATCCATGTCGGCCATGTGAAAACATGCCGGATTGTTGTTCGTGGGTGCATCGACCATGCCCGAATCTCTGTAACCAAGCATCTCCACATGATGGAAACCAATTATTTTTGCTGCAGCGGCAAGTTCACTTGGTCGAAGTTGTTCGAGCAACTTTTTTTCTGCTGCAGCGTCAAGTCCATGAAACGGTTGACCCACTTCTTTGAGTGCAGGATTATTTACATCGCCTTCTTCGCCCCCAGTGCAACACACCAGCACAGTGCGCACACCTTTGGAGTTGTACCACGCCATTGTTGGAGCACCTTTTGAGGCTTCGTCATCGGGATGGGCATGCACCGTCACGATGCACAGCGGCTCAGACCCAAAACTCATCTCGTCAGGCTAATAGTCGTAATCTGATGGAATGCAACCGCGACACTTTGGAACAATGTTTGCACTGACTTGCGTCACAGTGTTGAGCGCTTGCTCGCATGACGGACGCGTCATGCAAGAACCGTCTGCAAATCAACAGGATTCAATTGCGGTGACAACAACTGCAGGTGCAGGTGCAGAGATCGCTCCAGTTGGAGGTTTTGCCCTCACCCCACCATGGGCAGAGGGCGCGCAGTTGGATCCGCGATACACCTGCGCTGCAGGCATTTCTCCAAGCCTCACGTTTCAAAATGTTGCGTCAGACATCGTTACGTTGGCTCTGAGCATCGTTGATGAAACAGCCAGCAATTCGGTGCAATGGATTGTGGCCAATATTCAGCCAACCAACGCCGTTGTGCCAGAGGGTGCAGTGCCAGCCGGCGCAATTGTGGCCACCAATTCTGCGGGCACACTTGGTTTTAGCGCCCCTTGCCCACCCGTCGGGCAAACTCACACCTATCGCTTAACGGGTTATGGGCTGTCGCAACAGATTGAACTCGATACCGGCGTCGATAGCGCAACGCTCCTTCAAGCCATCGAACTTGCGGCTCTCGACACGCAGTCGAGTTCGTTCATCGTCACGTCAAATTAATCACCGATCTGATCCGTCGCGTCGGACTTGGCACTATGGGCTCTTTTGACCCTCTCGACCTGTAAAGATATGGAGATTGACCGTTCGATAGCTTCCCTCCCCATTGGGGTTTTTGAGACCGATATCAACGGTCGTCTCACCAGTGCCAACGATGCTTTTCGCACTCTCGCCCTCGGTGGTGGAAGCATCACTCAAGGTGCTGCTCCCTGGGTGAATGCGCAGCCAGCCGAGCGATCACTTGCCGAGGCAGCATGGCAACGTGCGCGCGAAACAGCGACGCCATTTACATTCGAATTTCGATTGTGGAAGCCAGACGGCGAAGTGATGTGGCTGCACGTTTCGACTCAGCCGCAACTTGGCGCGTCTTCCAACATCACCGGCTATGTAGGAACTGCTCATGATGTAACGAGTGCGGTGGCGCAGCGAGTGTTGAGTGAACAACTCGTTGGTTTGCTTGACGTGACAGCAGATGCCGTGTTGGTGTTTGATCAACACGGCGCACTCATGTTTTGCAACGAAGGCGCACGCGAACTCATCGGCGTCAACGAACAAACTGGTCTCAATGACGCAGCGGCGCAAATGTTTATCCAAGCAATTCGCGACCAGGTGCCGCGCGAAGTAACTACATCTTCGTCGAGCAATCGCTGGGAAGGCGAACTGGGTTTTAGAAGCCCTGACGGCATCATGCGCACACTCTCGATTGTGTTGCAGATTGTGCGCACTGCAGATGGAGTTATTTCGCACTACTCGGCAATTGCCCGAGACATCACCGAAGCAAAACAGTTGCAAGACGAACTGACTCGCCAAGCAACACACGATGCAATGACCGGATTGCCAAATCGCGTGCTGTTCTTGCGCAAACTTTCTGAGGCTCTCGAGCGCAGCCGCACGCTAAAGCGTGGTGTCACAGTGTTGTTTGTTGACCTCGACAAACTTAAAGACGTCAACGACAACATCGGTCATGGTGTTGGCGACCAATTGCTCAACACCATTGCCAAGCGATTGGTCAGCGCAACCCGACCATCAGATGTTGTTGCTCGCATCGGCGGCGACGAATTTGTGGTGCTCTGTGACGGTCTTGGTGACGAGCACGTTGCAATGGACGTTGCAGACCGAGTGCGCCAAGCAATGACGGGGCAGGTCATTTTGCAAGGCATCGAGATTTTTACCAGCGCCTCAATTGGTATTGCGATGGCAACGCCGGCCTTGTTGGCCGAAGAATCGCCAAACGATGCTGCAGTCACGCTGTTGCGCAACGCCGACACTGCCATGTATCGAGCCAAGCAGCGCGGTCGAGGTCGATGCGAAATGTTTAGTGAGGAAATGCGCAAGACCGACCGTGATCGCGCCGCTCTGTCATCCGAACTCGAGCGCGCGCTTGCCACCAATCAATTGTTTGTCGTGCATCAGCCAATCGTTTCTACGCACACCGGGCGCATCGCTGGCACCGAGGCACTGTTGCGATGGAATCACCCCGACCGTGGAGTGCTCACGCCACCTGTGTTTTTAGAGATGGCCGAAGAGTCTGGTGCAATCGGGCCCATTGGCGACTGGGTCATTCGTCAAGCGTGTGTCGATGCGCGCTCGTGGATGGACACACACATTGTGGACGGATCATTTGTTGTGCACGTCAATGTGTCGGCACGTCAACTGAGCGACTCTGGTTTTGTCGAGCGTGTAATGGGTTCACTCAAAGACACAAAGCTTGAACCATCTCATCTCGCGCTCGAGATCAATGAAACCACAATGCTCAATGACAATCCCGCCATCATGCGCACACTCACCGCGCTCAAGCGGCTTGGTGTCAAACTTGCCATTGACGACTTTGGCACTGGGTACTCATCACTCGCCCACCTGCGCGATTTTCCTGCAGACTTTCTCAAACTTGATGGCACGCTCGTGCGCGACATTGGTTTGCAGGGCTCCGATGATCCGATCGTGCGCTCAATTATCCAGTTGGCTCACTCACTCAACATGTCAGTGATAGCCGAGTGGGTAACGACCGATGATCAAACTCAACGACTCCGGCTGTTGGGCTGCGACTTTGTGCAGGGTAACCGCATTGGCGAACCTGTAGTTGCAACAGCGTTTGCTCCGCTCGTGCAATCGCGCTCTACACACCCCTAAGAATTAACATGAAGCATGGCTCTTCAGCGTGATATCAAATTTGGATGGTTGTCCCCTGTCATAGGAAACCGCTGGAGCGACCACCAGCCGATCGTGATGTTTCAAGAGCGCAATATTTTGCCAACCGCGTTACAACATTTTGATTCGTTGTGGATTGCCGATCATTTTTACGGTTTTGACGCAAAGACCGACCCGTTCATGGAGGCATGGACAACTCTGACGTGGCTAGCCGCCAAGTTTCCAAACGTTTTGTTGTGCCACCATGTGCTCGGGCAGGGTTATCGCAACCCTGCACTTACGGCAAAAATGGCTGCGACCTTGCAGATGCTTTCTGGCAACAGATTTATTTTGGGCATTGGTGCGGGATGGCGCGATGACGAATACAAGGCGTACGGATACGAATTTCCACGACCGGCGGTTCGATTTGCAGAACTCGAAGAATTGATTCAGATCTGCCGTTTGATGTGGACACAGGACGCTCCAACATTTACTGGAAAACACTTTCACATCACCGAGGCCGCGGCGCCTCCGAAGCCAGAAGTAGTTCCGCCTGTGTGCATCGGTGCGTACGGCGAGCAAATTGGCTTGCCAATGGTCGGAAGATTGGCGGACATGTGGAATGCTTCAACGCAAGGCAGCGTCGAGCGATGGCTTGTCAAGCGCGACATTGTGCGAGCTTCTGCAGAAAAATCTGGTCGCAATCCGAGTGACATTCAGATTTCAATCACCGTCGAAAAGCCACTTCCTAACACCGACGAAGAATCAGAGTTACTTCGGACTGAATTGCAATTGATGGCCGACCATGGCGTCGAACATTTTGTGATGGACTTTGGTCATCCACAATCGACAGAACCTGTCTTGCGCTTTGTCGAACAGGTACTGCAACCAATGAAGGCTGCGCATAAATAACTAACCCGCTGGCTGAATGATGGGCCGTGGCCCGCTGCCATTAAAAAATGCAAGCAGTGGCGCGGCATCTTCACCGAGTTGCAACACAGAGTTTCCATTTATCGTGTCGCCGTATACGGCCAGTGGAAATGACGCAACATTTCCGCTCGCGGCCGGTCTCATCTTTTTTGCAAACTCAATCAGGTTGAGTTGCTCATCTACAACGATTGCGCCCAAGCCGCCGCTCATGACTTTTCCAACCGAAAATGGATTGCCCACAATGCCGAGCACGGCGCTTTTCGCAAGTGCCTCAACAAATGCTCGCTGTCGCGCCGTTCGGCCAATGTCGGACGAACCGTCGATCTGCCAGTCGCCGTCGACTTTTTGCTCAAAGTACCTGCTTCGGGCAAATGCAAGCGCTTCCACTCCATCCAACGTCGAGCAACCTGCCTTCATAAATAAGCCGGTGTGTTTGTCGCGTGACGGATAGTCGACACAGACCGACACGCCGCCAACTGCATCAACTATTTTTTTGAAACCCTGAAAATCTATTTCGACATAATGATGGATTGGCACCCCAAGCGCGCTCTGCACGGTGCGCACAAGCACATCGGTGCCCGCTTGATAGGCGGTATTAATGCGCTGGTGATCTTCGCCACCGCCAATAGCAACCCACAAGTCACGAGGTATTGACAGCAACGAAACCGAACCAGATTTTTTAACATAATGCATCACCATCAGTGTGTCGCTGCGCTGGCCGCCGATGTCTCCCTCTGCGCCAACAGCGTTGAAGTCTGCATCAGTTGGGTCTGAACCCGCACGCGAGTCGGACCCAACGAGTAAATAGTTTTCAAACAAAGGATCGGGTGGAGACAGCGCGCTCGTTGCGGTTGTCTCACGCTGAATCCCGTCAAGTTGGGCATGCACATTTCGTACGATCCCAAACGAACCAGCGACTGCAGTAACTAATGCGACGACCGCGGTGGTGAGTAATCGCGTTGAGCGCTTGCCACGAGTTCGCGTTTCAGGACGATGTACCACCACGGCTAGACGCTAATCGCTTGATACGAGTGACTCGTGAATTGCGCTTCTCTACTGTTTGCGCAGGTGCACAACATCACCAGTATCAATTTGATGTGTTTGCCCCATGCCATCAACGACTTCAAGTCGGCCGTCCATCAGCACGCTTGTCGCACGACCAGTGACCACATGCTTGGCCATCTCTACTCGTACCTCTTGGCCAAGCGTCATGAGTTGCGACACATATTTCGAGTGCAGTTGTACCGGATCAAGAGCCTCAAGAACATCTATGTGTCCCAACATCGCTCGCAGCAACTCGAGAGGCTCGGTTTGCACATTGCGAGATGCAGTGTTGAGCGAAATCGCATCTGGCGGCGCCCAACCAACATTGACACCGATGCCCACAACAACAAAATCGTTTGTACCCTGCGCCAAAATTCCAGAAACTTTTTTGCCGTCGATCAATAAATCATTTGGCCATTTCATTTGTGGCGTCACTTGCACAAGTTGTTCGCTCGCAAGCGCCGCTGCCATGCCAACCATCTGCGTAAATTGATGTGTCGGTCGTTCAATCGTGTCCGCATAACGAAACAACAGCGAGACAAGCAAATTTGATCCTGGCTCTGCAACCCATGTGCGATCGAGTCTGCCCTTGCCAGCACTCTGAAATTCGGCCACCAAGACGCTGTGATGTGCGGCACCATTGTGCGCACTCGCCAACAGATCGGCGTTTGTGCTTCCAGTTTCAGCGACAACTGAAACCCACCAACCATTGGGCCATGTGCTCGCGTTTTCGGGCTGGTTGGGAGACACAAGGTTCATCAGGTAAAGATAGTAAGCCGTGTTGAAAAAAATCCTGATAGCCAATCGAGGCGAAATCGCCGTTCGCGTCATCCGCACCGCCCGAGAAATGGGCATCGCAACGGTTGCCGTGTATTCCGAGCTCGATCGCAATGCTTTGCATGTGCGACTAGCCGACGAGGCCTACGCCCTTGGTGGCCAAACTGCCGCAGAGAGTTATCTCAACACCGAAGGCATTTTGGATGCCATTCGCAAGAGCGGCGCCGATGGCGTTCACCCCGGTTACGGCTTCTTTAGCGAAAACGCCGACTTCGCTCAGGCCATCACCGACATGGGTGTGGCTTTCATCGGGCCGCCTCCAGCAGCAATCGTTGAAATGGGAGACAAAGTTTCATCGCGCAAAGCGGCACTTCGCGGTGGCG
>CAZHIN010000053.1:0-7651 GCA_964532575.1 uncultured Acidimicrobium sp.
GCACGCACATCTGCGAGCGGTTGGTCGAGCATAGATTCCCATTGTTCGCACTGGATGTTGGCAACATTGCGACCTAGTGTCCATCCTGCGCTGATGGCATCCATTGCTGGAGTGATTGAATTTGGATTGATATACGTCATGCGAGTCGTTGTCACACTGAGCCACATGGCGAAGTAAGGAAACTGCAGTTGAGCAAGACCAAACGCTTGCAACGCAAGTTCTCCAAATGGGCTCGAGTCGTAACCAGTAATCACGTGTTGAAAATCGTGTGTTTGATAGGAGCGCAAGACTGCATGCTTCATCTCATCTGGCATTCCATCGAGTTTTCCGGCGTCGGCAAGCGAGTCGTGAAGTGCTTGGTAGTTGGTAATGATTGCGGCGATCAGATTGTTGTCGACAATCCAGTCGTGATATGCGCGACCTACTGTGCCAATTGGCAGGGCTCCCGCAGCGTCAAGGTCGATTGGTTGGGTGTAAAGAGCTCCACTTGCAAACTTGGCAAAATGTGCGTCACTATTAATGATGTTGACGTACGAGTCTTTTGCTTTCTGACTTGCTTCTTGCCACCACTCATTGAACAACAGGTGCACTTTGTGGACGTGAGGATCATTGAAGGTGTTGAGCAGCGACCTGCCAAAATCTTCGGTGATCATGCAGTCACTGTACTAGAAGTGACGCGTTCTATTCCTCGTCAGATTCGCTGTCCATTGAGTCGTCATTTAGGTCGTCTTCGCCTGCCGGTAATTCGGCAATGTTCTGCTGCTTGCGCAGTTCGTCAATCTTCTTGGTTTCGCGATTGAGGCCTTTAAAACGCTTGCCGACCGTGAGGTCGTCGAGTTCTTCTTGCATATTGTCAAAACTTCGCTTGACCTTCTCGAGCGACTTGACGTAAGACTCCCATTGCTTGCGAAACTTGCCCATCATCTGCATGATCTGTGCAGCAGTTTCTTCGGTGTGAAAACTCTCGGTCGCTTGACGCACAACAACCAAAAATGAATACAAGGTGAGTGGCGAACACAGCACAACCTTGCGTTCGAGAGCCCAGTCAATGAGGGTTGGGTCTGCTTCATGGATAAAGCCGGTGATGCTTTCGTTGGGCACGAACAACAGCACATAATCGAGCGAGTGTTGTGTGGTCGAAACTACGTAGTCGCGTTTTTGTAGCTCGGTCACCCGTGCTCGCGCAGCAACAATAAACTCACGTTTTGCTACTTCACGACTTGCCGCATCAGTGGCAGTCATGCACTTTGTATATGAGTCCATTGGAAACTTGACATCCATGTAGAGCACTCGGTTGGGAGGCATGAGGAATGTGTAGTCGGGGCGTCCGCCGCCAGAGATGGTGTCTTGTTTTTCGTAGTTGATGCCTTCTATGAGTCCGGCAGCATGTAGCAAGTCTTCAGCCATGCGCTCACCCCATTGGCCTCGGGCCTGAGAACTTGACAACACATTATTGAGGTTGGACGTTTGTTGGGCGAGAGCATTGACAGCCTCATTGACATTGCCAAAGCGCTCGACATTCATTTCGCGAAGGCGTTTGATTTCGTCATCCATTTGTTGCATGCGAGCACCGATGTTGTCTTGAACGGTCTTGAGAGATGCATCGATTTGTTCGGCGCGACGCCCAAGTTGCTCGCCGCTTGCTTGGGCGACGCGATCGGACGCAAGGTTGATCGAGTCTTGGCGGTCGCGTTGCGCGCGCTGGTCGAGAGCATTGAGAGCGTCGGCAAGAGCAGACTCGACAGCGTGCGCGACGGTGGTTTCGATATCGAGACCACTGCCGGTATCAACATTGCGACCAAGGTCGGATTGGCGACGTGAAAGGTAGATCGCTGCTGACCCGATGACAAGACCGATAACCAAAAACAGAATGTTGTTCATGCCTGCAGATTACAGGTGGGGTGCGGCGCGGTTGCGCTGTCCCAGTTGCGCTATCCAAGCTGCGCGGTTGCGCTACACGACGATGTGGTTAGCTGCGGGGGTAATGGCACGCCACGTAGTTGCCTGGCGTTGTTTCGCGCAATTGAGGCTCTTCTGTGGCACACAACTCTGTAGCGGCCGGGCAGCGAGTGCGGAAACGGCAGCCAGACGGCGGATTGGTAGGTGATGGTGGCTCGCCCTGCAAAATAGCCCGACGGTTTTTGATCGTTGGGTCAGGAACTGGCACCGACGAGACGAGAGCGTGTGTGTAGTGATGTTTAGGCGAGTCGCACAGCGTATCGGGGTCGGCAATTTCACAAATCTTGCCAAGGTACATGACGACAATGCGAGTGCTAATAGCACGCACTACAGCGAGGTCATGCGAAATAAATACGAGTGATAGCCCATAGCGGGTTTTCATCTCTTGCAAGATGTTGAGAATCTGCGCCTGAATGCTGACGTCGAGCGACGAAACAGGCTCGTCGCAGATCAGTACTTTTGGCGAAAGCGTCAGTGCACGTGCAATCGAGATGCGCTGACATTGGCCACCAGAAAACTCGTTTGGCTTTCTGTCGCCAACAACTTCTGGGTCAAGACCAACCGAACGCAATAGATCGTTTACTTTTGTTTTGCGTTCCTCTGCGTTTCCACGGTTCCACACCTTGAGTGGCTGCTCAACAATCGATGACACGGTCATGTGCGGGTCGAGAGCGCTGATCGAATCTTGAAAGATCATTTGGATATTTGGGCGAGTTTGACGTAGCTGTATGTTACAGCTTTTGGCGACATCTACACCATCAAATACAACTGAGCCAGATTGAGTCTCGACGAGTTGCAAGATTCCTTTTCCTAAAGTCGACTTGCCACAGCCCGACTCGCCGATGATTGCAAGTGTTTCACCACTGTGCACTTCGAGACTGACGCCTGATACCGCTTGCACAGGAAGTTGACCTTTGGTCGCATATTCAACGACGAGGTCTTCAACGCGCAGGACAGGTGTAGGAGAGTCGCGAAGGTGAGCCTTACCGGTGCCGGCCATGTTTACTTTCCTCCGATTGGGAAAAAGCAGCGGTACAAATGACCATCGCCGGCGTCTACTAATTCGGGGTGCTGATCGCGGCATTTTTGTTGCGCATAGGGGCAACGCGCAGCGAATGCGCAACCTGTGTGAGTGGTGGTTGGGTCTGGCGGCATGCCGTCGATTGCGGCAAGGCTTGAGCCGCGCTTGCGGTCGATGCGAGGAATTGCGTTCATCAGCGCCTCGGTGTAGGGCATTTTGACATTGGCAAACAAATCAGTTGTTGTTGCCAACTCGACAATTTCGCCGCCGTACATCACTGCGATTCTGTCTGTATATCCAGCAACAACGCCAAGGTCATGAGTGACGATCACCATTGACATACCCATTTCCTTGCGAAGTTCTGCGAGCAGCTCGAGCACTTGCGCCTGCACGGTGACGTCGAGAGCGGTTGTTGGTTCGTCGGCAAACAAAAGTTTTGGATTGCAAGCGATTGACATTGCGATCATTACTCGTTGACGCATGCCACCCGACAACTGATGCGGATATTTATGAAGGGCAAGTTCTGGTTCGGGAAGACGAACATGGGAGAGTAACTCAATCGCACGCTTTTTGGCGTCTTCTTTGGACATGCCAAGTCGCTTGATGAGTGACTCAGACATCTGTGAGCCGATGCGGCGCACTGGGTTGAGTGCTGTCATTGGGTCTTGAAAAACCATCGCAATTTTGGTGCCCCAGTAATCGCGAATGTGATCATTATCTAGCAAGCGAAGGTCGGTGCCTTCAAACATTATTTTTCCGGTGCGATGAACGCGCTTGCCACGCAATAAGCCCATGGTGGCGCGAGAAAAAACGGTTTTGCCCGAGCCAGATTCTCCTACGATGCCAACACACTCACCAGCAGCGATATTGAGCGAGACTCCACGAACTGCGTGAAGAGTGCCGCGCTTGGTGTCGAAGTCGACGACGAGATCCGAGATTGAGATCAGATCGGTCATATGCGCGACTCTCGTGAGTCGATCATCGTTCTTGTGTAGTCGCCAAAGTAATTGAGCGCCATTACTGTGAGCGAGATAGCAACTACGGGGATAAATGTGGTGTGTGGGGTGAGCGCAATATCACTTCGGTTGCGGGCAAGAAGCGAACCCCAACTCGAGCCTGGTGTTGCGCCAGCGCCAAGAATTGACAGGCCACCTTCAACCACAATGACGATTCCCGCTGAGAGAAAACTGATCGACAACATTGCAGGGAGCACGTTGGGGAGTATGTGCTGCCACAAGATTTGACGACGCTTCACGCCGATTGATTCGGCAACCAAGATGAATTCTCGGCCTGCCCACGACAATGCTGTGGCTCGCACAAGTCTGCCAAGAATCGGAATTGCCACAAACGTGATCGCAATAATCAGCACCAATATTCGGGGGATTGTGTATCCAGGATTGAATGGATCAGGACTAGCAAAAATCGCGACCATTGCCAATACAAGAATAAGCGTGGGGATCGACAAGGTGACATTGAAATACATGGTGATTACTGCATCGATAAAACCTCGTGCGTAGGCCGCAAGAATGCCGAGTGCACCACCAATGATCATTGCGAAGAGCACGGAAACAATGGCAACTGCCATCGAGATTCGTGTGCCGTGGATGATCGCCGAAAGCTGGTCGACTCCGTTGTAGTCGGTGCCAAGAATATGGCCCTTAGAAAACATGCCAACGCCGAGGGCTTCTGCGTCGTTGTAATCCCATGCAGGAAGAGGGAGCAGGCGCAGAACGGTGGCCATGAGCGCGCAGAGTATGAACCACAACGCCGACAATTTGTAGCCGAGTGGTTTGCCTTTAAGACCCACGGTTTGCCTTTACTCTCGGGTCGACAATCGTGTACAGAGTGTCGACAATGATGTTGAAAATCACAAAGGCAACGGCGATGAGCGCAATCACTGATTGGATCGCCAGGTATTGGCGTTGTGCAATTGAGGCATTAAGTAGCATGCCGACGCCGTTGAGGGCGAAGATCACTTCAATAATCACTGCGCCACCAATAAGGGATGCCATGTTGAGAGCAGCTGCAGTCATGAGTGTGGCACTTGATGGGCGAAAGACATGGCGCCACAGAATCCAACGGTTTGACAATCCTTTAGAGGACGCCATGGTGACGAAATCTTCTTTCAGTGTCGAGATGAGATCGGCTCTAAACAAACGTGTGAATGTCGCGATGAGCCCGAGTGAAAGACTGAACACCGGCAAGATCATTGACTTGACATGCTCGACTGGGTTCTCGGCCCACGGTATGTACCCGAGTGGGTTGACCATGTTGAACTTGACTCCGATGAGGAAAGCGAGGCCGAGTGCAACCGCAAAGTTGGGAAGTGATGAAACAGCAAACAAGATGTTGCTAAGAATTTTGTCGAGACGAGAGTCTGCTTTGTATGCCAACAGCATGCCAAGTGGAATTGAGCAGGCGAGTGAAAAGATCATTGTGTACGCCATGAGCAAAAGAGTGCGGGGCAAAGTCTGAGCAAGCATTGACGTCACTTTGACGGCGTCACCGAATGTTGCTGCATAGTAATAGCCCAAATCACCATGCAGAAACTTCCATAACCAGTCGAAATAATAAGCAAAAACGTTTTTGTCAAGGCCGAGTTGGGTGCGCACTTCCGCAAGTTGCTCTGGGGTGCTAAACGGGAACAGCGTTGACGCAGGATCGCCAGGGAGCAAACGCATGAGCAGGGTAACGCCGAACGTCACGAAGAAGAGCACAAGAAGTGCTTGTCCTGCGCGCTTGAAATTTGCGAGTGCTTTAAACATTGTTCCCCATGAATTTGCTTTCAGAGACTTTATCATCGGAGTCCGATTGACCACTAATCCGATAAATAGAAAATGCGGTGGGCAATTGCCCACCGCATTTTCAACTTCTAGTTACTGATTGCGAAGTTTTACTTATGCCTTCGAAATCATTGCCCAGTCGCCGAAGCCTGGCTGTACCGCATCGCGGGTTCCACCTTCTGGCAATACTGTGTCAGTGATACCGGTTACACCAGTTCCTGTTGCGAAGAACAGACCCTCTGTGTAAACGCCAGTCCAGATCGTCTTGCCTTGGAGTTCTTCCATGCAAGGCTTGTATGGGGCTGGGTCACCCTTTAGTGCCACCATTTGTGCGTTCTTGAAGCAAGCTGCAAGAGCAGGGTTGGTGAAACGGAAACCAGAAAGTTCAAGGTTCGTGTCGGTCAAGAACAACAAGCCGAACTCGGCGTATGTTCCTGAAAGAGTGTTGAACTCGGTGGTCTGTTGCTTCAAGCCAAATCCACGAAGGATGTAGGCGGTCGAAGTCACAGGAGCCATCAATGAACATCCTGCTCCGGCTGCCTTCATCATGGTGCAGTACATGGTTGCTTCTGCAGTTGATTCGGCGGTGTCAGAGATTGGAACCGAGATGTCCAAGTCCTTGCCAGTCTCTGTCTTGTAAGCAGCAACCTTCTCCTTGGCCTTTGCCAAGTTGTAGGTAATCATGCCTGGGAAGTAGAGCGGGTGTCCCTTTGGAGCAATTGAAACCGCTGCTTCACAGTTGCCACCACACAAGACCTTGGCGTATGAGGCTCGGTCAATTGCGTAGGCGACTGCTTCACGGGCTGTCTGGCTATTGAACGGTGCAGCTGTTGTATTGAAGTGGATTGTCCAGTTCGTTACACGTGCGCCTTCATACAGCTTGACGTTCTTCATCTTCTTCATGCGGTTGATTTGCTGACCGGATGTAGCTCCGAAGATTGAAATGTCGGCTTGGCCCTTTGCCAATGCGTTGACACGCTGTCCACCGTCGAGCACTGCTTTGAAGGTGAGTGTGTCTGCGTATGGCAATTGCTTGCCAGCTTTGTCTTTGCGCCAGTAGTTAGGGTTCTTGACGAGTTCAGTTGTGAACTGGTCGATGCCCTTTGACTTGACCATGAATGGTCCAGTTCCAACGACGTTTGTTGTTCCACAGTCTTTGCTCTTCAATGATGCTGTTGACATCAAGCGCACACGGCCTGCAGTCCACAAGTTGTACATGAAGTTTGGACGAGGGTTGTCGAGGTTGAACTGAATGGTGTATGGGTCAAGAATTTTGACCTTGGTAGCCCATGCAGCCGGAGTCTTAACAGCCATCGCACCTTGCCAAGCAATTGCTGGCAATGATCCGGCAGGACCAGCACCGTAGAACGCTGGCATGATGCCGAGAAGTGCAGCAATGTTTGTCTGCACGTTCTTTGCGTCGAACACTTCACCGTCGGTGTACTTGATGCCTTCTCGGAGAGCGACAGTCCACGACTTGTAGTCAGCACTGTGGCTGAATGCCTTGGCGAGGTAAGGAACCATTTCGCCCTTTTTGTTCATCACGGTCAAAGTCTCGAGAACGGCGTTTGCAGCACCAATCTGTCCACCACCCGGTGAGTCTTGTGAACACCAGCCAGCATCCTTTTCACCAATCATGACCACCAAATTGATGGCCTTCTTTGCTGAAGGAACTGACTTTGCGCTGCTTGCAGAAACACCGACGGTCGAGACTGCAAGAGCAAGTCCTAGACCGATCGAGATTTTTCTGAAGAGCCCACTTTTCGTGGAAGTTTGATTCATTTAGGAATTTCCCCCTGTTGATTCGTGTGAAGCCGGAATGGCCCCAATCCGATGCCGTAACTCTACGGACATTTTGCGTTCACAGTCAAGTCCCGAGTGGGGCAAT
>CAZHIN010000053.1:7661-10405 GCA_964532575.1 uncultured Acidimicrobium sp.
TTTTGACTGAAGCCGGAATGACCCCAATCCGATGTGTTTACTCTACGGACATCTAGCCGACTTCGTCAAGTCTCCGAGCAGGGGGGGGATGCCCGCAAAAACGCTAGATCTGGACTTTGCGCAATTGATCGAGCGGTATGTGGCAGCGCATGAAATGTCCGGGTTCGACCTCGGTCAATGCTGGCTCAGAGCTTGTGCAAAGGTGCTCAACACCACTGCCTGCCATGCGTGGGCAACGTGGGTGCAAAACGCAACCAGATGGTGGGTTTGATGGGCTTGGGATAACTCCAGTGAGCGGAATGCGCTTGCGAATTGAACCATCGATGTTTGGTACCGACGAAAGCAGTGCCTCGGTATACGGGTGGTGTGGGCCCTGAAAGACGCGATTGGAGTCGCCAAACTCAACGACGCGTCCGAGATAGAGCACTGCAATTTTGTCGGAGATATATCTGACAACGCCGAGGTCGTGGGAAATAAAAATAAAACTTGTGCCATCTTGCTTTTGCAAGTCGACCAACAAGTTGAGAATTGTTGCTTGAACCGACACGTCGAGTGCCGAAGTTGGTTCATCGCAAACTACGAGTTGTGGTGCGCCTGCAAATGCGCGCGAGATTGCTACGCGTTGCTTGAGCCCGCCAGAGAGTTGCACTGGTCGAGCGCTGTGCAGTGTTGCTTCCACGCGCATGCCGGAGAGCAACTCGTGCGCGCGTTCAGTTGACTCGTCTGCAGAAAGTCCGCGCAGTTTTTGTACAGCACGACCAACAATGCGCGTCACGCTGTGACGACGGTTGAGCGCTTGGTCTGGGTTTTGAAACACGATCTGCATTGCGCCGACATCTTTGATATCGCGCTTATTGAGAGTGCCTGCCAAATCTTTTCCGTCGAGCACAACGTGGCTGCCGCTGTCGGAGCCGTAGAGACCGAGAATCAGTTTGGCGATAGTTGTCTTACCTGCGCCAGACTCACCGACGAGACCGAGAGTTTCGCCGACACCAACTTGCAGCGAAACGTCGTTGACTACATGTACTGCGTGGCCGTCTTGCGTGAATGCTTTTGACAAGTGATCGATGTCGAGTAAGCGAGTGCCTGTAGTTGCGCGATTTGGATTTTGACTGACACTCACCGTCACGGTGTCGATCGCGCGTGGCATTGAACCTGCTTTATCGGTGTGGAAGCAGCGAGCGACGTGTGAGTTGCCAACAGTGATCATCTCTGGTTGCGTGTTGCGACACTTGTCTTCGACCAACGCGCAGCGATCTGCAAACACACAACCTGTGAAGTATGTGCCTAATGCTGGAGGAGTGCCAGGGATTGTGTCGAGGCGATCGGTATTTTTGTGCAGACCGCCACGAGGAATACAGCGCAGCAAACCAACTGTGTATGGATGGCTTGGATTCGAGAAAATATCCTCAGTGGCACCTTGTTCGACAAGCGCTCCCGCATACAGCACACCGACTCGGTCGCACATGTGGCGAATAACACCCAAGTTGTGGCTGATAAACAACACTACGGTGCCAGATTCTTTGCGCAATTGTCGCACCAAGTCGAGCACTTCGGCTTCGACTGTTGCATCGAGGCCGGTAGTTGGTTCGTCCATTACTAATAGTCGAGGGTTGGACGCAAGGGCCATTGCAATAACAACGCGTTGAGCCATGCCACCAGATAGTTGGTGGGCGTATCTACGCATCACTTTGGTGGGGTCGGCAATTTGTACTTTGATAAGTGCTTCTTCTACGCGCGCAAAAGCATCGCTCTTTGAAAGGCCTTGAAGTTCAAACACTTCGGCAACCTGGTCGCCAATGCGAATGGTGGGGTTGAGAGCCGTCGCTGGGTTTTGGTAGACCATTGAAATTGCAGATTGACGCAAGTCGTTGATTTGACCCGCACTCATACCAACAATGTCGTTGCCTTCAAATAAAATTGAGCCACCGGTGATCTTGCCGTTGCGAGGCAAATAGCGCATCGCCGCAAAGGCTGCAGTTGACTTGCCGCAACCCGACTCGCCTACAAGACCATATGCCTCACCTGGAGCGATTGAGAATGAAACCCTGCGCAATACCTCGCGGTCGATACCGCGAACGGTGTACGCAACTTCAAGATCGCGAAACTCGAGTGTTGGAGTGTTGCTCATAATTCAAAGATCTCCAGCAGGCTGTCTGAAATGAGGTTGACGCTCACGGCTAGAGATGCAATGGCAAGAGCAGGGAAGGCTGTTGGCCACCAAATGTTGGAATAGATGTTGCCCCAGTTTTCGGCAATCTGTGATCCCCAGTTGGGCGAGCCGTACTCGACACCAGCACCTAGAAATGAAAGTGTTGCAATGGCAAAGATTGCATAGCCAAGGCGCACCGTGAACTCAACAATGATCGGAGGCAAGACGTTTGGCAAGATTTCGCGGAACAAAATGTGCCGTGTGCGCTCGGTGCGCAGTCGTGCGGCCGCTACGTATTCGAGTTCGGATTCACCGAGCACTGCAGCGCGTACGGTGCGCCCAATGTTTGGTGTAAACACAAAACCAATCACGATGACGGTAAGGGTTGGCGACCTGCCCTCAAGTGCGGCAATTGCGAGCAGCGCAATAATCAATACGGGGATAGCCGAGATTGCTTCAACGAGTCGCATCACGATCATGTCGAACTTGCCTTTGAAGTAACCAGTCGCCAGACCGAGAGCAGTACCCAAAATCGTGCCGAGTGCAGTTGCACTGAAGGCCATCACCACGATGAGTCGAGTACCCAGAATCA
>CAZHIN010000054.1:0-10221 GCA_964532575.1 uncultured Acidimicrobium sp.
CATGCTCGAACTCATGGGCGCAGAGATCTCTGGGCAACTGGCCGAGCGAGCACTCGCGGCGCTTGGAGTGGAGGCTGGGGAAGTAACCGCATATGGCAAAGCAGCAATTGTTGGAACCGCAGGCGAAATTGAACACGCTGCAGCATTGATTCACCCAAGGTTTGGCGCGCCGGTACGCAAAGTAGTTGTGCAAGGGCTCGACATCATTCCATCGACCAAAAAAGTTGCTGGACCAGGTGCTTCAATCACTATTCCGATCACGAACAAGGACGACATCTGGTCGTTCAATGAAATGGATGCGATGGAAGTTTGTATTGGTGATGCACCGATGGCGCACGAGATCGTTGTCAGCGTGGCGCTGGCCGTTGGTGGCCGACCTTTCGCTCGAACGAACAAAGTGTCATGAGCTTTAAGGCGATCATCTTGCTCACTCGCGCCGCCAACGCGACTCACGAGCAGTTCGCAGATTGGTGGCTGAAGAGTCATGCGCCGTTGGCAAAACAATTGCCGAAACTTCGGCGCGGAGTGTTCAACTTGGTAGAAAACCCAGCCGACGGCGACCCAGATGGCGTATCAGAATTGTGGTTTGACTCACAAAGCGATTTTGAGGCTGCATATGCAAGCGAAATCGGCAAAGCAGTCGTTGCGGATTCATTGTCAAACGTTTCTGGCAGGCGTCGTATGTTTGTCGTTGAAAACACCATTCATTCGTAATTGCTTAAACGAATTATCGTGACAAACATATGAGCCGGCTCGGATTAGTCACTTTTGTTGCGCGCGAATACGACGAAGCAATTGGATTCTTTGTTGGCAAACTGGATTTTGAATTGGTGGAAGATACCGACATGGGCGACGGCAAGAGATGGGTGGTTGTCGCTCCAACTAGTGAATCAAATAGCGGCGCATCGTTGCTCATTGCTCGGGCAGTAACTGATGCAGAAAAAGCAAGTGTTGGTAATCAGGCAGGAGGACGCGTTGCATTCTTTTTAAATACCGACAACTTTGATCGCGACTTTGCAAATTGGTCGGCCCGCGGAGTGAAGTTTCGCGAACAGCCACGACATGAGGTGTATGGCACCGTCGCAGTGTTTGAAGATCTGTATGGTGCGCCATGGGATCTGATCCAGCCAGCATGATGGTGAGTGCATGACACAACCAAAACTCTTTGAGCGATTTACACCATGGATTTTCGTGGCGTTATGGAGCACTGGCTTTGTGGTTGCTCGTTACAGCACGCGTAATGCAGGACCCTTGACATTTCTTACGGTGCGCATGTTGTGCGCGGCGTTGGTGTTGTCGGTGATCGCTCGTGTTGTAAGGGCACCAAAGCTTCCCAAAGGTTCGTGGTCAACATCGGCAATTGTCGGTATCTGCATGCACGCTATTTATCTTGGTGGTGTTTTCTATGCAATTAAGCGTGGGTTACCTTCTGGTCTGAGCGCGTTGATCGCTGGACTGCACCCAGTAGTCACTTCGGTCGCTGGCCGGGTGATATTGAAAGAACGTTTGCGAACGAGTCAGTGGGTTGGAGTATTGCTAGGTATCTGCGGAGTAGTGGTTGTTGTAATTGACAAAGTTCGTGATGGAGTGGGCGACGTGACGCGACCCGCCTTGATTGCAATGATCGTGTCGATTATTGGAATGTCAACAGGAACGTTGGTGCAACGTGCTCGTGGCAAAGACATGCCGTTAGTGCGTGGTACGACAGCCCAATATGTTTCGGCTGGAGCAGTGCTGCTTGTGGCATCAAGTTTGTTTGAAAAATGGGAGTTTCACCTCAACGCCGAACTAGTTCTTGCGTTGTTGTGGTCGGTGTTTGTGCTTTCGATTTCGGCAGTAATGCTGATGATGCTGTTGATCTCGCGACACTCTGCTGCGCGGGTGAGCAGTCTGTTCTTTTTGACTCCTGCGCTGAGTGCAATCGAGAGTGCAATTTTGTTCGGTGAACGGCTGAGCGTGCTTTCGCTGGTGGCCTTGGTTGTGGCTCTCACCGGGGTGTACCTGACGATGCGAAACCCAATAACAGCGCCAGTTGATCAAGCCTTCCTAGCCGATTAGAAGCCATCTATATCCCTTGTAATCTCGGGCTCTGAACTTTATGTATTGTAAAGTTTGGTAATATATCAGTGACATATCATCTGGGGGAACTTCATGGCTTTAGCAACTCGATTAGAACGACTCGGAACCGAGACGGCGTTCGCAGTTTCGCAAGCAGCGGCAGAGTGGGGTGCAAAGGGAAATCATATTTTTCCTTTTCACTTAGGTGACCTCAATATTGCAACATCGCGCAACATCGTTGATGCAATGAATCGTGCGATAGCCGACGGCAAAACTGGTTATTGCCCCGCAGCCGGAATTCCACAATTACGTGAGGCGCTCGCCAATGATGTTGGTGCGCGTCGCGGCCTCAATTTTTCACCTGCCAATGTTGTTGTGCAACCGGGCGGCAAACCAGTAATCACAAAGTTCATTCAGGCAGTGATGAACCCAGGTGATGAAGTGTTGTATCCAAACCCTGGTTACCCCATTTATGAAAGCCAGATCGAATACTTTGGCGGCGTAGCCAAGTCGTATCGCTACTTGCCATCTGCGACCGGATTCAGTATTGACATCGATCAGATCAAGGCATCAATCACGCCAAAAACCACTGCGATCATCTATAACGACTTGCAAAACCCAATCGGTGCAGAGTCGACAGATGCTGAGCGTGAGGCCATTGCCGAGATCGCAATCAAACACAACTTGTGGGTGCTCTCGGATGAGGCATATTTTGAAATGCGTTACTCCGGCACATCAAAGTCAATTGCTTCATTGCCGGGCATGCTCGAGCGCACCGTCATTTTGTACACGTTCTCTAAAAAGTTCGCAATGACAGGTTGGCGACTCGGTGCGTCAATTGCTCCTGTTGAAGTGTCAAACATGATTGCCAAACTCAATACCAACGACGAGTCGTGCACGACCCACTTTGTGCAATATGGGGGCGTTGAGGGATTAACCGGAGACCAATCGGGCACTGCAGTCATGCTCAACACTCTTCGCGAGCGTCGAGATGTTGCAGTCAACATGCTCAATGCAATGCCAGGGGTCAGCGTTCATTCGCCAGAGGCTGCGTTCTATTTGTTTCCAGATGTGACTGAAGCAATGCAGAACAAAGGAATTGATGACTTGGCCGTGTTTGCAGAACAGGCCTTGCATGCAACTGGAGTTTCATTTTGCACACGCCGTCACTTCGGTCGACCACAACCAGGCGAAGAACGCAACTATGTTCGTTTTGCATTTTCTGGCATTAACAAAGACCAGATCGAAAAAGGAATGACTCTGCTGGGTGATTGGATAAAGAAGTAAATATGGCCAAAGTAGTTGTTACCGGCAAGATTCCTTCGGGAGCACTGTCTCGACTGCGCGCAGAGCACGATGTGCTGGCATGGGAACAATCAACTCCGATCAGTCGCGAAGAATTGCTGAAGCGAGTAAGTGGCGCGGATGCAATTGTGAGTCTGCTTACAGAAAAGATTGATGACGAACTACTCGCAGCGGCTGGAGCACAACTCAAGTCGGTGTCAAACGTGGCCGTGGGCTACAACAACATTGATGTGCCCGCATGCAAGGCGCGATCCGTATTGGTCACCAATACGCCAGGAGTGCTCACTGAAGCAACAGCCGACATTGCAATGTCGTTGATCTTGATGGTGACGCGTCGGCTCGCGGAAGGCGAGCGCGTGATTCGCGCACAGCAGCCTTGGCAGTGGGGCATGTTTTATATGTTGGGCTCAAGCATTCAGGGTCGGCAATTGGGCATTGTCGGCATGGGACAGATTGGCGCAGCAGTTGCAAAACGGGCACGAGCATTTGGCATGACCATTGCATACACAAAGCGCACGCCACTTGATGCCGCAATGCATAAAGAGCTCGATGCAAAGCACGTTGAGTTGGACGAATTGCTCGCAACTAGCGATGTTGTTTCGCTGCACTGCCCGTATTCACCTGAGACACATCACTTTATTAATGCAACGCAATTGGCAAAGATGAAGTCGAGTGCTTACTTGATCAATACTGCTCGTGGCCCAGTTGTTGACGAAGCAGCATTGGCCGATGCACTGCAGCGCAATGTAATTGCCGGCGCAGGGTTGGACGTATTTGAAAAAGAACCCGTCGTGCACGAGGGTTTGTTGGGTCTTGACAATGCAGTGTTGATTCCACACCTTGGATCAGCCACAGTGGAAACGCGCGCAGCAATGGCCGACTTGGCTGCAACTAATGCACTTGCAATTTTGGGCGGCAAGACCGCACCAAACTTGGTTGGCTAAAAACTATTTGCCGGATTCGGCAAGTGCGTCGAGCAAGGTATTCCAGCCCAGTGTTGCGCACTTGATGCGCACGGGAAACTTGACAACACCTTGTAAAGCCTCGAGATCGCCCAAGTTGATTGATTCGTCGATTGCCGAGTTTTCGTCTTCGTCAAGAGTCATCATTTGCTTAAATCGTTTTACGATCGCGCGCACTTGATCGACAGGCTTGCCCTTGACGGCAGTAGTCATCATTGACGCCGAACTTTGGCTGATAGAGCAACCCGAACCGTTAAAACGCACATCACTCACTAGACCATCTTTGACGTCAATGAAAATGCGAATCTCGTCGCCGCACAATGGGTTATGTCCCTCGGCGCTTACGGCTGGAGCCTCGAGTTCGCCACGATTGCGGGGCGTGCGGTAGTGGTCAAGAATGATTTCTCTGTAGAGATCTTCTAGCCCGGCCATTGTGTGCTCCCTCGTATTGCCTAATTAAAAGATATCTGATGCGCTGTCGAGCGCATCGGCCAGGGCGTCGGCTTCTTGTGTGGTGTTGTATAAATAGAAACTTGCTCGCACTGTGGCATTGGCACCAAGGATTTTCATCAGTGGTTTAGCGCAATGGTGACCTGCGCGAACACACACATTGGTTTGATCGAGCACTTGGCTGAGATCGTGTGGGTGAATACCGCGAAACGCAAATGAAAAGGTGGCGCCGCGCAGCTCTGGGTTAGTCGGGCCGTGGATCGTGATGTCATTGCCAAAACGTGAATTCAACGTATTGAGCACATACGAACTCAGTTCAATTTCATGCTGACGAACATTGTGCATGCCTAAGTCGGTCAAGTATTTGACTGCCGAGCCAAGTGCAACGACTTCGGCGATGGCTGGTGTACCCGCTTCAAATTTGGCTGGCACATCTGCTGTCGTGAAACCATCGAGACGCACGTCGGCGATCATGTTGCCGCCACCTAAAAACGGTGGCATGGCCTCAAGCAGCGACTCGCGACCCCACAACACACCAACACCCGAAGGCCCACACATTTTGTGCGAGCTAAAGACCGCAAAGTCGGCGCCCCAAGCCTGCACATCGGTGGGTTGATGCGGCACCGATTGGCATGCATCAACGATTGCCAGTGCGCCTGCTTTGTGAGCAGCAGCGCAGAGGTGCTGCACCGGGTTGATTGTGCCGAGCACATTGGACATTGAAGTAAATGAAAAAACCTTGACGTCTTTGAGCAGTGCGTCGAGGTTGGTGAGGTCGAGTTGACCGTCGGACGTAAGTGGAACCCAACGCAATTGAATGCCACGCTCTGCAACAAGCATGTGCCAGGGAACAATGTTGGCGTGGTGTTCCATATGCGTGAGCAACACCGAGTCGCCAGTTTTGAGATTGGCTCGGCCCCACGACATGATGACCAAGTTGAGTGCCTCGGTGGCATTTTTGGTGAAGACAACTTCGTTGGCCTTTGGTGCATTGATAAAGGTGGCAAGTGCGCTACGCGTTGCCTCAAATGCATCGGTAGCTTCGGCGGCCAATTGGTATGCGCTGCGATTGATTGGCGCATAACCGGTTTCCATAAAGTGTGAAAGTGCATCGATGACCACTTGAGGTTTTTGCGAGGTGTTTGCGCTATCGAGATAGACGAGCGGTTTGTCGTTGACGAGTCGATGCAAGACTGGAAAATCTTTGCGAATTGCGAGGACGTCAAGAGTCATGTCGGATATTTATTCTTTGTATGACTCGTAGCCAGATTTTTCGAGTTCTTCTGCAATTTCCATGCCGCCCGATTTGACGATGCGACCGTCGATCAAAATATGAACGAAGTCTGGCTGTAACTCGTCGAGCAGTCGTTGGTAGTGGGTGATGAGCACGATGCCCATTTTTGGACGCTCTTTGCGCACCTCGCGAATGCCTTGGGCGACAATGCGCAACGCATCTATGTCGAGACCAGAATCTGTTTCGTCGAGAATTGCAAGCTCGGGTTCAAGAATTGCCATCTGCATGATCTCATTGCGCTTTTTTTCGCCACCAGAAAAACCCTCGTTGAGGTAACGATCAACAAAGGTCGAATCCATACCCAATCGTTTCATCCATGACATCGCAGAAAGTCGTAGCTCAAGAACCGACAAGTCGATGCCTTTACGAGCCGAGAGTGCTTGACGCAAAAACTGGATGACCGACACACCAGCGATTTCTTGCGGATATTGAAAACCTAAAAATATGCCGGCCTTGGCACGAGCATCAGTTGGCCACTGGCTGATGTCGTCACCTTTGTAAAACACACGACCCGAAACAACTTGGTATTCGGGGGAGGCAAGCAGGGTGTTGGCGAGAGTGGATTTGCCGGAGCCGTTTGGCCCCATGATGGCGTGAACTTCGCCCTCATTGACCGTGAGCGAAAGACCGCGCAGGATCTCGGTATCGCCCTCGATTGGCTTGGCGTGCAATTCGTCAACTCTGAACAATTCAGTCACGTATTTGAGTGTATTCAGGCGCTTGGGGGATTAGCACTACCTGCGTAGTGTTAATTATTTCGCACTGGCAATTGAATCTGGTCGCGAGCGAAGGGCTCGCCAGATGGCCAGATAACTGCTGTATTCGTACGCATCTGTGACGAAACCGGATTCTCGAAGTTGGCGGTGGTACTCGGGCAGCGAGCGAAACGGGATGCCCGAATCGGTGTGATGTGCAATATGCCAACCAAGGTTGAACGGCACAAAATAGAAACTGGAAAACAGGTGTTGTTTGACTGAATGCGTGGTGACTCGGCGGTCGGTGTCGGCACGCAGGCCGCCGTGCTCGGCGATTGATCGAAGCCGGTTCATTACTCGCCACACCGTGATGTACGGCAGTAACCACAGCATCACATACACCCAAGGATTGACGAAGATCACGGTGAGAGTGAGTATCACTGCGTGCAAAGCAAATATTTTGCGCTGAGTATTTGGCTGCCCGTTTTGATCTGGTGATTTTTTAGCAAAGACCGACAAGAACTGCCCGCGTAACATTCGAAAACCGGTGCTGCCCAACCCGTCTCGACGCATCTTTCTCCAGAAACTTGCGCGCGTAATTGGGTAATTGGCATACAACGGAATGTCTGGCTCGTTTGGTCCAAACTCTTCACGATGATGTGCCATGTGCACGTAGCGATAGCCGTCGGTATTTACAAATGACATGTATCCGAGCAACCAACGACCTGCAAAGTCGTTGAGTTTGCGGTTACGAAACAACAGTCTGTGCACCGACTCGTGCATCAGCGCGAGCAACTGCGCATGCGCACGACCCATGAGCAAAAATGCGAGGACATATGCCGCTGGGTGGTGCAGGAAAAGTGTCAACCAAATGATGCCCAGCGTTTGCACATAGATAGACGCGACCGAAATGGCATTGCGAATATTTGGAATGTGACGCAACTCGGCGCGCCACTGCGATGTGGGGTGTCCGTTTGGCAAAATTTTGTCGTTTGCGCCGACGGGTGTGAGTGCCATGGGACCCAGCACCATGCCGCCAAGAACAGGATTCATGTTCTGATGTCTACCAGCCGCGATCAACCCACGTTTGTAAATGCGGTCGTTCAGCACCAATGGTGGTATCGAGACCGTGACCGGGCAGCACAATGGTGTTGGCAGGAAATGTAAAAAGTTTGTTGTCAATTGACTGAATGATGGTTGCAAAATCGCCACCTTCCAAAGCGGTATTGCCAGGCCCACCAGGAAACAGCGTGTCGCCGGTAAACAGCAGCGGTGTATTGGCCACCGCGAAAGAAATTGAACCCGCAGTATGGCCGGGGTTGTGAATTGCGTGCAGGCGCAAGTTGCCCACCTCAATTACTTCTGCATCGTCAATGAATACGTCGTAGCCAACGTCCTTGAGACGTGGTGCATCGGCAGCGGTGACAGCAACTTCGTAACCAGCTTCACGCATGGCGGGTATGGCCTGAATGTGATCCCAATGCCCGTGGGTTTCGAGCACGCGACTAACCCCAAGTTGGGTGCACAATTCGAGCAGCTTTTCGTGCTCATTGGCAGCATCAATTAACACAGCATCGCCAGTAGCGGTGCAACGAATGACAAAAACATTGTTGTCGTATGGTCCAACAACAAGTTTGTGCACTTCGACGTTGGTGTCGTGCCAATGCAACGTTGTGCTCATGATGACACCACATCAAAACCAAGCGAGAGAGCAACCGGAATTTGGGCTGGATCGAACGTCACAAACTTGATGGGCTTTGGTAAGCGGGTAGCCGCAGCCAGATGTATTGCGTCGGAGATATGCAGGGGTTGTTCGCGAACAAGAATCGCAGCTTCGTCAAGACATCGTTGATCAACAGGCACAACTGCAACATAATCCCACGTATGGCGAATTGCATCTTCGAGGTCGTGTCGCACAAATTCTTGTTCTGACATGCGATCAATAATGGACATCGCTTCGGTAAGTGCGAGCGCACTTGCACACCAGTCGGTGTCACCTTTGATGGCATCGTGTGTGATTGTTCGGGCAACTCCGCTTGTGTGCAGAGCAACGAGTGCACTTGTGTCGAGCATGATCGTCATCCGCGTACCTCGCGCAATGTTTGGTCGATGCGCGAACCGCTACTGAACGTGATCGCTTTCGGTAACTGAAATTTGTCGCGCCTTCGAGGCGCAATTACTGCACCCATTGCAACAAGATCAGTCAACGTGATCGTTGGAGTTACGGTCGCAGTGATGGGACCAAGGGTGGCAACTGGGTCGCCACTGACAGTAATAATCATCTGTTCACCGGCACCTGCACGCTTGATAAACGTGGCTGAGCGTTCTCGAAGTTCGCGGATTCCTATGCTGCGCATAGGACACAGGGTAGCCGAAAGTACGTGATTTGTGTACGCCTGTGTACACATACCGATTGGGTTGGATGGACCTGGGTCGGGCAGAATCGTTGTTATGAACTTTGCCTTTTCAGAAGAACAAGAAGAACTTCGTAAAACAGTCCGTGCATTTTTGGAGAGCAAGTCTTCAGAAGCAGCCGTACGCGAGCAGATGGAGACCGAAAATGGTTTTGATCCTGCTGTGTGGTCGCAGATGGGCGAGCAGATGGGCCTTCAGGGTCTCTCGATTCCTGAAGAGTTCGGTGGCTCTGGATTTAGTTTCATTGAACTTGGCGTAGTGCTTGAAGAGATGGGTCGCGCATTGTTGTGCGCACCGTTTTTCTCGAGCGTGGTTCTCGCTGCAAACGCACTGTTGTTGAGTGGTGACGAAGCTGCAAAGAAAAAAGCTTTGCCAGGCATCGCCAGCGGCGAATTTACAGCCACTCTCGCTACCACCGAGCCATCTGGCAAGTGGGACGAAAAGGGAATCACCATGGAGGCCAAGGGCAGTGGAAGCGATTTCACTCTGTCCGGCACCAAGATGTTTGTGATCGATGGACACACTGCAGATTTGATCATCGTTGCAGCGCGCACGAGCAAGGGCGTTTCGTTGTTTGCCGTAGATGGCAAAGCAAAGGGTCTTACTCGTACGGCACTTTCAACGATGGACCAAACTCGCAAGCAAGCCAAGTTGGAGTTCAACGCAACTCCTGCAACCTTGGTTGGCACAGAGGGCAAGGGCTGGGACGTGTTGAGTCAAGTGTTTGACTTGGCAGCCGTTGCACTTGCAGCAGAGCAAGTCGGTGGTGCACAAAAGGTGCTCGAGATGGCAGTTGAGTACGCCAAGGTTCGTGTGCAGTTTGGTCGCCCAATCGGTTCATTCCAGGCCATCAAGCACAAGTGTGCAGACATGTTGCTCGAAGTCGAGTCAGCAAAGTCGGCTGCGTACTACGGCATGTGGTGTGCAGCAGAAATGAACGATGAGCTTGCATCCGTAGCATCGCTCGCCAAGGCATATTGCTCGGAGGCTTACTTCCACGCTGCTGCCGAAAACATTCAGATTCATGGTGGTATCGGCTTTA
>CAZHIN010000055.1:0-10206 GCA_964532575.1 uncultured Acidimicrobium sp.
AATCGCGCGACGAAGAGCGAAGTGCGTACACGTTTAAAGAACGCAACCGAGACAATCGGTACACCTGAGAACCCAGAGGCATTGCGCCTCGCCGTCAAGCGCCTCGATATGGCCGCTTCAAAGCGTGTCATTCACCCTCGTCAAGCTGCTCGCAAAAAGAGCCGCCTGATGAAAAAAATCAACGCCGCGAAGTAAATCTTCCGCCCGTTTTTGCATGTTGCGGCGAGCCGCCCATTCGGCTCAGTCTTGCAACCAAGATTTCCATCGTCAGTTCTTCTTCTAAATCCCTGCCTCCGCGCAAATCAATGTCTGCTCTAGCGAGCAACTGAAGTGCCGCAGAAATATTGGCGGCGCCCAATCTCCTGTACGTCTCCAAATATTTTCTGCCCTGAAATTCGCTTTTTGCCCCGATAATGGTCATCGCTTCGCTCGCCGTATGCACCTCTGGACCATCCAGTTTGAGAAGTTTTACATAGTGATTGTGCAACATCGCCATCAGTTGCATTGGGTGTGACTCACCACTTCGGATCATTCGACGCAACATCGCAATTGCCTTTGGTGAATTTGAGAGATCAATTGCATCGGTTAAATCCCATGGCTTAACACTTCCTTCTTGACCAAGGAATGGCTCGATCTCATCTACGGTGAGTTTCTTACTGGTGCCATACGTTGAAACCAAAACCTCGATGATCGACGGAAGCCTGGCCTGGTCTTCACCGAGCCACTCGATCAGCATTTTTAGCGCAGCCGAATCAATTTTGAGACCGGCTTCGGCGAGCTGTTCTTGAAACCACATCGACAATTCGTTAGAACGACTTGGGGGCGATGTATTTATGGTTGTCGCACCTGCTTGTTTCAACGCATCTGTGATTGATTTTGCCAGCTTGCCCGACCCTGTGAGCACAAGTTGTGTCTCTGCAAGCGGCTGTGCAAGATACTCGACTAATGGCCGGAGTTGATCAACCGTTGCCTCACCGATACCGCGCAATACCACCACTCGCTCATCACCAAAAAGCGAACTGGTCTGTGCGCCAATCATCGCACTTGCAACCGCCAACTCTCGATCGTCGGCACTCAAAGGTTCCAGGTCATGACTAAACAACATGGTGTTGCGATCGCCATCACCTACGAGTTCGGCTGTGAGGTCGGTGAGTTTGGCCGAGACCAACCTGGCATCGCTGCCTGTAATTAAGTAGATCGCCACGCCGATATTCTCGCAGAAATTACCAACAAAGCCACGATGCACCAGCCAAATGCATTAACACTGCCATGCGCCGACATACGCTCGCCAAGCACTGCTACCCACCACACCCATCGCACCGCCACCTCAACTGGCCACATCAACGCGGTCACGCAAGCAGTCATTGCTAAAGCACCCGAAACTTGACTTAATATTCCCGCCAACATTCCGAGCGGAATTCCTACCAACATCACCGCTCCGGCGATGGGTACTGCCAACAAGTTGGTGGCAAGCGCAATAACTGGTGCGCTATGGAAAATAATTGCCGTGATCGGCATGACTCCCAACTGTGCACCCATTGTCGTAGACAAGGCGGCCGTAAACCATCGTGGTCCGGAAATGATTTTGGCCAGTTGTGGCGTGATTACCAGTAAACCGAGCGTTGCCGAACTCGACATCCAAAACCCAACCGACCACGCAAGAAGTGGGTCACACACCAGCAGCACAATGATTGCAAGGCCGAGCATGCGTTTTGCCGGCGTGTCTCGCCCGCGCGCCGTACCAAGCGCAACGAACGCCGCCATCATTGCGGCTCGCAACACCGAAGGTTCACCTCGTGTCACGACGGTAAACCAGAGCAATACAAACAGTGTGAGCCCAAACCGCCACGACGATCGCGCACGCATCAATAACGGCCCCATCACCGTCAAGAGGAACGCAACATTTTGTCCAGAGACCGCTGTCAAGTGCGACAAGCCACTGTTTCGAAATGCCGTAATCATTGTTGCCGGTTGCTGACGATCATCACCGATGATGAGGCCCATAAAGAGCGCGCCCTCGTCACGAGGCAGCACATTTGCTGAGCCCTGTAACGCTTGACGAATGTTGTTCGCGCTCAGATATAACAGCGCACCATTGCCAAAACCTTCGCTCACCTCACGCACGGCAAAGGTTCCAACAATGTGCCGATACGACAACCTGTTTTGTTTGCTCTCATCAAGGCGCAAACGATCTCCCGAAACCCACAGCACCTCACCAGCCTGACGATTGCTCAATCTTCTTCCCGGCAGACCATAGGCATAAACAATGAAGCGCTCACCGTCGAGTTGCACCACGGTCTGCACTCCGCCGTTGCGCCACTGAGGGTCTTCCATGATCTTTGCAACGCCATCGTACGAACCCAATTGCGGTTGTCGAAGTTGGCTCCACGAATGCGCGCCCAAACCAACACCTAGCGAAGCGGCACAGATCACCAATACGGCCAATAAAAAATACTTCTTCCGAACACTGCGCGTGTTTGCACTGAGCATGAATACGAGCGCCAGCAACATAAACCCTGCGCATCCGCCAAGAACAACATGATTTGCGATATCTAACGACAACCGCGTGCACACCAACAACACGATTGCTAACGCCAACACGTTGTTGTCGCCAAATTGCACAAGATGCCCACTCCAACCATGTTGCGTCTCGTACGATTGAGATGTGAATAATGTAGAAGCCTCCAGCACTCGCCCGCGCTCGCCGCGAATTGTTGTAGACGGCATCATCGCCAATCGCAATTTGGTGCGCAAGCGTGGAGGCATCGTTGCTGTTGCCTTGAGCGCTTCACTTGCCCTCGTTGGACTGATTTTGGTGGCACTACCGGGCTCACTGTTTGGCATGATCGGCTATTTGGTATTGGTGATTGCGTTGCCCGTATTGTCTATCGCAGGCGTTCCTGCCGTTTCCGCTTTGACGAGTTACATAGTTGCGACTGTGGTGAGTGCGGCCATCTGGTTTGCACTTGGTCAAATTTCGGCAATACGCGCAACACAGCGCGCAATTGCTGGCTGGCCCGAATGGGTGCGAGAATTTCGCCCGCTTGCAATCGGTGTAGCGATCGGTGCGGTGTTGGCATTGGCGCTGAGCGCCATTGTGCTCGGCGCGTTGTAACACTTGCTCACGCACTCGTAGTCACACACGCACTCGTGCGCGCATCGCTGCAAGTTTCGATGGTCCGATACCGCGCACATTAAGCAAATCATCTACTGATGCATATGGCCCGTTGGCAATTCGATAATCGATGATCGCTTGCGCAGTCGATGGCCCAACGCCTGGCAGTGCATCTAGATCAAGCAGCGTCGCGCTGTTGATATCGACAATGCCAGCAGCGGAAGTTGCGCCAGCACCAGCACTGCTACCAGTTGGAGGCAGATTGACACCAGCGTGTGGTCGGGGCAATGTCACTCGTGGCGTTGAGCCTTTGCGTGGAATAAAAACTTGTGCAGCATCAACAAGCGGCGCAGCAAGATTGACGACAACCAAATCCGCGCTGGTTGTAGCACCACCTGCTGCTTGCAGTGCGTCGATTACTCGTGCTGTTGTCAACAGCACATACACACCTGGTTTCACCACTTCGCCCGATACATACACAGTGATATTTGCCGCAGCCGTGTTTACTACAGCTGTGTTTAATACGGGCATGCCTGGTTCATTCGTGATTGGCACAACCGAAGTCGTAGCGAAAGGAATATTTGTCTCGGGTGGCGGTGGTGGCACTCGCACCACCCACCAAACTCCAACAACCATCACCAGCACACCAAAAGCCGAGGCCAAGATGCGACTGAGTCCAATCCAATGAACGAAATCTATGAGTGGTCTTGGCACGACCCGATGTGTGCGGCAACTAGAAGAGTTGTGCGGTCAATCTTTTTCGGTGGCCAGCACTGCGCGGATCGAGTGGCCCCATCGTTTCGAGGATCTCGACGTACTTTTTACGCGCGTCTTCATCAGCCTTTACTTGAGGCAGTAGGGCCGTCAGTTGTGCGTCATAATCATCAGTTGGAGCGAAGGCGGCTCGAGCAGCAGCGATGACAACTCGCACCTTGTCGGTCTCGGGTACCAAAGCCAGCACGCCCAATGCGCCCGTCACATCACCATTTTTGAGTAATAACTCGGCGAGCAGAATTGCAATATTTTCGTCTCCGGGCTTGAGCACAAATGCTTCACGCAAACTCGCCTCATCGCCGACTGCCAACAACGACTCCACAGTTGGCACGCCTCCCTCGGGCATCAGTGACTGCACAAATTCGGCTATCACATGCTCGGATTGCGCGCCGACAAAGCCATCCAACATCGCGCCATCTTTGAGCGCGTACACCGCAGGTATCGACTGCACCTTAAACGCCGCAGAGATTGCCGGATTTTCGTCAACATTTACTTTGGCAAGCACCACCCTGCCGCCAGTTGCATCCGTGAGTTTTTCTAGGATTGGTCCAATCGTCTTGCACGGCCCACACCACGGCGCCCACAGATCGACAATAACTGGCGTGGTTTTTGAACGCTCTAAAACCTCTACCTGAAACGTTGCATCGGTTACATCAATCGCCATATCCACGACGATACTGCCGAGTATGACATCAACGCCCTACTTGACTAAGTTTGCGTGTCAATGAATGCAACGCATCCCACACCTGCTGGCATCAATGCCGAGTCGGTGTCTCAATGGCTCAGTGCCAATGTTGCTGGCTCAGTAGCACCTTTCCATTTTGATCTGATTGCTGGCGGCCACTCCAACCTCACCTTTAGCGTGACCGACAGCGCCAACCATCACTATGTGCTGCGCCGGCCACCACTTAGCCATGCGCTTGCTAGTGCACACGACATGGGTCGCGAACACCGAGTCATCTCGGCGTTACAACACACCAAGGTTCCTGTTGCCCCCACTCTGGCAATGTGCGACGACGTTTCGATAAATGACGCACCGTTTTATGTGATGGGTTTCGTCGACGGAATCATCGTGCGCGATCCAAACATTGCGTCGAGCATGCTCACTCCTGCCGCACGTGAGCAGGCCAGCAACTCGCTCGTCGACACAATGGCTGCAATACATGCTGTCGATCCTGTTGCTGTCGGGCTCGGAGAACTCGGTCGTCACGACGGATATATCGAGCGCCAACTCAAGCGTTGGTACGGACAATGGAATGCGTCCAAGACACGTGAGTTGAGCGCAGTTGACAGAGTGCATGACGGTTTACTCAAGCATCTACCAGTGCAGGGCCCAGCAACGATTGTGCATGGCGACTATCGGCTCGATAACTGCATGATCAATGACAAAGGCGACATCATTGCAGTGCTCGATTGGGAGTTGTGCACACTCGGCGACCCACTCGCCGACCTTGGACTACTCATGGTGTACTGGAGTGGTCCGACTGACGAACCTTCGGGCACCACATTTGGCACCACCACCTCTGAAGGATTTTTAAATCGCGCGCAACTCGCAGAGCGATATGCCAAAGTTTCTGGGCGAGACATTTCGCATCTGGATTATTACGTTGCATTTGCCTACTGGAAACTTGCCTGCATTATTGAAGGTGTCTATGCCCGCTATATTTCTGGTGCCATGGGCGAGCAAAGTGATACCTCTGCATTTGAGCCATTTAAATTGCAGGTTGAAGCATCAGCACAAAAAGCCGAATTGTTGCTGTCGCGCCTACAATGAGTTTTCAATGAGCGACGCATATCGCATTGCCCCACAGTTTGGCAACACACTTCCACGATTGAGCGATCCTCTCTTGGTCGTCATGTTCAGTGGCTGGATCGACACTTCGGTGGCAGCGGGAAATGCGATGGAGGCACTCATCGCCGAGACGGGCGCAACCGATCTGCTCGAATTTGATACCGACTTGTTTGTTGACTACCGCGCACGCAGGCCAACAATGGAACTTCGCGAAGGTGTGAACACCAAACTTGACTGGTCTGCTCCACGCCTGATGATTGGTCACGATGTCAATCATCGCGATGTTTTGTTGCTCACTGGCCCCGAGCCAGACTCGCGTTGGAAGCAATTTGCCAATGAAGTAGCCACCCTCTCAACCACACTCGGTGTGCGTCGGATGCTCGGCTTGGGCGCTTATCCCGTTGCTACTCCGCACACTCGGGCAGTTCAGATTTCGTGCACTTCACCCAATGCTCCATTAATCCAAACGCTTCCTTATATCAAGAGCTCACTCGATGTTCCTGCTGGCATGGAAGCCGCTCTCGAGCACGCGCTTCACGATCAACACATCGATGTACTGGGATTGTGGGCGCAGGTGCCGCACTATGTTGCGTCCATGGCGTATCCACCAGCATCGGCTGCACTACTTGGCGCAGTGTGCGATGTGGGCGGTCTCACTCTTGACATCAGTGGCATTCTCGAACAGGCAGTTGTGCAACGTGAGCGCCTCGACCAACTCGTACGCACCAACCCAGAACACTCAGCAATGCTTTCCCAACTCGAAGTTGCATTCGACGCAGAGCACAGCGGCAACGGCACACTGACTACGGGTTTCGGCGGCGTTCCACTTCCGAGCGGCGACGAACTTGCTGCCGAACTCGAAAAATTTTTGCGAGAAAATCGCACTGACTCATGAAACTCGATGGCGGTATTCCCAGTTCATTGCACAACGCTGCATCAAGTGCTCAAGACCTCGAGCGCGCGGGCTACACCGGTGGTTGGACAGCCGAAACATCGCACGACCCGTTCTTGCCGTTACTTTTAGCTGCCGAGCACACCAGCACTCTCGAGATCGGCACCAGCATCGCCGTTGCTTTCGCGCGCAACCCAATGACGCTCGCGAATACAGCATGGGACTTGCAGTCGTACTCCAAGGGCCGTTTCATTCTTGGGTTGGGAAGTCAGATCAAACCGCACATCACCAAGCGCTTCAGTATGGAATGGAGCCACCCTGCACCGCGCATGCGCGAGATGATCTTGGCAATTCGTGCCATCTGGAACACATGGCTGACTGGCGCACCGCTCGAGTTTCGTGGCGAGTTTTATCAGCACACGCTGATGACACCATTTTTTACTCCCGACAAAAAAGATTTAGGTGACTTTGGTGTTCCAAAAATTTTTCTTGCAGGTGTTGGCGAGATGATGACTGAGGTGGCTGGCGAAGTGTGCGATGGTTTTATCTGTCACGGTTTCACTACCGAAAAATATCTACGCGAAGTCACACTTCCTGCGCTGCAACGTGGTCGTGCCAAAGCTGGCAAGACGATGGAAGGTTTTGAAATCGTCGGACCGAGCTTTGTTGTCACCGGAAATAATGCTGACGAGATGCAACAAGCAGCGGCGGGCACACGACAACAGATCGCTTTTTATGGTTCAACCCCCGCCTATTCGGGTGTTCTCGAGATCCACGGTTGGAACGATCTGCAGCCACAACTCAATGCCCTTTCGAAGCAGGGCAAGTGGGTCGAGATGGGCGATCTCATTACCGACGAGATTCTCAACACGTTCGCGGTTGTTGGCGAGCCAGAGTCAATTGCGCCTGAACTCACCAAGCGCTACGGCGATGTCATCCAGCGCCTCAGTTTCTATGCCCCCTACTCGGGCGACCAAAGCCGTTGGGCGCAGGTAATTGCCGACATCAAGTCGGTCTAACAGCAAATATTCCTTCGCTGCTAGTCAACGAGCGCACGATCACTACAGTCAATGCCAGGGGAAACAAGCATTGTTGACGGGGCGTAGATGACAACTTCATTCGTATCGCGGATTCCACGCGCGTATCAAGTACTCAGCCTCACTGCTCTGGCAACATTTTTAGTTTCTCTCGACGTTTCAATTGTTGTAGTTGCCAAGCGCACCATCGAAGCCGACCTCGGAGGTGGAAGCCTCATCACTTGGGTCTTCTCGGCATATGCAATTGCTTACGCTGCTGGGTTACTGACGGCGGGACGGTTCGCCGATGTGTACGGTCGCAAGCGTTCATTTCTGCGCGGATTATTCATTTTTAGTGCTGGGTCTTTACTCTGTGGCATCTCACCAACCACGTGGGTGCTCATCCTCGCTCGCATTATTCAGGCCATGGGTGGAGCGCAACTTACTCCTGCATCGATCGCGTTGGTCTTGCCAGAGTTCCCTGTTGAAAAACGCACACAAGCAATTGCCATCTGGGGTGCTACGGGCGGGCTTGCAGCAGCGCTAGGACCATCCGTCGGCGGCATCCTTGTCGACTCGCTTGGTTGGCGCTCACTGTTCTTTATCAATATCCCATTTACCGTTGTCACCATATTGTTGGGTCGCAGAATTTTGCATGAAAGCAAAGACCCCAATGCTCAGCGCAAAGTGGATTACCCAAGTGTTGTGTTTGGTTTTACCGGTATCGCACTTGTGGTCTTAGGTATTTCGCAAAGCGAAGTGTGGCATTGGACAAACTCAAAAACAATTGGTTCAATTGTCATTGGATTGTTTCTCGTTGTGCTTTTTGTTCAGCGGTGCCGAGTTGTTGAGAGCCCCTTGCTCGATCTAAAACTTTTCCGCCTACCTTTTGTTTTGGCCGCCAATTTATCGGGACTGCTTTTTAGCATCGGCTTTATCGGTATGTGGTTGCTCAACACATTTTGGCTTCAAGCAGTGTGGGGGTACAGCGTTTCGCACTCGGGTCTCGCAACAATGCCAGGGCCAGGTATGGCTGCATTAGTTGCACCATTCGCAGGCAAGTATGCAAACAAGTTTGGCCATGCGCGAGTGTTGTTCGCTGGCGCAATCATGCTCAGTATTGGCACATTTGGTCTCACCACATTCATCCCGATTGAGCCCGATTACCTCAGGCATTATCTGCCATGGATGTTGCTCACGGGATTTGGGGTCGGTTTAAGTATCTCGACACTGTCAAGTTCGGCGACCGCATATCTCAAACCAACTCAGTTTGCGATGGGTTCAGCGCTCAATACAACTGCTCGACAAATTGGCACTGCTCTTGGGGCTGCACTGTCACTGGCGATCGCTGCTCCCACGCTCGGACGCATTGAAGTTGCGCGACGCGCTGGAGAGTCATTGATGAATATTGACATGAAAGAGATCCACATTGCGTGGCGAATGAATGCGATCGTGTACCTTGTCGCAGGCATCACCATGATCACGATTTTTCGCAAGCCGACCGAGGCCCAGATGGATGATGCTCGGGCCGCTGTCAAATTTGAGGATTAGTGAGCACTGGCAACGTGTTACGAAGCGCTCAGGCCGTGCAGCCAGGCTTGCACGTTGTTGCCCAAAGCATCTACGTCGTAGCCGCCTTCTTGCAACACCACCGTTGGCAAACCCATTTGTCGCACTAAGTCGCCACTGCGCTTAAAGCCATCTTGAGTAACTGATAAATCACTAATGGGGTCAGTAAAAAATGTGTCGAGACCAAGAGAGACGATCACCATGCTCGGGCCAAACTTGGTGATTGCTGAACACGCTTTGTCAAGCGCTGCAATAAAGAAATCATCCTCGGTGCGCGCAGCGAGTGGCACGTTGAAGTTGGAGCCGCGTCCTTTGCCGGAACCCTGCTCGTCGCTGAAGCCAGTGAAGTACGGGTATGCACGCTGAGGGTCGCCGTGCAACGACACATATTGCACATCGTCGCGCTCATAAAAAATTTCTTGGGTGCCATTGCCATGGTGATAGTCCACATCGAGCACCGTGACCTTTGTGCCCGTGGTGGTGGCCACGTGATGCGCTGCGATTGCAGCATTATTAAAGAAGCAATAACCGCCATACAGATCTGTAGTCGCATGATGTCCAGGTGGCCTGCACAAACCATAGGCATATGATTCGCCATCGAGCACAAGTTTCGTTGCAGTCAGGGCGGTGTCAACTGCACCGCGTGCTGCTGTGTACGTGCCTTCAGTAAGTGGCGTTGTCGTTTCAAAACACCACCATCCAAGCCGTGCGTTAACAGCTACGGGCTCTTCGATTTGACTCATTGCATCGCGCAACGATGGACGATAAAAGAAATCGGGCACAACTTCGTGACTTGGACGCATCTCGCGCTGATAGTCGGCCCATGCCGTCATCAGAAATTTATTCAGCCCTGGCGTGTGCACGGCATCAATCGGCTCTGTGCCCCACTCAGTTGGCGACAAAAACTCCATGCTTGGATCGTTGATCAAGGTCTCTTTAATCGCTTCTGCGCGACCAATGTGCTCGAATGGTGAAGCAGACCGCGATGCAGCGATTTCCGCATGAGGGTTATGACCCATATGCGCTGGTGTGTAAACAACTTTCATGA
>CAZHIN010000056.1:0-9954 GCA_964532575.1 uncultured Acidimicrobium sp.
GCGTGCACGTTTCAACACGAAGTTGACCACCTAGACGGTCTTTTGTTTCTTGACAAAGTGATTGACTCAGGAACGTTGACCACATGGGATTCGTTTAATCTCTTTCATCACGACGCGTTTGTAGAGCGCGCTAAGGCGCTCGTTGCAAAGCATGGTTCATGATGCTCGCGCTCAACAACATTGGTCACCTTGTTACTAACGACCCAGCAATTGGCAACGGCCCGCTTGGCATCATTAACAACGCAGGCCTTGTAGCAGACGACGACGGCAAGATTGTTTGGTGCGGACCGCAAGACCAGATCGATCAATACACCGAGGCGCAACCGATTGGTTGTGACGGATGCGCAATCATCCCTGGCTTTGTTGACAGCCACACGCACATTGTGTTTGCTGGCGACAGGGCGCAAGAGTTTGAAGCCCGCATGGAAGGCCTTCCATATGCGGCAGGCGGCATTCAGAGCACCATGATGGCCACGCGGGCTGCAAGTGACGAGTTGTTATCGCTGAACGCACAGCACCTTGCCTATGAGGCGCTGTGCTCGGGCACCACAACACTTGAGGTCAAGTCTGGTTATGGACTATCGGTGAAAGACGAAGAGCGCTCGATGCGTATTGCGCGATCGATTACCACCGAGACAACATTTCTTGGCGCACATCTGTATCCAACCGATGTTGAGCAAGAAAATTATGTGGATTTGGTCGTTGGCGAGATGTTGAATGCTTGTTTGCCGCACGCCAAATGGATTGATGTGTTTTGTGATCGCGGAGCATTTGATGTTGATCAGTCACGCGAGATTCTCAAGGCTGGTGCAAAAGCTGGCCTTGGCACGCGCATTCATGCCAACCAGTTGCAAAAAGGTGGCGGAGTACAACTTGGTGTTGAACTTGGAGTCGCATCGTGCGACCACTGCACGCATCTGACAGAAAAAGACATTGAAGCGCTCTCATCTGCCAACAAGACCACCGTTGCCACGCTGTTGCCCGCAGCAGAGTTGTGCACGCGCTCGCCATTTCCACACGCTCGACACATGATTGAACAGGGTGTAACGGTGGCTCTTGCAACCGATTGCAATCCTGGTTCGTCGTACACCACGTCAATGCCATTTGTGATGTCTCTTGCCGTGATCTTGATGGGCATGACGCCAGACCAGGCATTGTGGTCATCTACTCAGGGCGGCGCTCAGGCGTTGCGACGCACCGACATTGGCAACCTGTGTGCCGGCTCGCGAGCCGACTTGGTTGTGTTGGACGCCCCAAGCCACATTCATCTTGCTTACCGTCCAGGCGTAAACCAAACTCGAGCCGTTGTGCGTGGTGGCAAGTGCGTGGTCGGCGCGCTCTAACTCAAAGCTCGAGTTTTTAGGCAACAAGTCGCACGCCAAGAAGCGAGACGACCGCAATTCCAAACCAACTGATCAAGGCAAGCAGCAGTGGGCGGCCGCCAACTTTGATGAGTCTAGAGATGCGCACATCGGAGCCCAATCCCACGAGTGCACCTGCGAGACACATTTGTTCGATTGTCTTGAGTTTTGTGAGCCAATTGTCGGGGATAACACCGGTTGTGCGCACCGCAATCATCGCGAGAAAACCGATGACGAAAAGAGGAACAATGCTGACGTGTTTCGCGTCGGCTTTGGCAACAAGGCCACTTGACGGGCGACGCACCCAGATGCTGACGCTTGCGACGAGTGGCGCGAGTAATACGACTCGAGAAAGCTTGACAACAGTTGCTGCATGTACCGCGGTTTCTCCGCCAGTGGACGAAGTGGCGATCACTTGGGCAACATCGTGAACGCTTGCGCCCACCCATGATCCAAACAATTGTGGATCGCTCAGCCCGAGCATGTTACGTAAGAGCGGCAGCAACACAATGGCCAAACTTCCGCACAGAGTCACGAGCGCAATCGCATAAGTGACTTCTTCTTCGTCGGCTTCAACCACGCCCTCCATGGCTGCGACTGCAGATGCACCGCAGATAGAGAATCCAGTTGCGATCAGGAGCGAAAGCGAATTGGATACTCCGAGCCGAGGTCCAAGCCACAATGTGCCCAAAAATGTGAGTGCAACAACACCAATGACGACAATGAGTTCGCGACCACCGAGATCGACCACTTGTTTGAGCGCCAATTGTGTGCCCAGGAGCACGATGCCAAACCGCAAGACCTTTTTTGCCGCAAACTTCTGTCCGGCTACAAATACTTTTGGGATCGAAACAATATTTCCAATAAGCACACCCAACACCAGCGATGCGACAAGTGGAGAAATAGTTGCAAAATTCCAATGAATAACAAAACCGACAAATGTCACTACGCCGACAAATACAAGTCCTGGTCCATAAGTTTTGGCGAGAGCAACTAGCCGGGGCACTGTCACATTGTAGAATGTAGGCGTGTCACAAGCCCCCAGTTCTCAAAAATCACTGCTCAATGGGCGAGGTGAGTGGCGTACGCTCGCCGTAATTGTTGCGGTCTATGGGCTCACGATTCTCACCGTGATGCGTCGCGAAGTCTTGACACCTTGGTTGACCATTCCATTCTTGAGCGTGCTTGGCGCCTGGCACCTGAGCATGCAACACGAGACAATTCATGGTCATCCATTTCGACGTCAGTGGATCAATGATGTCATTGGGAGCATCCCAGTAACACTGTGGATTCCGTACCTCTGTTTCAAAAAAGACCACCGCGAGCACCATGAATCTGATCTGACACACCCAGGTCTTGATAACGAGAGTTACTACGTGTCGCCTGAGGCGTGGGAGCGTGCCGGACGCATTCGTCGTGCGGCCTACTGGGCCAATCGCACCATTTTATTTCGCATGTTCGTGTGGACAATTGTCAGCACCGTGACATATCTGTGGTCAAAAATTCGGCTGATGCTGCGAGGGGATAAACAGGCTTGGTTTGCGATGGCAGTCCATGGAGTTGGTCTTGTCGTGGTCGTCTCTCTCGTTCAATCAGTTGCGGGAATGCCGCTGTGGCAATTTGCACTTGGCACTACGTATGGAGGGCGAATCCTCAATGCGATTCGTCCGTTTCCAGAACACAAATATCAGGTAGGGGTGGAAACGCGCACTGCGATGGTCATGGCAGGACCATTCATGAGTCTGCTGATGCTCAATAACAACTTGCACGTTGCTCACCACGATGAGCCAGGAGTGCCGTGGTATGAATATCAATCGCTTGCGCGTAAGACAAATGCTGTTGAGCGAGCTCGTGATGCCGGCTTGTTGTACGAAGGTGGCTACGCCGAAGTGTTTCGTAAGTTTTCGTTTAGGCCAATGGGTGCGCCACTGCGCGACGGGGCGTAAATCTTCTGTTGCTTATCGAGTTGCAACGATAGGGAAACGCGGATCATTCAATTGATCGCCAAATGACAAGCCATTTCCTTCAAGGGGCGGCGAGGTGCGCCACGGTCGGGACGCAAATACGGCGTCGTCTCCGACGTAACGAAAACTGACGGCGCGTCTGAGATTGACTTCAGTGCCCAAAGTGCCCGGGGCTGCGTGCAAAGTTCGATAGTGGAATGCCACAGCATCGCCAAGATTTACTGGGCAAGTGATCGATTGCAATTTGTCTAGTTCGCTTTGGTCGGGCATGGTCATAAAATCTTTTGCTTGATCGACATATGCAGACTGGTCGGCAAATCGGCGGGGGATATAGCGCTTGTTCCACAGATGGCTGCCAACGATGAAACGAAGCGCCACCGACTCGGGGATCGGGTCGAGAGGAATCCAAATGCTGACGTTGTCCATGCCGTCGATGCCGTAATACGGATCGTCGTGATGCCACGGCGTGACCTCGCGAGTTTGGGCTTCTTTGACGAGCACGTGTTCATGAAACATGCGCGCGGTCTTGGTTGCCATGAGGTCGAGTGCCGCTTGTGCGACAGGGCCGTGATTGCCTACTTGCTCAAACTGGGGAATTCGCTGCCAGTTGACGTAGTCGTCAAAGAATCGACCGCTTGCGCCTGCAGGTGTGTATTCATTAGCCCACGGGCCAGGGGACTTCATGTTGGCCTCAACACCGTGTCGCAACTGCTCAAGTGCTTCCGACGAAACAAGATTGCGCAATACCACCACGCCATCTCGTTTATACGTAGCAACGAGGGCTGGGTCGAGGGCCATGTGCATAACGCTAGTTGTTTTAAGGAAGTTGGATATTGACGGTACAAATAGAAAAGCCGCCGGCTTTCGCCGACGGCTTTTCAGAGTTCGTAAGTATTGAACGCTGATTAGCGCGCAATCCCTTGCCAACCATTGAAATGACAGCATCCTTGACAGGAATCATTCCCATCACGATTGCGCCGTTTGCGGTGTATGTCATCCAGTCATCGGAGAAGCTCATGCCCCAACCTGAGGCTGGTGTCATCTTGAGGTACCAGCACATTGCGATTGCAACGATGAGGCCCCAGTTTGAACCAATGATTGGAATCTTCTTGATGATTGCTGATAACTGAATCGTGCCCAATACCGAATCGACGACGGTCGTTACGGCACCAAGCAGAGCAGCTGCCAGGAGTAGGTATCCAAGTGTGTACATATTCGTATTTCCCCAGTTCTGTAGACGGGATGTCTACATATTCAACGGTAAGAAGCATGTTTGTGCAAGTGGTGGATACCCACTTTGAGCCATATCTGGTATGGGTTTTCTTAGATTACAGTCGTATTACAGCGTATTTTTGACATCGCCTACCAATTGTCAGTGCGTCGCGATTCTTTTTTCTGGCTCTCGCGACGCTTGCTTTCGAGGCGACGCTCAATTGATCCACGCGTGGGGCGTGATTTGCGTCGAGGTGGTGCTGGTGGCGCTGCTGCGGTATCGAGCATCTCGCAGAGCTGCGACACGCACAGTTGTCGATTGCGCCATTGGCTGCGGCTCTTTTGGCTGGTGATGCGAATCTCGGCAGGCAGAAGCGCTCGCACGCGCTCGACTGCCAAGTCTGGGCCAGTTATCTCAGATGTCGTGACAGTCAATGTGGACTTTGAAGACGTTTTATTGATGTGCTGACCGCCAGCCCCAGTTGAGCGGGCAAATGTCCAGTTGAGCGCGGCAAAAGGAACAACGAGGCCGCGTGACGTCACAACATCCTCGTCTGCAGGCATGGCTATATTATGACGCATGTCTAGCCCTTGGTCGCCGTTGCGAATTCGGGTTTTTCGGGCGCTCTGGATCGCTGGCTTGGTGTCCAATATTGGCACGTTTATGCACATTGCGGCTGCTGGCTGGACAATGACAACCTTGACCGAATCGCCAACACTTGTTGGGCTGGTGCAAACCGCATGGGCGGTGCCAGGGTTTTTGCTTGCGCTCCACGCCGGGGCGCTTGCCGACATGATCGACAGGCGGCGACTCATCTCACTCACGCAGATAGTTGCGCTGTTTATTGCGGGGGCGTTGGCCATGATGCAGTGGTTTGATCAGTTGTCGGTCAATTGGCTCCTTGCTGGCACTTTTTTTGAGTCGGTGGCATTAACAATTTCGGCGCCGGCATTTATGGCGCTCACACCAGAGATTGTGGATGTTGAGCACTTACCTCAGGCCATCGGCCTCGATTCGGTGTCACGCAACATTGCACAGTCGGTAGGGCCGGCTTTGGCAGGGGGCATCATTGCCGTAATTAACCCTGGTGCGGTTTTTGCACTCAACGCCATTTCGTTCATTGGCATTGTCGTTGTTGCACAGCGATTCAAGTCGACAGCAGTCCGTGAGCCTCGTGCGCAGGGGGTAAATCATGCAATTGGAGAAGGCATTCAACACATCGTTGGTGCGGTGCATTTGCGCAATGTTGCACTGCGACTGACTGTGGTGCTTGGTGCAACATCGGCTCTGACAGCAGTCATGCCAGTGTTTGCACGCAACAACTTGCATGCGTCGGCAAGTGGGTTTGGTTTGTTGTCCGGCGCGCTTGGCGTTGGTTCGGTCGCGGCTGTGTGGGTGTTGCCGCGTGTGCGCGGCGCGATGTCAAGCGAGATGGTCGTTCTTTGTGCTGCAGCCGTGTGGTCATGCGGCACTGCGATATTTGCGAACACTGCTGTGATGTGGGTTGCAGTTGGTGCCATGCTTATTTGCGGACTTGGAACTATGGCGATGCTGACCACGATGTTCTCTACGTTTATGGTGCAGTTACCCGATTGGGTGCGCGGTCGCGGCTCATCGCTCGCAATGCTGATGGTGTGGCTCGGAGCATCAGTTGGTGCGTTTTTGTGGGGTCTGAGCGCATCTACATTTGGAGTGAGTACTGCGCTCACCGCTTCTGCAGGCGCAAACATCGCAATTGCGTTACTCAACCGATTGGTACTGCCACTGAGAGCGGGTGACGGGGATCGAACCCGCATAACGAGTTTGGAAAACTCGGACTCTAGCCATTGAGCTACACCCGCGAAGGAACTTTCAGTTTATCGGCTCTTGGTGACTAAGAAAAGTACGGATGTCGCGCATTGCCTGGCGATCTTGGGTAAAAAATGGGTGACCGCCCTCGTAAATGTTGAGCGTTGAGTGTGGAATTCGTTCGGCAATTGCTCGCGAATTTGCCAATGGCGCGATGCCGTCAAACTTGCCAGCAGCAACCAGTGTTGGTGCCGAAATGAGATGCAGTCTGTTAGCAACATCGTGGCCCATGCGCGCCTCAAGTTGTAGTTGCTCGCCACGTATCTGCAGTTTGGATTTCTGTGTATCCGGACGGTCTTCTTGAAAGCGCATGATTTCAGCGTCGAGTGGATGGGACGCCAGCCAGTCATCAGTAAATCGAGTGTCGGTCAGCAGTCGCAATGCTGTGTTTCGTTCAGTCGTTGGTAGTTGTGCAAGTTGGTGCAATGGATATGACGAGCCAGCAATGCCGCCAGCAGATGTGCACATAAGCACCAACCGTTCAATTCGATCTGGATAGGTGACACCGAATTCTTGGGCAACCATGCCACCAAAACTCAGGCCGATCACATGTGTGGTCTGCCAGCCAACGTGATCGAGTAATGCTGCAGCATCATTTGCATAATCGGCCATGGTGTATGGCCCATCAGGCACTGAAGTTTTGCCAAGACCACGCTGATCGTGCACAAGGACCTGACATGTTTTTGCAAACGCATTGATGAGGAGTTGCGAGCCTTCAATTGATGCACCCGAGCCATTGAAAAATAACACTCGGGGGCCAATTCCAAAGATCTCATAGTTGATTGAGATCGATGATCTTTCAAAAATAGGCACAGGTGTAATTTACTGGGCAAGCAAGTATCTGAGTGGTCTAGTCTGACGAGATGAATCGTCTCGAGATCGAGAAGAAACTGCACGAAGACCGGGCATGGCTACTCAATACATACGCAGCATTGACGGACGATGAGTTGCATGCCGATCTCACACCGAGCGAGCACAATCCGCAAAACTTTTGGTCGGCACTCGATCATCTGGCGCACCTGGCATTGATTGAGCGCAATTTTGCTGCAATGATTCGCAAGCACATTGCCGGTGATGCCAACCCCGTGGGTTTGCGCGTGGACGACAATGGTGTGGCTCGCTCACGAGAGCAAATCATGGCTTCTGTGCACGCAATGACTGAGGAATGGCAAATGACTCACCATGGAAAGACACTGAGTGAAGTTGTTGCGCTTGGTGCAAGTGCACGGGCAGTCACGTTGCAACTCTTGTCCGATCTGAGTGATGCTCAGTTGGAAGAAGTTTTGCCAGGTGCACCGTGGGCAGATGGCACTGTGGGTGGAGTGCTGGCTGCAAACGCCGACCATGGGCGGATGCACTGGAAATGGGTGAAGGATGCCCGACTACAGAGCCACTGACCCGAGTTGAGTAAAGTTTGATCCAATGGAACATGTAGATGTAGTAATAGTCGGTGCAGGTCTCACGGGCATTAGTGCCGGCTATCACTTACAAACGATGAGCCCAGATCGCAGTTACGTGATTCTGGAAGGCCGCGACAGTTTGGGTGGCACGTGGGATTTGTTTCGCTACCCGGGCATTCGCTCGGATAGTGACATGCACACGCTTGGCTACAGCTTTAAGCCGTGGACAGCAGCCAAGTCGATTGCCGACGGCCCGTCAATTTTGAAGTACGTGCAAGACACATCGGTTGAGTACGGCATCGACAAGCGCATTCGTTTTAAACATTTGGTAACGAAAGCCGAGTGGTCAACCGATGACGCGCGTTGGACCGTGACCACAACTCGCAAAGACACGAACGAGACCGTGCAAATGTCGTGCAACTTTTTGTTTATGTGCTCTGGCTACTACAGCTACAAGGGTGGCTACACGCCAGAGTTCGTGGGGCTCGATCGCTTTCAGGGACAAATAGTGCATCCGCAAAAGTGGCCAGAAGATTTGGACTACGCGGGCAAGCGAATAATTGTGATTGGTTCTGGTGCTACTGCAATGACATTGGTGCCAGCCATGGCACAGACCGCTGAGCACATTACGTTGCTGCAGCGGTCGCCAACATATGTGGTGTCACGACCAGACTCTGACCCGGTGGCCAATCGCTTACGCAAATTTTTGCCGGCAAAAATGGCATACAGCGTCACTCGTCTGAAGAACACCACGATGCAGCAAATTGTCTACAAGCGCACGCGGGTGAAACCACAAGAAGTTAAACAATTGTTATTGAGTGGAGTGCGAGCCGAACTAGGGCCAGATTACGACGTTGACAAGCACTTCACGCCGAGTTACAACCCTTGGGATCAGCGCTTGTGCTTGGTGCCAAATGGTGATTTGTTTGCATCAATTCGGTCGGGCAAAGCCACGATGGTCACCGACACCATTGCAAATTTTACTGAGACTGGCATCACGCTCACATCGGGTGAGACTCTTGAAGCCGACATTATTGTGACCGCGACCGGCCTCAACTTGGTGACGCTGGGCGAGATGGATTTTGTGGTGGATGGCAAACCCGTTGACTTTGCAAAGACGTGGTCGTATAAAGGCTTCGGATATTCGGGAGTGCCCAACATGGGTTCGGTCTTTGGGTATATCAATGCGTCCTGGACACTGCGTGCCGACCTGATCTGTACCTATGTGTGTCGCTTGCTCAACCACATGAAAGAGACCGGCACCGAAATTTGTGTTCCTGAATTGCGCGAGAGCGACAAGGACATGCCGGAACGCCCGTGGATTGACAGTTTTACTTCTGGCTATATGGAGAGGTCAATGCACAAGTTTCCACGCCAGAGCGACCGTGAGCCGTGGATCAACCCACAAAATTTTAAGCGTGACAAAAAGATGTTTCGCAAATCGCCACTTGAAGACGGCGCCATGCGCTTTACCAAGTCAAGCGTTCGCGTCTAATCGATAAAGACGACGAGATTTTCTGCGATGACCATTGACAAAATCAAGAGTCTGATTCGCACCATTCCAGATGTTCCGTCGCCAGGCATCATGTTTCGCGACATCACACCGTTGTTGGCAGACCCAATTGGTTTTGATCTGGCAGTAGGCGCTCTTGTGTCGCTGTGTGGCGACAAGAAGCCACACAAGGTGATTGGGGTCGAAGCCCGTGGGTTTATTTTTGCTGCGCCAGCGGCTGTGCGCATTGGCGCAGGCTTCGTACCGGTGCGCAAACCCGGCAAGTTGCCATGGACAGTGGTGAGCGAGTCGTACACGCTTGAGTACGGAACGGACACCCTCGAGATTCATGCCGATGCGGTGGGCGAGGGTGACTCAGTAGTCATCGTCGATGACGTGTTGGCTACGGGCGGCACTGCGGCTGCGACAATCCGATTGGTGGAAAGTCTTGGTGCCAAAGTTGTGGGGCTGGTGTTTCTGATTGAGCTGCCCGGGCTCGGTGGCCGCAGTCTGATTGAAGGCTATGAAATCAATTCGGTGCTGCAGTTCTAAAAACAGATCGTTTCCACTTAAACAGTGGGCGTAACTCGCAAACTGGGGGAACCGGTAAAGCCATAGCGCGCACGCACATCTGCGAGCGGTTGGTCGAGCATAGATTCCCATTGTTCGCACTGGA
>CAZHIN010000057.1:0-9920 GCA_964532575.1 uncultured Acidimicrobium sp.
TTTGATGCACCAAGACGCATGTGGATCTTCTTTGCTCGTTTATTTGCCTCAATGAATTCAAGGTCTTTTCCGAGAGCCACATTCCAATACGTTGTTGCAAGTACTTGTGCCATTTGCTTACCGCTCTTTCATGAGTGATTGATGTTGTTGGTGACGGTACTGCCCCAGTAGTGGTATGTCAAGAAAAATTGTGCCGATTTTGCTTCTTCGAGATTGTGTTAGGTTGCGCTCTAGGTACAGAAGTACCATAAAGCGACCATATGGGGGTAGTTGATGTTGTTATCAAATAGGACAGTGCTGACAAATGCTGATTTACCAAAAATGATGCCGATTTTGCAAGAGTTTTCGAGCATCTGCAAAGCAAACGATATTCCGCTGAATGTGTGGGTTGGTGGAAATGGCTATGTGATGGGGACAGTGGTGTTTACCGTTGGCTACGAATCATTAGCAGAGCGATTCAACTCGAACGCAAAACTGATGAAATCAAAAGACTGGTGGGAAGCGAACCGCAAATTTCGTGATTTTGTGATCTCTATTGAGCCAGACACTATTTACAGCTTCGTGCGCGGTGGTGTATCGGGTCCAGCGAGCCCTTTAGGAACAATTGTTCAGGCAGCATCATTTCAGCTCACACAAGGAGCTGACTGGCTCGGCGCGTTGAAGTGGGCCGATGAATATGCGGAAGTCAGCAGCAAAATTTCCGGAGTCGACGTCAATGTCGTTCACACAAGTGTTGGCGTATTGGGAGCTATTGGAATGTTTAGCGGTTATGCAAATGGCGAAGATCTTGATGTAGCACGCACGAAAGGTAATGCAAGTACTGAACTGATGGCCAAATTCCTCGAAGGTGGCAAGTTTGCGATGGCCGGGACGGTTGTGCAGCGCCACATGGTCAAGGTCGCCTGAACAGCGAATTCAACAACTACAACAAATAGAAATGGGGAAATACATTATGGAAGAAGCAAAAAATAGGTCAGCAGCACTTGGGCGTTTGAATATGGGACTTTCAGTCGCATACGAAATCGCATCGATTGCTCTCATTGCAATCATTGTGTTTGGTGATGTTGCGAATGCAAACGACAGCATCAAGCGACTGGTTGCATTTTCAGCCGTAATCACTTCAGTTACTGCGTGGATCTTCACCAGCAACGGATTGAAGACAGCTGAGAATTCAGTGAAAGACATGAGTGCAGAAGAAGCTGCAACGGCTTCAGGTAAGAGTGGAGTAAAGCAGCCATGGATGATCTACCAGATCTACGCCTTGGGCATTACTGTTGCGACAATTGCTGTCACACTGACCGCAATTTACTAATCAATTAAGTAGAAAACTTGAGTGGTCGTCGGGTGCTAAACGCACCCGGCGACTCACTAGAGCTGGCCGGCGTGTCGCCTAGAGCCACCAGCGATCAAGGCTCAGTACCGCAATCATGGTCGTAATCAGAAACGCTCCAAATTTGTAGAGCGATTTATTCATTTCGACCTGCATGGTGTCAAACATTGCAAAAACCTTGCTGAATTGATCCAACATTTCAGCACGAGTTTGTATAAATTGTGAGTCCATATTGGTGCGAAACAAGTCGAATTGGCTGATGACTTTGTCAAAGTTTGAGTCGAACTGGATCTCTTGGTTGTACAAATCCTGCTTGTTGGCTGGCTCGTTCATGGGGCGCAGTGTTACACAGACTGTGCTCTAGTTGTCAAGCATCTAAAGGGCATAGAAATACTTCTGCACTAAAGGGGGAGGTCATGCACACATTCGTGCATGGAATTGTCCCGAGCCCGGATCGACCGCCTTGGTGAGGCAATTAAGTCTGGTGAACTCAACGATGTCGATCAGTCTGTATTTAACTATCTCCGTTCTCAGTGGGCCGAATTGGGCAATGAAATATCTAATAAATTGATGCTTGAATTTGGCAATGATGAATTCAGTGTGAGTTTGAGGCTGAAGAATCTTGAAACCATCAGAGCAAAACTCTTGCGCACAACGCTTCGACTGAGCAGTTTGAGGGATGTCGTTGGCGCACGAATTGTCGTCAATGAGGGATTGAGCTTGCAAAACGACACAGTTTTGCGCTCTGTGGCGCTATTTGGAAATTATGCGATCAAGATTATTGACCGAAGAGAATTTCCAAGTTTTGGATATCGCGCTGTTCACGTAGAGGTTCGCCATGGTCTCTATATAGGCGAAATTCAGATTCGGACTCCTTCGCAGCATGAATGGGCAAGGTCGATGGAATCTCTTGCACGCTTAGTCGGTCGAGATGTGCGATACGGCGGAGAGCCAGTAGTTGACACGTATAGCCCTGTTGTGCGTAACCTGCTGCTGAACTCGTACAGAGACCTTGTCGAGCTTGGGCGGAGAATTGAGTTGAGTGAAGTCGGAGTCTTGAATGACACAGCGGAATTGTTTGAGGGACTCATCACAATTAATTCCCTGGTAATCGAAATTGAGAGAAAGGTAAGGTGAAATCATGATTGTGATTGTTCAATTTCGTCGCTCAACAGGAAAGCTGATTGGTATCGATCGTTTTTGTGATGAAGATTTTTGGCCATCATTGGATCGTTTAGCAGAATTGGATAGCCAAAATATGGAACCACAAGATGTTGAAGTAGTGAGACTCACTTCGCAATCAGAGGCCATGTTGGCAAGAACGCATGGCAATTATTTCAGTGAATATGCAATGAGCAATGTGCAAACTGATGTTGTGAAGGCCGAGTAGTTAGACCTGGCCGGCGTCGAGGCGTTGCAAGATTGATTGCGCTGTTTGTTGCACCGCATCAATGTCGGAGAGTTGTTGGGCGGCGCGCACTTGTCGGGCGATGCGAGGGTTCTTTACAAAGGTGTCTTGGTGACGCATCATGAAATCCCAATACAACACCGTGAATGGGCAGGCATCGTCACCCGTGCGCTTCTTGCGGTCGTACGCACAGCCTTTGCAATGGTTGCTCATGCGGTCTATGTAGGCACCACCGCTGGCATAAGGCTTGGTGGCCAACATTCCGCCATCGGCATAGAGCGACATACCGATCACGTTGGGCACCATCACCCACTCGGCTGCATCGATGAAACTGTTCCACATCCACTCAGTGAATTGTTGGGGGTTGGTGCCGGTGATGAGGGCAAAGTTGCCGAGCACCATGAGTCTTTCAATGTGATGTGAGTATGAATGCTCGTTGACACCATTGAGCACCGTATTCATGCATTTCATCTTCGTCTTTTTCGGGTTCGTGAATAGCGGCGGTAATGGTCGATTCGCTTGCAGATGATTGCGTTGCGCGTAGTCGGGCATCCAGCGCCAATAACAATTCCAGATGTATTCGCGCCAGCCAAGAATCTGACGAATGAAACCTTCGGCACTATTGATTGGAACGAGTCCTTTTTCAAAAGCATCTGCCGCTGCATCGAGAACCTCGTTGGGCAGGAGCAAGCCGTTGTTGAGATAGGGCGAGAGCAGTGAGTGGGCGAGATGCCAATTGGATTCGAGCATTGCGTCTTCGTGCTCGCCGAATATTGGCAAGAGGTTGGTGACGAAGTAGTGCAAGCGAGCAAGTGCATCTTCGCGAGTAGTGGCCCACAAGCCGGTGGGCTTTGCACCCCACAAATTGCTCGGTAGATCGTTGAGCACTTGCTGGTCGATGTCATCGAGCGAGTGCATTTGAGGAGTGGGCCAACGATCGTGCCCAGTTTTTGGAGGAGGCAGGCGGTTGTCTTCGTCAAAGTTCCACTGACCACCAACGGGTTGATCGCTTTTGTCGCCTTCGACTAGATATTCATATCGCTTGCGTTGCCAACGATAGAAATCTTCCATCTTCATTGACTTCTTGCCCTCGGCAAATTTGGCAAAGTCGGTGGGGTGACACAGAAATTGGTTGGACGTAGTAGTTGCAATGTCCAGTGACGCAACTAACTGGCGAGCGGCATAACTGTTTGGCTCGGTGACATATATATGAGTGGGCGAGAACTCGGCGATGTGGTCGGTAACACCCTGGCGCATGGTGGGGCTATTGCGATAGTCGACTTGGAAGCCCTCTTGCTCGAGTGCAATCGCAAAGCGGCGCATGGAAGTGATGAGGAAGTGGGCTCGCTGAATGTGCCAGGGGCGAGATGCAATTTTGCCCGCCGACTCAATAATGAGGATGCGATGCGTGTCGGGCTGTGCTGTTTGCAGAGCACCAATGTTGCGATTGAGCTGATCGCCAAAAACCCAGACAGTTTGCAAAGAGGAGGGTGTGCTCACTTTTTATTGAGATGAACGCAACTGATGCTTCAGATTTTCACTGAGTACTGAAGCACCAGTTGCGTCATCAACTTGAACCTACTGAAATTAGTGGCTGTCGCCTGAGCGTGCCTTTGCGATGTTGAGGATCATTAAGCCGTAGAGAGCCTTGGCGGTGATGTCTGCAACGGTGTAAGCCAACTGACGACCTGCTTCAGCGCCATCACTGACGGTGAAGACAACTGGGATCAAGTACGCAATTGGGTAGACCAACCAGGTGATGAGAAGAATTCTCGTCGCGTTTGTGATCGACTTGGAAACCGCACCCGTTTCACGAGCCTTTGCAGCCTTGAGCTCACCGCTAAGTGTGAACAAGATGTAAGCAAATGGAATCATCGCAAGTACCCAGTAGAGCCACTTGGTGTTATCAACTGCGGAAACTTCGCCTGGGTATCCGAGCGCAATCATCAACGCAGTTGCTGGAACCAATGTGGTCATCAGCTTCTTGCGACGATCAGCGGTTACACCGAGCACGATGAGCAATTCGATCACGAGCAATGGAACGGTGATCAGCCAGTCGGCGTATCGGTAACCCTCGTTGACATGGCCACCTGCCCAGCTGCTCCACATGCGGAAGTAGTGGTAACCGGCGATGCCCACAACAACGGCCGACACTGCAACACCATTTTGGTACTGCTTAGCAACACTCTTGATTTGTGTGAGGAAATAAACAAATGCACCCAACATGACTGCAGTTCCAAACGACAACGCGTTGTAGACCAGCAGATTCATTTGTGGATCTTTCAGAACTTGCTCCATAAATAACAGCAACCTTTCGATTAGGACTAAATGACATTTTTACTGTAGCAAAAGTGCTCGGGGTGATGTGAAAACGTTGGGGCTGATTTTGGCTGTGCTGGGCTTGGCTAGTGTTTGGTCCAGGGGGTAGTTGTGGGGGCACACATTCCAGTAGTAATTGGCGACCTCAGTGCAGCGTGGCTGAAGAGTGAATTGGGTTGGGATGTCGACTCAATGGACGTGCAGCAGATTGGTGCTGGCATCGGCGTATCGAGTGCGTTGTATCGACTGAAATTACACGGAGCAAATTGTCCGTCGTCGGTGGTGGTGAAGCTGCCAGCACTCGATGAGGCTGCCGTGTTTACGAGCACGATGTTGCGCATGTATATACGAGAAGCAAACTTTTTTGGTTCGCTGTGTAACGAAATGCCCATTGGCGTGCCGGTGGCGTATTTGGCGCGTGTTGATGAGGCAACGAGCCAATTTGTGGTGGTGATGGAAGATTTGGGCGGGTTACGAGTCGTTGATCAAAACGAAGGCATGTCAATTGCTGATGCGCGAGCAGCGATTGATGCTGCAGCGAAGTTGCACGCCAAGTGGTGGGGGCGTGGAGACGAGTTGTCTGCAGCGGGAACCACAATCAGTTTGGGCGACCCGATTTATCCGGCTGTTTTGCCGTTTGTTTTTGGTGAAGGTTGGGAGAAGCTGACGAAAGAAATGGAGTTGCCAGCTTCAATCATGGAAATTGGTCCACTATTTAGCGAGCGACTGCCGTCGTTGTTGCAATCGCTTGTGACGGGGCCCAACACGTTGTGCCACGGTGATTACCGTGCCGACAATATCTTGTTTGATGCTCGGGACGAGCCGGTTGCGATTGATTTTCAGTTACTTGGCAGTGGCACAGGTGCATACGATGTGGCCTATTTTGTGACACAAAGTTTGAGTATGCAAGACGCATCGCAATATGAACGAGAACTCTTTGATCGCTGGATTGCTGGGCTGACAGCTGCTGGATTGGTAGTAGACGCTGAAGATTTGTGGTTGCAGTATCGACGATGCGCATTATTTTGTTTGGCATACCCAGTTATTGCATCGCGAGGCATGGACTTGAATAACCCTCGCGAACGTAAATTGATCGAGATGATGAATGAGCGGTTTGACCGCGCTGTGCGCGAACTCAACTTGGCAGAGTTGATGTAATTTGGCTTCAGTCAATTAGATTCGTCACGTGGAAATCGTTTTAGTTCGGCATGCGTTGCCGTTGCGTGTTGAATTAGAAACTGGCATCGCCGACCCAGAGCTTGCGGCAGAGGGCCATGAACAGGCAAAAAAAATGGCCGCATATTTGGGTGTTGAAGATGTTGAGGCCGTGTATGTGAGTCCGCTGCGACGAGCACTCGAAACTGCGCGTCCGTTATGCGCATTGTTGGGGCTTGAGGCCGTAGTGAGTGAAGGAGTGGCCGAGTTTGATCGCAACTCGCGAGAGTATGTGCCAGTGGAAGAGTTGCGTGCCACCAATGATCCGCGATGGGAAAAGTTGTTGCGTGGTGAGTGGGACGGTGTGGACGAAGACCCGTCACTATTTAAGGCACGCGTTGTGGAAACAATAGAAGACATGATTGCTCGGCACGCGGGTGGACGCGTAGTGGTGGTGTGTCACGGAGGCGTGATCAACCAATACTTGGCCCATGTGCTGGGCATCGAAACCCATGTTGGTTTTTTCTATCCGAAATATACGTCGATACATCGAGTGATGGCTGCGCGCTCTGGCGAGCGATCAATTGTGAGCATTAACGAGGCGTCGCACCTGCGCTAAATAAGTGGCGAGTACTTGCGGTGCACGGCCTGGGCCGAGACCCCCATGGCGATACCGATTTTGCGCCAAGAGACATTTGCTTTGCGAGCAGTTTTGACAGATTCGAGAATCTGATCTTCGAAAATTGCCCTCTCAAATCGAATTTGAAAGAGTGCGCTTTCTGATGGAGTCAGTAAATGTGCGTTCTTGATATCAAAGTTTTCGAACATCGTTGAATAATCTCGCGTGGACTTGGACTTTTTACGATTCATTGTCTTAGACATCTGTTACCTCAAATATTTCTCTTGTGCTCGCATTGCATGAACGATGATGAAACTGTCGCCTTCTTCGAATGTGCCGATCTCCAATAAATTTCCACTGAAATCCGGACCGATGCTAATTGTCATGTCGCCGTTACTGAAGCGTCGCAGGTGCAGACGCATTGCGTGAAACATCTCGTCTGGAGTAACCCCATGTTTGTATGCGCTGCGGTGGATTGATGTCATCAGTTTATCAACATATGTTGACGGTCGTCAAAATGTAGGACGGTATCTATGCCTCAGAAGTGGAGATGGATTGGGGGTTTGTGCACCGTGCAACACGGCGGGTATAGGTTGAGGTCATGAAACTCGGACCAGGACTTACCTTCTCATGGAAACGCGCATTGGGTGTAACAAAAGCCAAACGCAAGATTTCGCGTGCAACTGGCATTCCACTCACACGACAAGGCCGACGCAACAAACTCGGTCGTTGGATGGGAATGAAATAGCCGCGCAATGAATTCAGTTTCTTACATTGTTGTGTTTGTAATTATTTTGTGGCTAGTGCGACGCAGTCGCAAACGTGCCAAGACGAGCTTGTCGTCAAAGCCAGCCAAAAAGCCAGCACAAAAACGCACAATGGCCATGATTGATGCCGATATCACTCAGGTAACGGATGAGATCGACTTCTTTTCGACCTACAAAGATCACGATGCTGAGCACGCCACCGACTCGATCGTGTTACAACAAGACGAACATCTGCTGGCCACATTGTCTGTTGTTGGATTGATTGAAAACAAACAAACTGAGGACGGGGCCGAACCAGAGTTGCTCGATGAAGGTGAATTTATTGTGACCACAGTGCGCGGTGTGTTTGTGGGCAAGAGTGTGACGCACGATTTTCAGTGGACAAAATTGGTGTCACACAAAAGCGAACCATTAATGAACAATCTTGTGGTGTATTTGCCGGTGAGCAACAGACAAAAGATTTATGGTGTTGCTGCCGATAGTGCTGGTATTGGCAACGTGCAAAGGCGCCTGGCATTTGGTGTTGCGGTTGCGCTCGGACGTCACGAGCAACATATTGACGGGCTCAAGGCTGAGCGCGAAAGGCTCATTGAAGAGAAGCAGCAATTTGTCGCGTCGTAAAGAATTATCACAGTAGGGTTTGCATATGAATCGTCGTTTAGTTTCGTTGTTGTCGGGCATCGTGATGTGCGGATCGCTCGTGGCAGTTGGGCCTGCATACGCGATTGTGGATACTTGCGCATCTGATGTTGCCACCTGCAAAGTAGGGGATGTCGGCCCAGGCGGAGGCATCGTTTTTTATGACGCTGGTTCGTTGCAGTGGTGGGGTCGCTTCCTTGAAGCAAAGACAACTTCGGTTCCTGCTAATGGCATTTGGGGCACATCGGCTGGGATAGGAACTCAGGCCCAACGAATAGCCACTAAACAACTCGGGATGGGTCGGGCAAACAGCGTAAATATGGTCTTCGATGGAAATTCTGTTTATACACGACAAGGGAATTCTGCGTTCCGTGGTGGTTTTTTCCTTCCATCGAAAGACGAGCTTGATGCGTTATATAACTATTGGAAAATATCTGGTGATACTCGTCTGAATTTTGCTGCAGCACCGATGTGGACTTCGACGGAAGCAAGTGCAACATTTGCTTGGTACCAACTGTTTCAAGATGGCACGCAGTTCACCGATGCCAATGGCATTGTTCCAAAACTTTCTGGCAACAAAGACTTCTTGAATAGCCCGGTTCATGTTGGATCGGGGTTCAAGGCAACACCATTTGAGGTGATTGGAGTTTCTGCATTTCCGATTACTGGCGTAAGTTGGCCCTCTTCATTAAATGCTGTTGCTGCAACAACTGCAAACCCCTCGTGTAGTGCGGGCGGTGCAAACACCGTGTGCAATATTGGCGATATCGGACCAGGTGGCGGCATCGTGTTTTACGACGCCGGCAAGGACGAATACTGGGGCCGCTATCTAGAGATCGCGCCAAAGTCATGCGAAGGTGTCAAACTTCCGTGGCGCCCCGCTGGCAATGCCAAAACTGTATATAGAGATGCCAGTGGCCAATCCGCAGCCGAGTTGCGGCTGCTCGCAAAGGGCGTTGGCATGGGCAAAGTGAATACGCGCGTCATTACTCTGGCTCTAGGTGCTGGCACTTATGCGGCTAAGTACGCCGAAGATTTGAACTGCAGTGGGGTAGATGACTGGTTTTTGCCGTCAAAGGATGAGTTGGACTTGGCCTACAACCGTCTGGCGCAAAACCGAGTTGGTGGACAAGACACACCAATAGGTGGTTTCAATAAGGGGTACTACTGGACATCAACTGATTACAACAACACCACTGCATGGACCGAATATTTCATGGATGGCCAGCAGTTTGATCGAGTGCAAACATTAAGTGGCAACAATAAGCCACCTGCAAATCCATTCAGAGTTCGGCCTATTCGCGCATTTGGCACAAACAATGTGGTGCTCTCATGTGCGCAAGGTGGTGCTTGCAAACTTGGTGATATTGGGCCAGGCGGCGGAAAAGTATTTTATGTAGCACCAGACTTGCTCGTGGCAAATGGCAAGAGTGCTCGCTACCTTGAGGCCTCAACCTTCGAGGTGGCAACGAAGTGGAGTTGCAACAATGGTTATAAGAAACTTGGAACCCGTACGAATATAGGTAGCGGTGCGTACAACACATCACTCATGAAGAAGGCTTGCCCAGGTTTTTATGATGAAAAGCTCAATCCTGGTGGTGACAAAACTGATTGGTTTATCCCATCTAGGGATGAACTTTATGAGTTATGGAAGGTTCTGGATCAGGGCAATATTTCTGATAA
>CAZHIN010000058.1:0-9732 GCA_964532575.1 uncultured Acidimicrobium sp.
ATGAGCCGCTTATGTGAAGGTCGAGTAGTTGTTGTCACTGGTTCGGGACGAGGTATTGGTCGCGAACACGCATTGAGTCTTGCCAAACACGGCGCACTGGTCGTTGTCAACGACCTAGGCGGTGGTGTTGATGGCTCGGCTGGCGATATTTCTCCTGCGCAAAGTGTTGTCAATGAGATTGAGGCAATGGGTGGCCGTGCGGTCGCCAACGGCGATGACATCTCGTCCTGGGCTGGTGCCGAGCGACTGATCCAGACTGCGGTTGACACATTTGGCGACCTGCATGCAGTTGTGAACAACGCCGGCATCTTGCGCGACCGAATGATGGCCAACATGTCTGAAGAAGAATGGGATGCAGTTATCAAGGTGCACCTCAAGGGCACGTTTGCACCATCGCGGTTTGCCGCTGCTTACTGGCGGGATCAACACAAGGCAGGTAAACCAGTAGATGGTCGCATCATCAACACCTCGTCGGTGTCTGGTATCTACGGAAATGTTGGTCAAACAAACTACGGCGCTGCAAAAGCAGGCATCGCTGCATTTACGACCATCGCATCACTCGAGCTCGCTCGTTACGGAGTCACGGTGAACGCAGTTGCACCAGTCGCTCTCACTCGCATGACCGAAAATCTTTCACCAACTCCGCCAACTGATGAAGAGCGCGAATTGGGTTCGCCTCGTTGGATTGCACCGATCGTGACGTGGCTCGCATCTGAAGAATCAAAGGCAATCACCGGTCGCGTGTTTGAAGCAAGCGGTCGAGTATTGGCAATTGCAGAAGGCTGGCACCGCGGTCCAACCCACACGCCGGTCGACGATGCCGCACAGCTCGGACCAATTGTTGAAGAGTTGATGACGAAGGCTCGTCTCAATGCCGGCATGGACGGCAAAGACGGCTCGTGGCCACAACCACAACCGAATAAATAACGCGGCCGCACCGCAATAAATTAAAAGAGTCGCAACTCGTCGGTTCGCTTGCCACGTAGTTCGTCGTAATCAACTTCGCACCAGCCCATGCCGCGGCTTTCGGCAAGCACGCGAGCTTGAGGCTTGATCGATTGGGCAACAAAGATGCCACGAATGTTGCCGAGCGATGTGTCGGCATGCAGGCAGTCGATGTAACGGGTGAGCTGTTCGACACCGTCAATCTCTCCGCGGCGTTTGATCTCGACGGCAACTGTTTGGCCAGTTGCGTCGCGACAGAGCAAGTCGACTGGGCCAACTGCTGTTGGGTATTCTCGGCGGATCAGTGTGAGACCAGGCTCAATAGATTCTGGAAGGGCGGCAAGTAGCTCTTGCAAGTGTGCTTCGACTCCGTCTTTGGTGAGACCGGGGTCTTCGCCTAGTTCGTGCGATGAATCACTAAATACTTCGTGCAGATAAATAGTCAGTGTTTCACCCTTTGGGTTTGTCACTACCCACTTGTCGTCGTGCTCGACAACAGTGTTGGGTGCATTCATCCAGTTGAGAGGCTTATATGCGCCACCGTCGGCATGAATAGCGATGCAACCATCGGCTTTGCGCATGAGCAGTCGGTTTGCCTCAGGCAGAGATGCATCGAGTCGGCCTTCGTATACAACGCTGCAGCGCGCAACGACAAGTCTCATGCGTGTAAAAACTAGATCAACGGCCGACGTGTTCTCGCATGCGCTTTTGAATCAAGTTGCGACGCGCTTGCAGATCTCGGTATGTCAAGGTGTTGACAGAAGTTTCGACACCAAGACCAGCCTTGAGGCTGTCCATGTTGATTTCGACAGCCAAATGATCGATGCCAAGTTCGCGTCCAAGGCGCTCGCCGTGGCGCTCTGCAAACAACATAGAAATTGCGGTGACCTCTTGGATGATGTCAAGGTCGGGAGCCAAGCGCGCAATGGCGCCATCCAGAAAGACCATGTTTTTGACGTACAGCATCAACTCTTTTGGCATGCGTGCGCCGTAGCCCATCATTGCTTTTACAATTCGTTGGACTTCATTAACGAGTTCTTCGCCTGACAGCGTGGTCGGGTCGATAACCGGCTGATCCAAATTGAGATCTTTGATCACTGCTTGAATATCGGTGTCGAGGGGAAGGGCACCTAGATCGCGCAATGCCTCAATTTGCCCAACAACATTATTTGTTGTGGCATTGAGCATCAGTCGCAAAAATGCCATGCGACGTGAGCCAGTGAGGCGACCAACGATGCCAAAGTCAAGTAATGCGGTGCGGCCATCTTTCATTACAAATAAATTGCCACCGTGTAGGTCTCCGTGGAAGACGCCGTGAATCATCGCGCCTTCCATGAACGCGATCATTCCTGTGCGAATGACTGAAACCGTGTCAATACCCGCATCGTGCATCCCAACCACATCGTCAAACTTGAAGCCACTGAGTCGTTGCATCACGAGCACACGCCGTGCGACGAGGCTTGGATGTGGACGCGGCACGATGTAACCCTTTTGGTCTAGTTCGTGCAGCATCTTGGCAACATCGAGCATGTTGTCGGCTTCGATGCGAAAGTCAAGTTCTTCCACGATGGTTTCGGCAAAAAGTTCTACCAATGCAGGCGGGTTGGCAAGTGCACTGATCTTGATGCGTCCAATCATGTGGGGTGCAAGCCACGCCATGACTCGCAAATCTTTTCGCACGAGTGCCGAAACAGTTGGCCGTTGCACTTTGACAACTACTTCCTCACCTGTTGTCAACGTGGCTAAGTGCACCTGAGCAATTGATGCAGCGGCCAGTGGGGTGGTTTCAAATTTGCTGAAAACATCGCTCAGGCGGGCTCCAAGATCTTGTTCGATTACACGCTGTGCGTCTGCAAATGAAAATGGTGGAACTTGGTCGCGACAAAGTTTGAATTCATTGACGAGTTCGACGGGGAACAACCCTTCACCACTCGAAATAATTTGCCCAAGTTTGATGTAGGTAGAACCGAGGCGCTCGACTGCTTTGCGCATGCGCAATGAAATAAATGCTCGAGATGCTTCGGGTGTTGCAAACTTGTTTCGTTTTTTTCTGATCACCCAGGGCAAGAGCGCTTTGCTGAGGACAAAAACCACCGTGATCAGTCTGGCAATGGGCGGAATTTTTGTTGGTTTCGTGAGCACTGGCACTTCGCGCTGCGCTTCGGCGCGCAAAGCAACCGCAGTCTGTTGCCACTTAATGTTGTCGAGATGCAATACCCATGGTGCATCTTGGTCGAATGCACCCCATTCGGTGTCTGGAGTAAAAGTCACCTGTCAATTCTGCCCGCGCGAAGCGCGTCTACAACTTGATGTGCCAAATGTTGTTGGCACACGATGAAGTCGGGGAGCCAAGTGTCACGCAAGTTATAGACAAGGGGTGTTCCGTCGATACGACTTGTAAACAAGCCGGCAGCCTGAGCAACCACCATCGGCGCAGCCGAATCCCACTGATGCATGCCGCCCTCGTGCACATAAATATCGGTTTCGCCCAAGACCACGGCCATTGCTTTTGCGCCAGCCGAACCGAGGCGCGCAACTTCGCAGTCGAGAGCCTGGGCCACGATGATCGCCGCATCGGTGGCGCGATTGCGCGAAACAACGAGTCGAGGTTTGCCTTCGTGTCGAGGTGGTGTTGGCGGCGGTGTGCTTGTTGAGAGAACCATGCCGAAAGCGGGAAGTGCAACTGCGCCTGCAGTGAGCGTGCCCTCATTGGACGGAGCACCACTCGAATCTTTGCGCTCCCACAACGCAATGTGCACAGCCCAGTCTGCGCGATCGAACTCTGAATATTCTTGCGTGCCATCGAGCGGATCAATGATCCAGACGCGATCTGCTGTGAGACGATCTGAATCGTCTGCCGCCTCTTCGGAAAGAATTGCATCGTGTGGTCGATGCTCGGCAAAGGCTTCGTCTAAAAACCGTTGTGCTGCAGCATCACCGACATCTTTGGCCAACCACGTGGATGCGCCGTCGTTGTACAGTCGCTCGCGCACACCAAGCAGGCGCTTTCCGGTTTCTTCGGCTAGATAGTGCGCAAGTTCGTGATCGTCGAACTTCACGAAATACTGCGCCCAAGATCAATCGCTGAGCGAATTGTTGCGCGCAATGTGTCCTCGTTTGCACCAGACGCGATGAGTGCTGTGACTTGTTGCTCGAGTTGTTCGGCCGCCACGTCATCGAACACGTCGATGTGCTTGTTGGTTGCAATGGTGGAGGCCGTAAGCAGTACGAGTGCTGCGATGGAAGTGACCAGCCCAATACCGATGATGCCGCCATTGTTGTTAGAGACAATGCTCGTGACAATGATGCCCGCAATACCTGCAACAAATATCACCGCACACACGATGCGGATGCGCTTCAGAGCAGTATTCATAGTGTTTGTAGCGTATTGCCCTATCGAGAGAGTGGCTTGTACTTGATTCGACGTGGCTGATCTGCTGCGCCGCCCAATTCTTTTTTGCGCCATGCCTCATAGTCGGTGAAGTTGCCTTCAAACCAACGCACTTGGCTGTCGCCCTCAAATGCCAAGACGTGTGTGGCAATGCGGTCGAGAAACCAGCGATCGTGAGAAATCACTACAACGCAACCAGGAAATGCTTCGAGGGCAGTCTCAAGCGCACGCAACGTGTCGACGTCGAGATCGTTTGTCGGTTCGTCGAGCAGCAACAAGTTGCCAGCCTTCTTGAGCATCTTGGCCAAGTGCACGCGATTGCGTTCGCCACCCGACAAGTCACCGACTCGCTTTTGCTGGTCGGAACCCTTGAAGTTGAAACTCGCAACATACGCACGACCGTGAATCTCGCGTCCGCCGACTTTGAGTGTCTCGGCTCCGTCAGTGATCTCTTCGTATACCGACGCATCTGCATTGAGCGTGTCGCGACTTTGATCGACATAACTCATTTGTACGGTGTCGCCAATAGTGATTGTGCCCGAGTCGGGTGCTTCTTGGCCGCTCAGCATGTTGAACAATGTTGTTTTACCTGCACCGTTTGGTCCGATGATGCCAACGATGCCAGCAGGCGGAAGTGAGAACGAAAGATTTTCGATCAGCAATCGATCTCCGAAACCTTTGCTGAGATCTTTAACTTCAATCACGGTGCCGCCCAAGCGTGGACCAGCAGGAATTGCGATTTCGAGTTTGTCAGGACCACTGTCGGCTGCTTGTGCTTCGGCGTGCAACTTGTCGTATGCAGCGAGACGCGCCTTGCCTTTTGATTGACGAGCCTTTGGTGCCATGCGCACCCACTCGAGTTCGCGTTGCAGTGTGCGCTTGCGTGCGTCGTTAGATTTTTCTTCGCGACCAAGTCGTTCTTGTTTTTGTTCGAGCCAACTGGTGTAGTTGCCCGAAAATGGAATGCCGCGTCCACGGTCGAGTTCCAGAATCCACTTGGCTACATTGTCAAGAAAGTAGCGGTCGTGGGTAATGGCCACGACAGTGCCGGGGTATTCCTGCAAAAAACGCTCGAGCCAATCAACGCTCTCGGCGTCTAGATGGTTGGTTGGTTCGTCCAAGAGCAACAAATCGGGTCGGCTGAGCAACAAGCGACAGAGCGCGACACGACGTCGTTCTCCTCCTGAAAGTTTGGTGACATCAGCATCGTTTGGCGGGCAGCGCAATGCATCCATTGCAATTTCGACGTTGCGCTCGAGGGCCCATGCGTCGGCTGCCTGAATTTTTGCTTCAAGATCAGCCTGCAGTGCGCCAACTTTGTCAAAGTCGGCGTCTGGCTCACCCCACATTGCAGTCACTTCTTCGTATCGCGCGAGCAGGTCGCGAATTGGTGCAACACCGTCCATCACATTGCCGAGCACGTCTTTTGCTGGGTCGAGTTTTGGTTCTTGTTCCAAAATCCCCACGCTGAAGCCGGGGGTGAGTCGTGCCTCGCCGGTGTACCCATCATCGGTGCCGGCCATGATCCGCAACAGGCTCGATTTACCGCTGCCATTAGATCCGATAACGCCGATTTTTGCGCCAGGGTAAAAAGACAGCGAAATGTCCTCGAGCACAGTGCGGTCTGGGGGATAAAACCGAGCCAGTTTGTAACAGGTGTAAATAAATTCAGCAGCCATGACGCACTACAAACTAGTGGCAACACCGGACAGTGGGGCGGTGCTAGTTTGGAAACTGTTCGGGAGAGAGTTTTTTCCGTTTACAGACACACCTCAAAGGGGAATATTTACTATGGAACTTCTATCGCAGGACTATCTCTATAGCTTCGGCTTCCGTTGGCTGCACATTCTCGTCGGCATTGCATGGATTGGTTTGCTGTACTACTTCAACTTGGTGCAAGTACCAGGTTTGGCCGCTTACGGCGACGAGGGCAAAGCACGCAACATCACGATCGACAAGATTGCACGTCGCGCACTGTGGTGGTTTCGTTGGGCTGCAATTGCAACCCTTGCGACTGGTTTGTTGATTACTGGCCAGAAGGATTACTGGAACAACTTCATGAATGGTTCGGCTTCGGGCAATGGCCACGACGTCGCAATTTCGGTCGGCATGGTGCTCGGCATCTTGATGGCTGCCAACGTCTGGATGATTATATGGAAAAACCAAAAAGTTGTGCTGGCAAACGTTGTCAACGTGTTGGGTGGCGGCGAAGCAAATGCCGATGCCCCAACTGCCGGACGCAAAGCTCTCTTGGCTTCACGTCAAAACATGATCTTCTCGGTGTCGATGTTGTTCTTCATGGTTGGATCTGCACACTTTTACAGCGGCGCATTTGGTGATGCAACGAGCAGTAATGCACGGATGTTCTTCACCATCGCAATTGTGATTACCGCACTGCTCGAGCTCAATGCAATTGGCATCTTTGGTGGCATCAAGGCCGGCAACAAGATGTTGTGGATGTATGAGAGCCACAAGAACGCGCTCATCACTTCAGGAGTGTTGTGGTTGGTGTTGTGGATTCTTTCCGAGGTCTTGCTCGGTAAGTAAACGTTTAGTTATTTTCAGTACTCAAGAAAGCCGGTCTCACTTAACGGTGAGATCGGCTTTCATATTTTGATGGCCAGGCACGGTGCAGAGCAATACATAGTTGCCGGCAGCAAGTGTCACTGAGCCGCTATCAATCGCGCCCTTTTTATTGACCTTGAGTTCAAAACCACTGACCTTCGTTCCGTCCTTCGCGACAATGAGGGTGTGGCGAATGGTGTCATCATTGACGTATCCAATTGCAATATCTCCGGCAGCGACTTCGTAACTTGTTTTGTCGAACTTGAGACCGGAAATGGCGTGAACTTCAAGATCGGTGGTGGCTGGCAATGTTTCTGCTGGCGCAGATGATGAGCTTGAGCAAGCCCCAAGTGCAACAACGAGAGCAAGAACAGGCATCAACGCAAGTGAACTTTTAGCAAATCGATTCATTGAAACATAATAACGGTCTGCGCGCAGGGTATTGATAGACCTCATTGCAATGGGGAGATGTACTTAGTCACACCATGTCGCACGGGTGTACACCTTGTCGCGCAAGCATCGACGAGTAGAATGACCACGATGCTTGACCGCCCTCAACCCGAGGAATTTGGCGCCAATTCTTGGCTCGTCGAAGAGATGTATGAGCAGTACCGCAACGACCCCGCGTCTGTCGGTGCAACGTGGCAAGAGTTTTTTAGCGATTTTCGTCCAGCGGGTGCACCGCGTATTGACAACACCGCCGAAATTTTACGCCCACTGTTATTGCCACCCGAAGATGTAGATGGAAAACTTGTTCAGCCTGCCAAACCTGTTGCAACTTCGCCTGGGGTAGAGCCGCCAGCACCGCGCACGATTGCTCCCACCGAAATTTTGGCCGACCCGTCTCCTGAGCCATTGCGCGGAGTACCTGCAGCAATCGCGACCAACATGGAGCGCAGTTTGTCGGTGCCAACCGCAACAAGCTTCCGCAATGTTCCAGCCAAATTGCTGGAGGTCAATCGCAAGGTCATCAACAACTATCGCGGTCGTACCGGTCAGGGCAAAGTGAGTTTCACGCACCTGATCGCATACGCGGTGGTGCGTGCCATTGCCGACTCTGTACCCAACATGAAAAATTCGTATGCCACCGATGCCGATGGAAAAGCACAATTGCAAAAGCGCTCGCACGTCAACATCGGTCTTGCTGTTGATGTCGACAAGGGCAATGGTCAGCGTTCGTTGGTGGTGCCCGTGCTTCGACACGCCGACACTCTCGACTTTGCAGGCTTCTTGTTTGCGTATGACGACGTCATTCGCAAAGTTCGCGCAAACAAATTGACGGCCGACGACTTTGCTGGGGCGAACGTCAGTCTCACCAACCCCGGCACAATTGGCACCGTGCAGTCGGTGCCACGACTCATGCCTGGTCAAGGCGTCATCGTGGGTGTTGGATCAATTGATTATCCAGCCGAGTTTCAGGGTTCTGACGAGCGCACCATTGTGCGGCTTGGTATTTCAAAAGTTGTGACGATCACGAGCACGTATGACCATCGCATTATTCAGGGCGCCGAAAGCGGCATGTTTTTAAAGTATGTCAATGAGTTATTGATCGGTGAGCACAACTTCTATGCCGATGTGTTTCGCAGTCTTGGTGTTCCGTATCAGGCGGTCGAATGGCACCAAGATTCAAATTTGATTGACAGCGAAGATGCAATGCTCGACAAGCAAATGCAGGTAGCAACTCTCATTCGTGTACATCGCGTGCGTGGTCACCTGATTGCTGATCTCGATCCACTTCGTTGGCAAGAGCCAGTGATGCCACGCGAACTTGACCCTGCAACATACGGTTTGACGATTTGGGATTTGGATCGTGAATTTTTGACAGGTGGCGTTGGTGGCGTGCGCAAGTCGACACTTGGCGACTTGCTGGGTGTGTTGCGCGATGCATACTGCCGCACTATTGGTGTTGAGTACATGCATATTCAAAACACTGAGGAACAAAAGTGGATTCAGGAGCGAATGGAAGGCGAAATTCGCGGCCACACCAAAGTTGACAAGAAACGACTGCTCGAGCGCCTGAATGCTGCAGAATCTCTTGAACGTTTCTTGGCAACAAAGTATGTTGGCGCGAAGCGATTTGGTTTGGAAGGTGCAGAATCTGCAATTCCAATTCTTGACGCGATCTTGTCTGGTGCTGCCGATGCAAAACTCGATGGCGCGGTACTTGGCATGATGCACAGAGGTCGTCTCAACGTGCTGACCAATGTGATTGGCAAGAACTATCAAGAACTGTTTGACGAGTTCGAGGATTACATCGATCCTTCGTCGGTGCAAGGTTCTGGAGACGTCAAATATCACCTCGGTGCAACCGGCACATTCGTGTCTCCGTCGGGCGCAACACTGCCTCTCGAGTTGTCTGCAAACCCAAGCCATCTCGAAACTGTTGACTCAATTGTGCTCGGTATGGTGCGCGCTGCTCAAGATCGAATTGATCCGCCACTTGCATACAGCGTGCTGCCATTACTTATTCACGGAGATGCTGCATTTGCGGGTCAAGGTGTTGTTGCTGAGTGCTTAGCGATGAGCGACACCAGTGGTTATCGCGTTGGTGGCACGGTGCATCTCATTGTTAATAATCAAATTGGTTTTACTACTTCGCCGCAATACGCACGTTCGTCGCAGTATCCAAGCGACGTGGCCAAAACGGTGCAAGCCCCAATTTTCCATGTCAACGGCGACGACCCAGAGGCATGTGTACGAGTAGCAAAACTTGCGTTTGAATATCGCCAGAAGTTCCATAAAGATGTAGTGATCGATTTGGTGTGTTACCGCCGCCATGGTCACAACGAAGGCGATGATCCGAGTTACACACAGCCGTTGATGTACAAAGC
>CAZHIN010000059.1:0-9670 GCA_964532575.1 uncultured Acidimicrobium sp.
AATGGTTGCAGTTGCCAGTGTGATGTTGGCGTATGACTGGCGGTTGACACTGGTGGCACTGTGCGTGTCTGCTCCGCTCGTACTTGTGTTGCGACTCGTGCAATCACGCTTGGTTGCCGCTCACAACATTTCACGTGAGCGCAACGCACAATTACTCGGAGTGTTTAGTGAGATGGTGTCGGGCGCCGAGACACTGCGAGCATATGACGCAACCGATTCAATGATCGACTCAGTCGCTCAGGATGTGCGAAACAGGGGAGACAGCAACATTCGTGCCGGAATAATTGGCGCTTTCCTTTTTCCGTCGGGAGAGGTTTTTGCTGTATTCACCGTGATGGCCGTGGTTGGGGCTGGACTGTTGATAGGGCCTGCTGGCGGAATGACAGCCGGAGCGTTGGTCGGTTTTGTTTTCTTGACCTATCGATTCTTGGAGCCGATTGCTGAATTTACAGAAGTTATTGACCAAACCCAAAGTGCGGTTGCAAGTTTGCGTCGAGTGCTTGGCGTGTTGGATACGCCAATCGGTCCGCCGCAGCCGACGATGCCGATTGTGTTGCCACACGGTGTGCTCTCGATTGATTTCGTGGACGTAAGTTTTACCTATGGTTCTCGACTAGACGAAGTTGATGACGACACGCCTGTGTTGAGCGCAATTAACCTGCACGTGCCCGGAGGTCAGCACATTGCACTCGTCGGTCCATCAGGTTCGGGTAAGACCACACTTGCGCGGCTGATTGCTCGGCTCGCTGATCCAACGGTTGGCACGGTGATGTTGGGCGGAGTTGCTTTGCATCGTGTGGATAATGCTGATCTGAGGCGCAGATTGATCGTGGTTCCACAAGAACCGTTTTTGTTTGCTGACACCATTGCGTACAACTTGCGTTTCGCGGCCCCTGATGCCTCAAATCAAGATCTTCAAGATGTCTGTAGAGATCTTGAGATTGATGATTGGCTCGAGTCGTTGCCCAATGGCATCGACACCCATGTAGGCCAGCGTGGTGGCTCGCTTTCAGCGGGCGAGCGTCAGTTGATCGCGCTCGTGCGAGCCGCCGTGGTTCGACCAGACGTACTCATTTTGGATGAAGCGACATCGTCGGTAGATGCGCTTACGGAAGTACGCATCTCAAAAGCCCTCGGCAAACTTGCTCAGGGTAGAACAACGGTTTCGATTGCGCATCGGCTTTCTACTGCTGCTCGCGCCGAGCGTGTGATCTTGCTCGAGAATGGTCGCATCATTGAGGACGGTTCGCACGAGCATCTGATCGCAAAAGATGGGCGTTACGCCAAACAATATGAAACATGGGTGACGAGCACACAAAGTAATCTCGGAGCGTGATGCAATTCAGATCGGTCAGAAAGGCGCTCGTTGTTGCACTATTTTTGGTGGCGTCGGGTTGTTCGCAATCGAGTGAAACGAGTGCCGTGTGTAGCAGAGCGCCCGATTTAGAAAGCTCGTTAGTGGCGGTGGATACGGCGATTGCAGCGCTGACTGATGTTTCGGCTCGGCAATTACAAAGTATGTTTGCGGTGCTGTTGTCGTCGTTAGCCACCATCGGCGAAGTTGCTCCACCTGACCTGGTCGACCAATTTGCTCAAGTAGAACGCTCGTATCACGCAGTATCTATTGCGCTGCAAAATGTGTACTGGGAAGGCACTATTGGTGTGAGTGACGCTGCGGTGTTGGCGGCACTTGATGATCTGACACGCAACGACAACGTTGAGGCGTTGTCAAGCGTGCGTTCGTTCATATCCGATTCCTGCAAAGTCGACTTAGGAACCGGAATAAATGCTGCTCCAGGGGACGAGATTAATTTGCCAAGCCCGTCCATCGATGTTGAGCCCCAACCAGATCTAAATACGGGTTTTGACAATGAAGAGAGCGCCTTGCGATCGTACGCATACTTTGTTGCAGAGCGTTTTGATTTGACTCTCAATCCTGATCAGGCATTGTGTGTTGGAACCTTGTTGACGGATGATGCGCAAAAGAATGGTGCACTGTCGGATGCACAATTTGAAGCACTAGTGACCGCGACACTGAGTGAATGCAAGGTGAATAGTGTTGCGCCAGCCACAACCGCTGGGTAGTACCAACTAGATTAAGCGCATGGAGTTTGTGTTGATTCGGCACGCCCAGCCGCAATGGGTCAAAGATGGTTTGAGCGTTGTCAACCCTCCTCTGTCAGAACTTGGTTTTCGGCAGGCCGACATCTTGGGTGAACGCCTCAAAGACGACCGCTTCGATCACGTGTTCGTGAGTCCGTTGCTGCGTGCATGTCAGACGGCAGCCCCGTTCTTGAAACATCATGCTCGACCACAGGTGATTGAGCCGTGGCTTGAAGAGATTCGCGAACCCGCCTGGCACGGACAACCTGTCGAAGTCACCATCAAGGCGTATAACGATGATGCGCAATCAAATGCAGGGGACCGTTGGTCAGGTCTTTCTGGGGGAGAGCCAGTAAGCGAGTTTGTTGCGCGTATCAGAGCGGGCTGTACCGATTTTTTGGCACGACATGGTGTGCGACGTCAGCCAACGGCTTTGCCAGTGTGGGATATTGATGAACCTGAAACCAGCTTTGTATTTGTGGCGCATGCGGGCACGAACAGTGTCATCATTTGTCATCTGTTAGGTCTTGAGCCAACGCCATGGGAGTGGGAGCGATTTGTAATCGGGCATGCATCAATGACAACAATCAAGGCGATCAAACTCGGTGACGGATACACGTTTAGCTTAGAGAATCTCAGTGATCTCGAACACCTGTCGGAAGCTGATCGAACTCGATAATACGAGAAGAGAATTTCAACTTATTTGGGTGAGACGATGATGGTTCTCACATCGTCACCGCCTCACCCTTCGAGACTGCCTGTCTTGCTGCTTACGGTTGTGGGAGCACGTCCGTTACGTTGCAAGCATCAGCTGCCTTGAGAATTGCGTATGGATTAACTGCGGCACCACCAAATGGATGCACTTCGAAGTGCAAGTGTGGAGTGCCAGCATCGCCTGTTGAACCTACGAAGCCAATAATCTGACCGGCCTTGACCGGCACACCTGCTGCCATGCCAGGAGCAAAGCTGTCAAGGTGTGCGTAATAAAAGTACGTGCCATTAGCAAGTTTCAGATAAATCGCATTGCCACCTAGTCGACCACCAGTTGAAACTTTGCTGATCACACCGTCGTTCGTTGCATACAGAGCCAATCCGCGTGCGCCCATGACGTCGGTGCCTTCGTGCGAGCGGCCTTCAGAGCGAGCCTGGCCCCATGTGTCAACAAATCCACAACGTCCTTGCATTGGAAACACCTGCAGTGTTGGCAAACCGAGCGACTCAAGACTTGGAATTAATGCGAGCGCAACAGCGGTGTTGACATCGAGCACCTTGGTCTGGTTAAGAGCACGTGCTGCCTGAAAGTTTCCAAGAGCAACGGTCGTTGCAACACCAAAAACACCATCAGCGCCGCCCTTCACTTCAGTGCCGTTGGCGATGAGTGCATTTTGCAATGCACGCACCAATTCACCAGACTGACCACGTGCTGGCAATGTCTCAAATGTCATTGCGCCAGCAGTGGTTGACACCGGTGCGGCTGCTGGAGCTGGAGCTGGAGCTGGAGTAGGAGTAGGAGCTGGAGCGCTAAACATTGCGGCATTTGTTGGGTCGTCCATTGTGCCCGTGATGCTCAAGCCACGGCGCCTCTGGTATTCGGCAATCGCCGCTGATGTGCCAGCACCAAAACGACCATCGGCGCCACCAACAAGACCAATGACATCATTGATCAACACTGTTTGAATTGCTTTGACTGCATCGCTGCGGTCACCCAGTTTTGGAAACTTTGTTGATGCGGCGGCGGCAGTAACAGTTTTGGCTGCGGCGGCCACGACAACTTTTGGAGCACTCAACATGCCGAGTGCAATTGCTGTTGGTTCGTCAACCACCTTGGTTACGGCGAGACCCTTTGCTGACTGAAACTTGCCGAGTGCAATCGAAGTAGCCAACCCAAACTTGCCATCGGCGCCGCCCTTGACTGCAAATCCACTGTTGATCAGTGCTTGCTGCACCGACCAAACTGCATCTCCTGTCGAGCCAACTGCTGGCAGTGACGATGCACTGAGAGCGACAACGTCAACAAGACCTAAAAACTTTGCAGTCTTTTCATCGAGCGTGCCCGTTGCCTTAAAGCCAGCAACTTTTTGCAACGACTTCACAGCAGATCGTGTTGCATCTGAATATTGGCCAGTCACTCCGCCCTTGATGCTGAAGCCACGCGCCATAATCGCTTCTTGCAATCGGACAACTTCTGGACCACTGTCGCCAAACTGGGGAAGTTGAACAACCGAGGCCGACACGACGGGTGATGCTGAGGCAGATGTAGTACTGATCGAAATCACTGCGATGCCAAACGTTGTCGACAATGCGCCTATGGCGATGATCTTGCGAAGTTGATTGCTGTTCATGTTGTGCTCCCTGAAATTGCTTGCGGTGTGAGTTCCGCATTAGGGATCGGTCAGAACAGAGCAAACTTGAGTAAAAAACCACAGATAATATTTGGCTCACCACTTAGCGTGGTCAAAAAGGCTCACAATCCACAAAATGTGCCTCAGTGCCCACAATGAGTGACCTACAGGTCGTGAGAGACTCGTCGGTAGAGTCGTTGGGGTGCAACGCCCCACAATGACGCAAAACTCGTTTTTGCTGATTACACGGGTATCTCTTGGCTTTTTGTGCGCAATTGTGGTCAGTGGAGCCCTGGTGCGGCTGACTGGGTCTGGTCTTGGTTGCGTGGACTGGCCGGGGTGTAGCCAGACCAAATTTGTCGATGTGTCGACTGGTCACTCGGCAATTGAGCAGATCAACCGTTTGTTCACCGGCGCCGTGAGCGCGGCAGTTATTGCAGCCGTGTTTGGTGCCTTCTTCGTTCAACCACGCCGCAGGTCCTTGATCTGGCTTTCGAGTGGACTAGTTATCGGGGTGCTTGCTCAGGTCATGTTGGGGGCCGTGGTGGTCTTGACGGGGCTCAATCCTTGGTCAAATATGGCTCACTTCCTCGTCTCGATGGTGTTGGTGACTACAGCGGTTGTACTTGTAGATACAGCCCGTCCAACAAAGCCGAATGCATTGAATCCACCTGATTCCTTGACCGTCACGACCCGGCATGCTGTTCAAGGCGTGGTCGCGCTGTGTGGCTTAGCAATTGTGCTTGGAACCTTGGTCACCGGCACTGGTCCGCATGCGGGGGATGAGCATGCGATTCGGATGTCTTTTGAGATGACCGCTATCACTCGTGTGCACAGTGCAACGGTGCTGTTATGTATAGGACTGACGCTGTATCTATTTATGCGAATCAAACGTGCACCTGCAGAATGGCTGCAAATTGGACGCCCGCTAGAGATCTTTTTGGTAACCGCAGTTGCTCAGGGCGCACTTGGTTATTTGCAATATTTTTCTGGAGTTCCTGCCCAGTTGGTGTCAATGCATGTGGCGCTGGCAGTTGCCGTTTGGATCTCGGCGCTTCGTTTAGGGCTATCCGCTCGGGTAAATGCTCAAGTGTCATCCTGATGTGATTGACTTGAGGAACTTGATCTTGAGGGGAATTTCGTGAAGAACAGCGATGGGGCGAAGCGATCTTGGCGCATTGTTCGCGCGTGCGCTGTCGTCGTTGGATCATTGATCATGTTTGGCACAGCGTCGCATCCTGTGTTGGCAGATGACGGCCTTTCAATTATCGCCTCTGTACAAAATCAGACGGTTGAGGCTGGAGTTTCGAAGAAGCAACCAGTTGCAGGCGTGAGCATCACGGTCACTTCGCTTACTGGAACTGTTATCGGTACGGGCGTCACAGACGCGATGGGCTTAATTACATTTCCGGTTGCCAGTCGTGATGACTATGTCGTGACATTGGATATCGCAACGCTGCCAGATGGCTTTTCCATGATCGACGAAGCGAAGGCTGTAGCGAACATCAAGAAAGATGATTTCACCACTTCAGTAAAACGAGCAACTTTTTTCACCGGCTCATCTAATACGTCGAGCCAAACGCTTGTTGATCGAGTAATTCAACGTGGAGCAGACGGGCTCCGACTCGGTCTTGTCATTGCGATGTGTGCTGTCGGGCTCTCGCTTATTTTCGGGACTACTGGCCTCACAAACTTCGCTCATGGTGAGATGGTGACATTCGGCGGCTTGATGGCATTCTTGTTAAACGTGACCATGGGTATTCCGTTACTCATTTCGGCACCCATAGTCGTTGTGCTCGGTGGGTTATTCGGACTTTCGATGAATGTGTTCATTTTTGGAAAGTTGCGCAGACGTGGTGTTGGTCTTATTTCGCAATTGGTCGTGTCGGTCGGATTATCGATCGTGCTGCGCAACATGTATCTGTATCAGTTTGGTGGAAGAACTAAACCACTCAATGATTACAGCGCACAAACAGTGATGCGTCTTGGACCGACTTCCATTACTCCGCGCGATTTAACGACTGCAATCCTGTCTTTATTGGTTCTTGTCGCAGTTGCGCTGTTCATTCAGAAATCTCGTACGGGTAAAGCTATTCGTGCGGTGTCAGACAACCCATCATTGGCTTCGTCTACTGGTATCGATACTCAGAGAATCATTCGAATAGTTTGGTTTGCAGGTGGCGCGCTTGCAGCTCTTGGAGGGATTTTTCGAGGTCTCGATGAGCAAGTTGGTTTCGAAATGGGTTCGCGTTTAGTTTTTTTGATGTTTGCTGCAATTACGTTAGGTGGCCTCGGATCCGCTTTCGGGGCGCTTGTTGGTGGCGTCTTGGTTGGTATTTTTGTCGAGATGGCTTCGCTCGTTGTACCAGCCGAACTCAAGAACGCTCCCGCACTCCTGATCTTGATCATCGTGCTGGTTGTGCGTCCACAAGGAATTCTTGGCCGCAAGCAGAGAGTGGGCTGATTTATGGACTGGATAAACATCATTCAAAACACGTGTAAGGCACTGACAGGCGTTGATGCTGCATATTTTGCGCTTGCAGCAATTGGTCTTAACGTGCAGTTTGGATACACCGGTTTGCTCAACTTTGGACAAGCGGCATTTATGGCTTGTGGTGCTTACGGCATCGGAATGACAAGCAAGTATTTTGGAATTGGAATGTGGTGGGGCTTGCCGATCGGTATGGCGTTCGTGATAATTCTTGCACTGCTCGTTGGAATTCCAACTCTCCGATTGCGCGCCGATTATTTGGCGATCGTCACTATCGCGATGGCAGAGATGGTTCGATTGATCGTTCGATCTGTGCGCTTCAAGCAGTATTTTGGCGGCAGCGACGGCATTAATGGATTTAGTATTCAGTTTCGAGAGTTAAGTCCATTTGATCCAGGTGGTCAATACGGAATCAAACCTTTCCAGTACAGCGGTTACACGGTGTGGACGCTTCTTGTTGGCTGGGCACTAGTCGGGATATTCGCGACGCTTGTATTTATGTTGATGCGGAGTCCTTGGGGACGTGTGGTTAAAGCGATTAGGGAAGATGAAGACGCTGTGCGCAGCCTTGGCAAGAGTGTCTACAGCTACAAGATGCAATCGCTGATGATCGGTGGACTCATCGGAATGTTTAGTGGTGTGGTGTTTGCCCTTGATCGCGGATCGGTGCAGCCAGACAATTACAGCCGTGACGTGACGTTTTATATCTTGACCGCACTCGTGCTTGGTGGTGTAGCCAAGGTCTCTGGATCAATTGTTGGATCTATGTTGTTTTGGGGGATATTTGTTTTCAGCGACAACTTCCTACGCGAACTCACAAAGGATCAACCGCTCAAGATTTTCGGAGTAACCGTCATGCAAAAGATCCAAGTTGGCGCAATTAATTACATGCTCATCGGTGTTGGTCTGATGCTTCTGATGACGTTCCGGCCGCAAGGCATTTTTGGCAATCGCAAAGAGATGGCGCTCGATGCCCGCTGAACAGAAGATTTCGGATGCACAGGAGCGCGCGGTTGCTGCTCTGTCGTCCGTAACCCCGTCTCCAGGTGCTGCGAAGCCAGATCCCATGTTGATGGCTGACAAAATTCAAAAACATTTCGGTGGCGTAGTTGCTGTGGATGTGGATCACATCGAAATTCAGCGTGGTTCAATTACAGCACTCATCGGACCTAATGGCGCTGGAAAAACCACATTGTTCAACTTGCTGACTGGTTTCGATACTCCTGATACTGGCGAGTGGCGTTTTGATGGTCGAAGCATGGAAAAGGTTGTCGCACACAAAACTGCAGCCATGGGAATGATCCGTACCTTCCAGTTGACAAAAAGCCTGACCAAAATGTCGGTTATTGAGAACATGAAACTCGGTGCTACACATCAAGTTGGTGAAAAATGGTGGAACGGTCTTCTGCCATTTCGTTGGAGAAAGCAAGAACAAATCATTGAACAACGCGCCGATGAGTTGCTCAAGCGCTTCAAACTTGATCACATGCGGAGCGAATACGCAGGAACATTGTCTGGTGGTCAAAGAAAGCTTCTGGAAATGGCTCGCGCATTAATGACAAACCCTCGTTTGGTGATGCTTGACGAACCCATGGCCGGTGTGAACCCAGCACTCAAGCAAAGTTTGCTCGAACACATTCGTGGTTTGCGAGATGACGGTATGACCGTTTTGTTCGTGGAACACGATATGGATATGGTGAACGACGTCTCTGACTGGGTTATCGTCATGGCCGAAGGTCGTGTCATTGCCGAGGGTACACCTGCGCAAATTTCCGCGAACCCGGCAGTGATTGAAGCGTATTTCGGCAGCCACCAGGGTAAATCGCTGATGGAGGAAAAGTCATGAGTGACGAACGCGTACTCGTTGTTGAAGAGTTGGTGGCTGGATATATACCTGAAGTCAATATCTTGAATGGTTGCAACATCGAAGTCGGCAAAGGTGAGTTTGTTGGTGTCATCGGTCCTAATGGTGCAGGAAAATCTACCGTTTTGAAGGCGATCCTTGGTCAATGTGGCGTGCGCTCTGGATCGACGAAGTTTTTAAATGAAGACATCACTGGTCTGCAGGCACACCAACTCGTTGAACGTGGAGTCGGATATGTACCTCAGACACAAAACGTGTTTCAAAGTTTGACTGTTGCAGAAAATCTTGAAATGGGTTGTTTCATCAAGCCAGAAGTTTTTGATGAGCGTTTTGAATATGTAACAACGTTGTTTCCGAAGCTTGGTCAGCGCGCCTCTCAGAAGGCAGGTTCGCTTTCTGGTGGTGAGCGTCAGATGGTCGCGATGGGCCGTGCACTGATGATGGAGCCGAAATTATTGTTGTTGGATGAACCTTCGGCAGGTTTATCTCCTGTTTTACAAGATGAAGTATTTATTCAATGTAAACGGATCAACGCAGAAGGAATCGCCATTCTGATGGTTGAACAAAATGCGCGCCGATGTCTGCAAGTTGTTGACAGGGGATACGTGCTCGATCAAGGCCGTAATGCATACACCGGTACTGGTCGCACCTTGCTCGAAGATCCAAATGTGATCAAGCTGTACCTCGGCACGTTGGCCAAAGCCACCGGGGGCTAAATCTCAATAGGGGAAATGAAAAGACCCCGGGCTTTCGCTCGGGATATGAAAAGGCCCCGGGCTTTCGCTCGGGATATGAAAAGGCCCCGGGCTTTCGCCCGGGATATGAAAAGGCCCCGGGCTTTCGCTCGGGATATGAAAAGGCCCCGGGCTT
>CAZHIN010000060.1:0-9622 GCA_964532575.1 uncultured Acidimicrobium sp.
ATGGTGGATGCGCACACCAACACGGCTTGTTGCGATGATGAGAGCAAACACATAAAACAACAACCACCATGGCCACGTGGTGAAATACGTGAGCACGAGTGCTGAGAAAAATGCCGATGATGAGTGCCCGCTAGGGAAACTCGACGTGCGCGGCTTGCGCAATGCAAACCGTGTGTCTCCTTTTTCGGTTGGGCGAGAGCGCCTAAAGAGGCGCTTGATGCCCTGATTGAGAATCAGGCTTTCGAGCCCGATGAGAATTGAAAAGATAAGTGCTTGTTTCAGTCGGTCAACACTGCCAATTGCACGTACGAGCCCAATGATGTGCCACAACAAGCCAAAGTCGCCGACAGCACTGGCGATCGAGAAGATGACTATGACAATTTTGTTGTCGCGGATGTGTTCGAGTGCGTTGTCGACCGCTGCATCCATGCGCAGATGCAACAGTTTGCGTGGCGCATTGTTGTTGGTGTTTTCATCAGTATTCATACAGTCGGCCTTGGATATTTGAGTGGTGCTTCGATCGCGGCCTTGGATGGGTCTCCACCAAACTCTGGGCACCATGGTTTGAAATTGCAAAAGTTACACAGACCACTTTTTTTGGTGGGAAAGAATGCAGTGGCACACGATTTTTCGATGGCATTAAACAAAGCAGTGGTGCGTGTATGCACAAAACGCATCGACTGCTCGGTTGGCGTACGTGTATGTCGAATACCGTCTTTGATGTACAGCAACTGCAGCGATGTTGGTAACACGCCTTGCATCTCGCGCAACATGTATGCGTACATCTGTAATTGCATCATCTTGCCCTCAACATCAATGTCGCGCGGCGCCTTACCCGTCTTGTAGTCGCTGATGATCAACCCGCCATCCGCATCACGTTCGATGCGATCAATAATGCCCCGTAACGAAACTTTGGCGAGGGGGGCAGTCACCCACATTTCGGTATTGATGGCATTGATGGTCGTTGGGTCTTCCATGCGCAAGTAACTGTCGACGAGTGTGGTGCAGTCGGCCCAAAACTTGGCGGCTTGGTCGGCTGTCAGGTTGAGGCCAGTGATGTCGTATGTCGGTTCAAATTCGGTTTTGGCTGTTGCTAAAAAGTCGTGCGCTGCCTTCTGTGTGCGAAGTGGAGCATCGAGTTGGAAAAGCAGCTCGAGCGCGCGATGCACAACGTTTCCTTTTACTGCTGCGGCGCCCGGAGGTTGTGGAAGTTTTTGAATGTTCTGAAATCGAAATTGCAAGGGGCAATTTTGAAATGTGCCTGTTCCCGATGGCGACAATGTTTCTGGAAGCGAAAATACTTCCGTCATTTGGTTGCCTCATCTACCTGTGTGATGAATTGCGCAAATCGTTGCGGATCTTGCATCGGACCAAAGTGTCCAAGGTCGTTCCATTGCACAAGTGTTGAGCCAGGTATTTCATTGGCAATGAGGGCGGCAATTGCGCCTGGAGTATGTGGAATCACTTCTCCCGAAACTAGCCACACGGGCACCCGCAGTTTGGGCAGGTCGTTCCAGGTTTCGTGAATTGCGCCCATCTCATAGGTGCGGGCCTCATGTTCTGGTGAGCATTTAATGACAACACTGTTATCTGGCTGTGATTGGAATCCATGCATCACATACGCACGCAGGGCATCGGGATGTGCAATGTTGAGCGGTGGTTTGGATGCATAGTTGGTAAGCGCATCGTCAAATGATGCAAATGTGCTGCGCCGACGGCGGGCACCATCGGCAAGTGGGCTTGGAATACCTGTGTCGGATGAGCCAACTCGTGCTTGGGGTGGAAAAATGATCGGCTCGTAGAGCACGAGCGCGCGAAACAGTTCTGGCTCGCGAAGTGCGGCCATCACAAGCGCTGCTCCACCCATCGAGTGTCCAGCGCCAATGATTGATGTTGCTGTCGACGTCTTGGCTGCAGCAATTACGCGGGCAACTGCAAGCGCATCATCGCCGTAAGCAGTCCAATGTGCTTTCCAGTCTTGAGGCAAACTCGAGTCGCCATGACCGCGGTAATCAAATGAGTAGCAGTGATGTGAAGCGTGCAAGTAATCGGCTACCGGGTCAAACACTCGGCCGTGAAACCCGGTTGCGTGTGAGAGCAATACTGGCTGTTTGGTCGACTCGGGCGCGTAGTCGTAGACCGCAAGTTGGACACCTTCAGACGAAGGGTGAGTGGAGGTCGTGGTCACAAGGCTGCTTCTCTGCGCACAAAGATACATGATGTACAAGTAAAAACAGTTTGATGCGTATTTGTGCTGCATTTGCAGTGTTGCTAGTTTTTGGTTATGGCGAATGACATCAATAATTTGGCCGACATCGTGCGCAGTCATAGTGCAGAATTTGGAACCCGTACTGCGCTAATTCAGGGAACGAAAAAGCAATCGTGGCATCAGTTGTACCACCGTGCTTGTCAGATGTCGCAGGCATTGCGAACAGCCGGTGTTGGCGTGCAAGATCGAGTGGCTTTTCTTGATAAAAACTCGATCGAACATTTTGAAGTGCTCTACGGATGTGCGCTGCTCAATGCAGTGAGCGTCGATGTTAATTGGCGCCTTGTAGGACCAGAGGTCTTGTACATCGTCAATGATGCAGCAGCCAAAGTACTTATTGTCGGCCCAGATTTTGTGCCCATCCTGGATGCAATTGTCGACGAACTTGTGTCGGTAAAGACGATTGTTGTGATCGGTGGCCATGCCAAATATCAGTCGTACGACTCGTTTGTCGCAAGTGGAAAAGATGAAGACCCGGGCGTCGAGGCAAGTCACGAAGATGTCGCATTTCAGCTGTACTCAAGCGGCACGACCGGACGTCCAAAAGGTGTGATGCTCACAAACAATAACTTTTTTGCGCTGATGCCAACTGCAAAAGACATCTGGAAACTGACTCCGCAAACCATCAGCATGGTGGCGATGCCGTTGTTTCATATCGGTGGTGGTGGTTGGGCTACTGCGGGTCAATTTGTTGGAGCCTGTTCGGTAATCGTGCGCGACGTCAATCCAGTCGAACTTGTGAAATTAATCGGTGAAGAACGCATCACGCATGGATTCGTCGTTCCCGCATTATTGCAATTCATGTTGATGGTTCCCGATTTGGACAAAGCAGATTTTTCGAGTCTCAAACTTATTTTGTACGGGGCATCACCAATCTCAGACGAAGTACTTGCATCGTCGATTAGAGCATTTAAAACAGATTTCATGCAGGTGTATGGACTCACCGAGACAACTGGTGCAACGACATTGTTGATGCCAGAAGATCATGACCTTGAAGGACCAAACAAGCATCGGTTGCGCTCATGTGGCAAGCCTGTGCCAGGGATGCAGCTGCGCATTGTTGATGATGAAACACATCACGACAAAGCAGTTGGCGAAGTGGGCGAGATATGGGTCAAGGGTCCGCAGATCATGCTCGGGTATTGGAACATGCCAGAAGAAACAGCGAAGTCGATTGTGGATGGAGGTTGGTTCAGAAGCGGCGATGCTGGCTATCTTGATGCCGATGGGTATCTCTATATATATGACCGCGTGAAAGACATGATTGTTTCGGGTGGCGAAAACATTTATCCAGCCGAAGTCGAAAACGTGTTGATGGCGCACCCGTCCATCGCCGACGTTGCGGTCATTGGTGTGCCCGACGATAAGTGGGGCGAGGTACCTAAAGCCATTGTGGTGCGCAAAAAAGATGTCGTAGTTACCGAGGACGAGATCATTGCGTTTGCCAAAATCAGCCTGGCGAGTTTTAAGTGCCCAAAGTCGGTTGATTGGATTGAGGCTTTGCCGCGCAATCCGTCGGGCAAGATCCTAAAAAAAGACTTGCGCGCGCCGTATTGGGTGGGTCGAACTCGCCAAGTCAACTGAAGTCGCTCTAAGGTTCTGATCATGAAACTTTCGATGATGATCAACTACATTTCCGATTTTCAGTCGTCGGCCAAGCAGGTTGTCGAACTTGAAAAAGTGGGACTCGACATGGTGTGGGTGGCCGAGGCCTATTCGTATGATGCGATTTCACAAATCGGTTATCTTGCAGCAGTCACCAACAAGTTGCAGATCGGTACTGGCATCATCAACGTGTATTCGCGCACGCCTGCACTCGTGGCAATGACTGCAGCCGGATGTGACTACGTCAGCAACGGAAGATTCATTCTTGGTCTTGGCGCATCAGGCGCACAGGTGATTGAAGGTTTCCATGGCATGCCATATGAAAAACCATTGCAGCGCACCAAGGAATACATTGACATCTGTCGCGAAGTGTGGAAGCGCGAAAAGCCATTGTCGTACCAAGGAAAAACTGTAGAGGTTCCGCTTCCACAAGGTCAGGGCACCGGATTGGGTAAGGCACTCAAACTGATCAATCATCCAGTGCGAAACGAGATTCCAATTTGGTGGGCGTCGCTGATGGGCAAGAGCGTTGAAGCAACCGCAGAGATCGCTGACGGTTGGATGCCGATCTTTTTCTATCCAGAAAAATTTCAGAATGTGTGGGGCGATGCGCTCAAGGCGGGCACAGCAAAGCGCGACCCAGCGCGTGGCCGAATGGATATCTCGGCTGGCGGCATGCTCGCAATTGATGAGTCGCTCACAGGTGAAGATCAGCAAAAAGTTTTGGATTTTGCTCGACCATCAACTGCTTTGTACGTAGGTGGCATGGGTGCTCGCGGCAAAAACTTTTATAACGACATTTGCAAGTCGTACGGGTACGAGAAAGAGGCCGTCGAGATTCAAGACCTGTACTTGGATGGTAAAAAACAAGAGGCTGCGGCAAAAGTGCCGTCTGATTGGTTGCTGAATTCGCACCTTGTTGGTCCGAAAAGTTTTATTAAAGAACGCCTTTCGGCATTTAAGGAAGCAGGGGTCACGGTCATCTCCGTTAACCCGATTGGTCCAGATGCAGTGCAACAGGTTGCGTTACTGCGCACATTGATGGACGATATCTAAATTGAACGGCTCTGTTTCTGGTTTTGTCGCCCCCGGTTGGGATGCGGTGCACGATCAATTTGTGACGAATATCGAAACCAAGGAAGATATTGGTGCTGGTCTTTGTATTTTTCATCATGGCCAACCTGTAGTCGACCTCATTGGTGGGTATTTTGAGAACACCGCAACGATTCCTTATGCGCGCGACACGTTGCAACTTGTATTCAGCACTACAAAAGGTGTTGTTGCAACAGCAGTAGCCATTTGTGTCGAACGTGGACTCTTGAGTTATGACGAACCTGTATCGCTGTATTGGCCAGAATTTGCCGCGAAAGGCAAAGAAGTAATCACGGTTGCGCAATTACTTTCGCATCAAGCCGGTCTCTACACAATTGACGGAACCATTGCATTTGAAGACGCTTTGGATTGGAACACGATTACGCAGCGCCTCGCCGACACAGCACCATTGTTTCCTGTCGGCTCAACCCATGGATACCACGCCATCACATTTGGTTGGTTGGCAGGAGAACTTGTGCGCAGAGTGGACGGGCGCAACATTGGTCGCTTCATTGAAGAAGAAATCGCCAACCCGCTTGGCGTTGAAATTTATGTTGGCTTGCCAGAGCAACACGAGCATCGAGTGTCTCCATTGAAAAACGGTTGGACGAAGGTGTGGCCGGAAACAATTGTTAATAAGCAACCAGCGCAGGTAGTCCCATTTGGTCCAGAGACTGCACTTGGTCAGGCACTCACGTTAAATGGGGCATTTACTGTGAAAGGTGGATTCAATCGACGTGACATGCACGCTGCCGAAATTCCTGCTGCCAATGGTATTAGTAATGCACCTTCGCTCGCCCGCATGTATGCCGCAACAATTGGCGAAGTAGATGGAGCCAACGGCAAAGTCCGTTTAATTTCTGAAGCAATGATGCAACGTGCGAGTGCACCAATTACTCGACCTGGCGAGATTGATTTATGTCTGATGCGTCAGACAAATTTTGGTATGGGGTACATGACTCCTACCGCACTAATGCCTTTGAGTGGACCACAATCATTTGGCCACTCGGGTGCAGGCGGCTCGATGAGCTTTGCTGATCCAGCGCGCAACATGTCGTTTAGTTATGTGATGAACAGGATGGGTTCGTATCTCTTTACAGACACGCGTGCATCTAGCTTGATTGAAGCTGCATCTCGCTGCGCAGACGCCGCCTAATTCCGGTCGTTGCAAAGAGAAATACAACTGCGGTTATTCCAGAAGTCGCTCCGATAACTGCAATTGCCAATCGAATTGGAAGTAACTCACCAAGAATTCCCGCGGCCAAACTGCTCGTGCCCATCACCAAAATGGCAATAGCCATGTCGCCCGCGAGCACTCTGCCCAGGATGTGGTCGGGCACGCGCACCTGTAAACCGTATGTCGACAATGTCCACTGCGCGCCTCCACCCAAGTGCGCGCCCATCACACACAAACATGCAATCCAAATGTTTGGGCTCGCTGCCGTTGCAACGTAGAGCATTGCATACGCGATGCCGGCAGTGCCACACACTTTGAGTAGGCGAGGCATGTTGTTGCGCACAAAGCGCATCACGATAAATGGGCCAATTGATGCTCCAAATCCGCGAGCTGCGAGGAGCATGCCGCTTCCACCGTCACCTTTATGAAATATGTCAATTGCAAGCACCGAGAGTTGGCTCACAGTTCCTGCACCAAATGCAAACATTGTTTTTGACGAAAGCAGTGCAAGAATCGTGTGATCGCTTTTGGCGTAATGAATTGCTTCTTTCATGTCGGCAAACGGGCGCATTCGTGAGTGGTGTTCGGTTGTGCGTTGCTGTTGCATCGGGGTTTTGATCAGCGCCACAAGGCCAGCACAAATGACAAATGTGGCGATGTCGGCAGTAAATGTGGCAGTACGACCAAATGCCTGCGAGAAGAACCCTCCTGCAGCAGCACCGATAAACACCATCGCGCCCCAGCTTGATCCAAACAATGCATTGGCTTGGCGTAGTTCATCGTCATTGCGGGTCAGGTTGGGAAGGGCAGCACCAAATGCGGGAGTTACGAATGAAGAAAGAGATGTGATGGCAATCTGAGCAACGAAAGCAATCCAGATTGCCGAGTTGGAAGCGAATAAAAATCCGACTGCACACATTGCTTGCATGAGAGAGACAAAGACGATGATCTTCTTGCGATCAAACTTGTCGACCGTTGGGCCACCGAACGGCGTTGTAAAAAATGATGGAAGCGTAAATGCCACGTAGACGAGAGCAACGAGAAAATTGGAGTCGGTTACTTCCTTGACCATTCCCGCAAGTGCTACGTAACTGAAGTAGTCGCCAATGATTGAGATGTTGTCGGCTACAAACAGCCTGCGAACATCTTTGTTAGCGAGTAAGACGTTCAAGTGTTTCTTGCGCTTCGCGCACCATGGTGCGCACTAAATCTCCTGCTGCAACGAGTGTATTTATTGCTCCAACACCTTGCCCCGCGGGCATGAACTCGCGTTCGACATCAACTTTTGTGCCAACCGGGTAACCCAAGTGGTTTACTCCCGCTTGCATGGAAGCAATCGCTTGTTGTGGAAAACCGAGCAGTGTTTCTGGGTGTTTTTCAAACTCATTTGTCCATTCGTTACGCACAACTCGACATGTTTTGCCTGTGTAGCTGCGAGTGATGACGGTGCCGTCTTCGCCTGTGGCAATCAGTTTTTCTTTGTAACCATCCACCGCGCGTGCTTCTGGTGTTGCAATAAATCTTGTGCCGATCCATACGCCATCGGCTCCGAGGGCTAGCGATGCGGCAAGACCGCGTCCGTCGTATAAACCGCCGGCGGCGACCACCACAACTTTTTTGCCAACCGCATCAACCACTTGGGGTACGAGTGCCATCGTTGCAACCGTGCCAGTGTGCCCGCCACCTTCGGTGCCTTGAGCGACAACAAAATCGCATCCACTTTCAACAGCTGAAATTGCGTGGCGCACTTTGCCACACATTGAACCAACAATCACGCCGTGGCTGTGCAGCCGCTCGATGATGTCGCGAGGTACGCCGAGACCCGCAACGAAAACTCGTGCACCACTCTTGATGATCAAGTCAACATCGCGCTCAAGTGTGTGGGGCAGTGCTGTCAACAAGTCGACCCCAAATGGTTTGTTGGTCAGACTCTTGACGCCCTCAATCTCGCGCTCTAATTCGCCTGCCTGCATGGTTGATGCGCCCAACGTTCCTAGTCCGCCAGCCTCTGAAACCGCTGCGACGAGGTGGTGATAACTCACTCCTCCCATGCCAGCGAGCATGACGGGGAATTCGATGTCGAGCAGTTCGGTCAGGCGTGTGCGCATGGGGTCCAACTTACTCGGCGCGGTATTGGTTACTGAATGCGCCATCACGACGCAAGAAATTGCGGTGCCACCGTGAAGGAGTGAATGCGGCAGCTCGGGGTTCGTCTTCAAACATCCAGCGCACAAAATTGCGACGCGTCCAGGGAGTGAGGTTGGCAATACGCAGCGCTGCTCGTGCGCCAAGCGATGACTTTAATATTGAGCCAAGAGTCACCGACATGCGGTGGTCGGCAAAGAAATGATGGCGAATCAATTGCTCGTACTGATCGCGTGTAACAGAAGCCTCACGACCGTTGCCAGCGATGATTGCCTGCGCGCTGAGTTGCCCCGAGAGCAACGCCTGACCAATTCCTTCACCGGTGAGCGAGTCGGTCACGCATGCGGCGTCGCCAACAAACAGTGCTCGACCAGAGGAAAGTGGTGCAGATGTGACGCGTGCAGGTATTGGCCACGCGGTGTGTCGATCTTCCATGACAACGCCCGAACCGAGTGCGCCAGCAATATGTTTGCGCGCCAGCAAATTGGGCCAGAGATCCTTCATTTGTTGCACTGAGTACTTGCCACCGCGCAAGATTCCGAAACCAATGTTGACGCGACCATCTTGCAATGGAAACGACCACGCATAGCCGGGCAACAAATCTTTTTCAAACCACACATACAAGCGATCTTTAGCCGGTCCAGTCACGGTGTTGGCGTATTGACGAAATGCGTGCCACTCGCCGAGGTAGCCGGGTGTTGACATACCGAGTGCTTTGCGCACGGGAGACCACATGCCGTCTGATGCAATGACAAACTGTGATTGAACAGTTTCTTTTTTATCATTATTATTATTGTTGTTGCTAATTTCAATCGTGATGTGATCTGAAGTCTGTTCACGAACGGAAACAAATTCGTGACCCTCAAGCACCCGAATATTTTTTGATCGAGCCAACTGCACCAGGGCATTGTCGAGTTCGACACGCGGTGCAATTGCAGCAAACTGTCCGCGAGTGGGAAGTGCAAACTGCATTTCGGTACCACTCGGAGAGCGCAACCATACGTCGCTACACACAGTCCAACTGGGCACTGTCGTTGGGTCAAAACCCAGTTCATCCAAAATACGAAGCGCACCGGTGGTGAGGCCATCTCCACAGCACTTATCGCGCGGAAAAAAAGCCTTATCAATAACAACTACATCAAAATTTGCTGCGCGAAGTGTGAGCGCCGCAGCAATGCCACTTGGTCCTGCTCCGATGACGAGAACATCGCACGCCAAGTCGCAAGCACTGTTGTTCGACTTGGTCTGGGGCACAGTATTCAGACTAGAGTCGTTGCCCATGAGCCGCTTATGTGAAGGTCGAGTAGTTGTTGTCACTGGTTCGGGACGAGGTA
>CAZHIN010000061.1:0-5314 GCA_964532575.1 uncultured Acidimicrobium sp.
GCGCGATTCGACACAGTCGACGCGGATTTCGCCAAAGTTGACGCGCGATTCGACACAGTCGACGCGGATTTCGCCAAAGTTGACGCGCGATTCGACAAAATGAGCAGCGAAAATACGCACAACACGAATCAGCTACTTCGACGAAACACTGCCCAGGTGCTCTCCATAGCCATCAGCGCGTTCGGAGTCATTGCGGCACTCGTTGCCAACATCATTTTCTAGATCTCTAGTGGGCGCGACGGGACTCGAACCCGGGACCCCTACCATGTCGAGGTAGTGCTCTAACCAACTGAGCTACGCGCCCTTACTTGCGTAAAAGCCTACCCGTTTTAGGCGACGACCCGCAATCGCAAACTCACTTCATTAGCCATTAAACGCCCAGCACGAGTAAGCACGAGTCTGCCACCCACTTGTGTAATTAAGTCGCGCATCTCTTCTCGATCTTGCACACTCAAGGCATCAATTGGTACTCCATCACGCACTCGCACGAGCAACTGCAACGCTTCAAGTTTGCGCGTTGGTTCATCGAGTGTTTCGCTTGAAGATTCGGGGATCTCACCAGCATTCACCATCTCGATGTAGCGGTCTGGCGTGCGCACGTTCCACCAGCGACGACCGTTTTTGTGGGCGTGTGCAGCACAACCGAAACCGTCGTAGTTGCCCTGTAACCAATACAAATAGTTGTGCTTGCATTCGTGTCCGGGTTTTGCCCAATTAGAAATCTCGTAATTGGCTAGTCCGCTCTTTGCAAATAATTCATCGACAAGTTCGTACTTGTCGGCTTGGTCATCGTTGTCGGGGTGCCGCTCTGGCTGTGTGGCAAGTGGTGTGTTGGCTTCGACAGTAAGACCGTATGCCGAAACATGTGGTGGGTCTAGTGCTACAACATCAGACACCGTTGTCTTCCAATCTGCCAGCGTCTCACCAGCAGCACCATAAATGATGTCGAGATTAAACGTCGTGAAGCCTGCCTCACGCACATAGGCAACTGATCGCCGCACGTTTTCTGGGTCGTGCGTACGACCCAATGCAGCCAACACGTGTGGCACTGTTGACTGCACTCCAATGGAGATTCGGTTTACGCCACCGTCTCGGTATGTGCGCATCATTTCGAGAGTGATGTTGTCGGGATTGCACTCAACAGTTACTTCTGCACCTAGCGCAAGCGGAATTTCTCGTATTACCGCAACTAATTCTTCGGCCGGCACCATGCTTGGCGTGCCACCACCCACAAACACACTCGTTGCTGGCAACATTCCTTGAGCCACGACGGTATTGATGTGGATACGCATCGCACTCAAATATTCGCCCGTCAGATGATGGCGATCAGTAAATGTGGCAAAGGCGCAATAGTCGCAGCGCTTCGAACAAAACGGAATGTGTAGGTACACACCGTGAGATGAAGCATCAAGTTGCATTGGGTGGCACAAACAACAAGTCGAGTTCGGCCAATTTTGTACCCACGTCGTCAATGCTCACATCGAGCATCACCGCAATTGCGCGTGTGTCGTTGGCACGAACGGTAATAACTTTGCCATTGAAATCTTGTCGCTGAACCTGAATCATTCGCAACAAACGCTCAAGCATCTTGAACTGATCACCATCTCGGGCAGAAAGTTTGGCCACATCAATACGCAACTTCTTTGGCGCTGTTGTGCCAGGCTGTGCATCATCTTCACGCTGCTTGTCGCGCGGCAACAACTGATCAACCGTCACGCCGTAAAAGCGCGCCAATCGTTCGAGTCGCAACACACTAATCACGCGTTCTCCGCGCTCGTATGCACCCATCACTGACGCTTTGAATTCCTGCTGAGTTGATGTCTCAACTTCATTCAGCGACAAATTCTTTTGCTGGCGAATACTGCGCAAACGCTCACCCACCATGCGTGCATACGACAGTTCGTCAAGTGGGTCGTTTGCTGGCGTATTCACATCTCGCTCCTTCGACATCGACTCATCAATGCACCTGCAACTATTGCAGCAGTTTCGGCTCTCAGCACGGATTCTCCAAGTGACACACGCAAAGTTGATTCGGCAAGTTCTTCAGGGGCAAAGCCACCTTCCGGACCAACAACAATCGTGCGATGCATTGCCGCGACTTCGGTCCCACCAGGTTCGGCAATTGCTACACCATCACGAGTGAGTACGTCGGCGAGGTGAGCAACCGGTAACACCTTTGGCAACCACACACGTCGACTCTGCATTGACGCTTCATTTGCAACTTTTTGTAGTCGACTTGATTGCTTTTCTGCCTTGGCCGCGTCCCAACGAACAACCGAGCGCACTGTGGGTGCAAGCGGAACAATCTCATCGATCCCCAACTCAGCGAGTTTCTGCACAATCAACTCTGGCTTTTCACCCTTGACAGGAGCAAAAGCCACACACAGCGACCAACGAGGTGATTCGACAAAAAACAACTCACTTGTTGCATACACATCGCCGTTTTTGGTAATTGTGGCTGTCATCCATCCACCGACACCATTGCTTACCGTGATCTGGTCATGTGCTCTGACCCGCAAAACCTTCAGCAGATGATGCTGATCTTCGATACCAAGAATCGGAGTTTCAAGAGACTGAACAAAAACGTGAGCAGCACTCTGGCGAAGTGCGTCGATCACAAAAATGCTGACTTAATCTTGGCTTTCAAATTGGAAGCCGATTGCGTTACATGTTCGCCTCGAGCCTCAGCAAACCGAGTCAACAGATCGCGTTCCTTCTCACTAAGTTTGGTTGGCACTGCAATCACAATTTGCGCGCGAAGGTTTCCGCGACCTTTGTTACGACCACCCTGATTGAGATGAGGCACACCACGACCCTTGAGCAGAAATTCGCGTCCCTGTTGAACTCCAGGAGGAATAACCAAATCTTCATCTCCATCGAGTGTGCTCAACACTAAGTGGGTTCCAAGCGCGGCTTGAGCAATCGAGATAATTACGTCAGTGACAAGATCATCTTCTTCGCGTCGATAGGTCTCGTGCTCAGCAACGCGCATGTGTACATACAAGTCACCGGCACCACCACCACGTATGCCTACAGCACCCCGCCCACTTACGCGCAATGTTTGGCCAGTATTGATACCTGCTGGCACTTCAACTGTGTGTACGACATCCTTGACGATTCGTCCATCTCCCCTGCATGGCGCACAAGGCGAGTCAATTATTTGACCCATTCCGCTGCAACGACCACACGGCGCGGACGTCACCATTTGGCCAAGCATGCTTTGACGCACTCGACGAACTTGACCAGCCCCACCGCACTCTGCACAGGTTTTTGCCGATGTTCCTTTTTTGGCACCAGTGCCTTCGCATTCATCGCAGCGAATGGCGGAGCGCATCGTTACTTCTGTGGTGCAACCAAACACCGCTTCTTCAAATGAGATGTCGGCTACAACCTCTACATCTTGACCACGGGGAGGTCCCGATTGTTGACGTTGACCGCCACCGCCTCCAAATGGCGAGCCACCACCGAAGAATGCTTCAAAAATGTCGCCAAATCCACCAGCGCTGCCGCCGCCAAATGGGTCACCAGCATTACCGCGACCGCCGACTCCAGCCTCACCAAACTGGTCGTAGCGCGCACGCTTGTCAGAATCGGAAAGCACTTCGTAGGCGTGTGAAACTTCTTTGAATTTTGATTCGGCTTCGGCGTTTCCAGGGTTTGCATCTGGGTGCAGCTCACGCGCGCGTTTGCGATATGCGCGTTTTATTTCGTCAGCATCCGCGCCGCGAGAAACGCCAAGCAGTTGATAAAAATCTGTTGACATAAAAGATCAGCCCTCGGTAAGCCTGCGGCCGAGTCGCTCGCCAACAATTTCTACTGTTGCAAGCGCCTGCGGATAATTCATGCGAGTAGGCCCCAGTACTCCCACGGTGCCGAGCGTGGTGCCATCTACCACCACAGGTGACAGCACCAACGAACACGTAGCAAGAGGTTCAACACCGTGCTCGGTGCCAATCGCAACCGACAAACCTCGGTTGAGCATGTCGCGCACAAGTGACACAACAACATATTGCTGCTCGAGCGTATGCAGTACCGATCGCACGATCTCTACTGCATCAAATGCTTGCGCCATTGCCGAAGCCCCACCAACAAACACCGATTCGTCTACTTGCCGACTATTCATCGCCCGCACAACTTGTGTTGCAAGTGCATCCACGATCACGTCGCCAGACGTCATCAGCGGAGCCGATAAACCAAGCGCCTTACCAATCATGATGCGACTCAAAGCTTGCGATGCGGACAATGTTTGATCTTCGGTAATCGATGCACTCAGTTCAATGGGTTCACTCTCGACAACACCGTTCGACAACACAACAACAACCATGGCCATGTGTGCGCTGAGTCCGACAAGTTGTACCGATCGCACAACAGCAACCTCGGCCTTTGGACCCATCACCACTGCTGCATAGTTGGTCATTTCGGCTAGCAGTGTGCTTGTGCGCTGCAGCGTTTCTTCCAAACGTCCATGAGCGGTATCAAAAAACTGGCCGATGCGATCTTGCGCTGCGAGCTCAAGCGTGCCAGATGGCGTGAGATGGTCGACAAAAAATCGATAGCCCTTGTCGGTAGGAATGCGTCCTGCCGACGTGTGCGGTTGCGCCAGATAGCCCTCTTGTTCAAGAAAACTCATGTCATTACGCACGGTGGCCGACGAAACCTGCACTCCAGCGGTGTGTGCAATATGGGACGATCCAACCGGCTGCGCAGTCGAGATGTACTCCTCCACTACTGCGCGGAGAATGGCTGTTTTGCGGTCATCAAGCATTGCCATAAGGCTACCGAGACTCGACGCGCCAATGCTTGCGCCTCGTGATGCTTCGGTTCACTTGCCCGACACCGCTTTGTAACGGTCGAGAGAAATTTGGCGCTCTACTGCATGATCCACAATCGGTTCGATGTACGGGTTGAGCATGCCTTGCGTCCACGGCTGATGGACAAAATCATTGCCAAGTTTTCGCAACTCGGGAATCCAATGACGCACGTATAAACCTTGCGGATCAAAACGTTCGCCCTGAGAAATCGGGTTAAATATCCGAAAGTATGGCGATGCATCGGTACCCGTACCCGCTGTCCACTGCCAGCCGTGATTATTGGACGCGATGTCGCCATCGACAAGATGACGCATAAAAAACTTGGCGCCCCATTGCCATGGCAAATGTAAATCTTTCACTAAGAAACTTGCAACAATCATTCGCACACGGTTATGCATCCATCCCGTAGCAAGCATTTGTTTCATGCCAGCATCGACGATTGGAAAACCTGTCTCGCCTTTGCACCATGCGTCAAATCGTTTCAATGCGTCAGTACCAGTGTC
>CAZHIN010000061.1:5324-9379 GCA_964532575.1 uncultured Acidimicrobium sp.
TTTCCCACACCGTGCGCGGTTGATGAAACAGCACGTCGGCATAAAATTCTCGCCAACACAACTCGCTGCGAAAAACTGCATGAGATTTTGAGTCGCCAAGTTCGGCCAACAACGAGCGCGGATGAATCAACCCAAATCGCAAATACGGCGACAACTGACTTGTGCCATTGAGGTCTGGATTGTTGCGCGTCTCGGCATAATTTTTGAGCGCCGCATCGCGAAAACTTTCCCACACTTGCCACGCGGCATTTTCTCCTGCTCGTGGCAGTTGCGCAGTGCATTGTGGTTCTGCTGGCAAATTTTCAGATGCCACATTTGGTGCACCGTGCCACACGATTTGTGGTTGAGGCAACGGAGCCGACCAACCTGTAGACAACCAAATTTTGGAAAACGGAGTGAATACTGCGTAAGGAGTGTTGTCTGCCTTGCGCACCACACCCGGATCGACTGCATATGCCGAGCCAACACTGTGCAACTGAGCGCCAACCGCGCGAAGCGCAGCATCAACAGATGCGTCTCGCGCCTGACCATATGGAGCAAAATCTTGAGCTGCAAATACTTCGGTCGCACCAACCTCTTTGGCTACAGCCACGACCACATCGACAGGATTGCCGGTGCGCACTACCAATGCCCTACCCATTGATTTGTTTAACTCGTGCAGGCTGCGCAATAAAAACGCGAGGCGAGCAGCCCCAGAGCGCTCAAAAAACATTGGGTCAATCACAAACAGAGGTGTCACAGTCCCCGCGCGCGCTGCAGCAACCAATGCTTCATTGTCGGCTAAGCGCAAATCCCTCCTAAACCACATCACAGAGTTATTTATGGTCGACACCACTTCTCCAAATCCACACACTCATATACACACCCGTCACAACACCAATAATTCCACCATACCCAAGCGACCACTGCACACTGACCGCATCGGCAACCCATCCGGTTATCGGGCCGCCAATTGGTGTCGAACCCAAAAAGGCAACAGCACTCAAGGCCAACATTCTTCCCCGCATGTCGGGTGGCGACTCTTGCTGAATGATCGAGTTAGCAGCCGAAATCATTGCCGCACCACCGCAGCCAAGCGGAATTGCCCACACGAATGCCACCCAAACATTTGGTGACCATGCCATGCCGATGTTTGCAATGGCAAGCAACATCACATTTGTTGCCACCCACCGATACGTCGCGTGATGCAGACGCGCTGTCAGCAATGCGCCAATCAAACTTCCAATGCTGGTAACTGCCAACACCCAGCCGTAATACTTGGGATCTCCCCACTCTTTATCGGCAAGTTTTGGCAGCGACACGCCATAGTTGAATGCAAACGTGCTCACGATCGTAAATACGCTAAACAATACAAACAGTCGCTCGTTGTGGCGCACGAAGCGCAAACCATCTCGTACCGGAGTGCCACCTGCTGGTCGCAATGGCGGCGAAAACATTTCCGATTTGCGCAACCCTGCAACGCCATACAACATCGCCGCATACGACACACCATTAATGACAAACAACCATCCCGTGCCAAGTGGCCCAACCAGGGCTGCTGCAAGGGCCGGACCAAAAATACGTGAGCCCGTCATTACCGCAGTGTTGAGACTCATTGCATTTGACATATCTTCTTGTGGCACTAGTTCAGTTACGAGTCCGCGTCGTGCCGGGTTGTCAATCGCACCAATAACACCGAGTGCCCCAGTAAGCGCAAAAACAATTGGCATATTGATAATTCCGGTGAGATCACAAACACCAAGCAAAATGGCCTGCGATGCAAGCAAGGTTTGAGTGATAATCGTGGTGCGTTGGCGGTTGTAACGATCAGAAAGCGCACCAGCCCATGCCCCGAATAACAGCATCGGCAAAAACTGCAGTGCAGCATTGATGCCAAGCGCAACTGCGCTGCCAGTTAATCGATAGAGCAAAAATGATGTCGCGGTCAGTTGCAGCCACGAACCGATATTGGAGAGCAATAGTCCGGCAAAAAACAAACGGGCGTTGAAGCTCTTCAACGAGCGAAACATTGCGCCATTCTTCTTGGAGTTCTCAGCCATCGAGTTTGAGCGCCGAAATAAACACATCGCCTGGCACTTCTACGCGGCCAATTGACTTCATCTTCTTCTTTCCTTCTTTTTGCTTTTCGAGCAACTTGCGTTTTCGCGAAATATCTCCGCCATAACACTTTGCCAGCACGTCTTTACGCTTGGCTTTGACCGTCTCGCGCGCAATGATGCGACCTCCGATGGCCGCCTGAATCGGCACGTCAAACATTTGTCGCGGAATGAGCTCACGCAACTTTGCGCACATGCGGTTGCCATAGTCGTACGCCTTGTCGCGGTGAACAATTGTAGAAAATGCATCTGCAGGAAGTGCGTTCAACAAAATATCTACACGCACCAAGTCAGAAACTCGGTATCCATCGAGTTCGTAATCCAAACTCGCATACCCCTGTGAGCGACTTTTCAGTTGATCAAAGAAATCGACAACAACTTCTGCAAGTGGCATTTTGTACTGCATATCGACACGCTCAGGAGACAAATATTCGAGCTTGATCAATTCACCACGTCGGTCTTGACACAATTCCATCAGCGAACCCGTGTAGTCCTTTGGCGTAATAATGCTGACACGGAAAAAAGGCTCTTCGATTGACCCGATATAGACAGTTGCTGGCAAGTCAGCAGGGTTATCAACCTTTACTTTTTCGCCATTTGTTTTATTGACCATGTACTCCACTGATGGCGCAGTAGCAATGAGTGCCAGGTTAAATTCGCGTTCCAATCTCTCTTTCACGATCTCCATGTGCAACAAGCCGAGGAATCCGCATCGAAAACCAAATCCAAGCGCACCCGAAGACTCTGGCTCATACGCAATCGATGCATCATTGAGTTTGAGTCGTTGCAAACTCTCGCGCAGGTTTTCAAAGTCATCTCCATCAATTGGAAACAATCCACAAAACACCATCGGCTTTGGATCGCGGTAGCCATCAAGAGCATCAGTTGCCGAATTGATTGCCGTCGTTACGGTCTCACCACTGCGCGCCTCGCCAACATCTTTGATCCCGGCAATCAAATAACCCACCTCACCAGGCCCAAGTTCGGCAACTGGCGTTGGCACTGGCATACGCGCGCCAATCTCAATCACTTCGTGAGTTGCCTTGGTTTGCATGAACAACAACTTGCTTCCACTATTCATTCGACCGTTCATTACACGAACGCTCGACACCACGCCGCGGTATGTGTCGTACTGAGAGTCAAAAATCAATGCTTGCAGAGGCGCATCGACATCACCTTTCGGTGGCGGAATGCGGACAATGATTTCGTCCAACAACTCGGGCACACCTACACCCGTCTTTGCCGAGATGCGCAAAATATCTTCGGCAGGAATGCCCAATACTTTTTCGATCTCCATCGCATAACGGTCTGGATCGGCCGCTGGCAAGTCAATCTTGTTGAGCACAGCAACAATCTCGAGATTGCTTTCAAGCGCAAGGTAGCAATTGGCAAGCGTTTGTGCCTCAATGCCCTGAGCGGCATCGACAACAAGTACCACTCCTTCACATGCAGCAAGCGAACGACTGACCTCGTATCCAAAGTCGACGTGTCCTGGCGTATCAATGAGGTGAAACGTGTGACCCTTCCAAGGCACGCGCACGTTTTGCGCCTTGATCGTGATGCCGCGCTCGCGCTCGAGATCCATCGAGTCGAGATACTGTGCGCGCATATCGCGCGACTGCACTGCCCCTGTCATCTCCAAAATACGGTCAGAAAGGGTCGACTTGCCGTGGTCGATGTGGGCAATGATCGAAAAATTGCGGATTGTTGCGAGATCCATTGAGGCGATTCAGTTCTGCTGGGCCAGGTTTTGTTGGAGACGATGGCGCTACAGCCCTCAAATTCTACAGTTGGGGCTACGCCCTATTCGCTGTTAGCCTAAACAGTCCTGAAATCTTCAGGACATTTGACGAAAGAACGGGTAGTTGCAGTGGCAAATATCAAGAGCCAAAAGAAGCGAATCCTCACCAACGCCAAGGCCACCTCGCGTAACCGCGCGACGAAGAGGGAAGTGCGTAG
>CAZHIN010000062.1:0-9003 GCA_964532575.1 uncultured Acidimicrobium sp.
CCGAGCGACCGTATTGGGCCTTTGTGTTTACGTGCCATCTATGCGTCTTCGCGTTGCATTGTTGCCCACAGCCCGTGTTCGTGCAGACGATAGACATCAAGTTCGGCTCGCTCACGAGTGCCGTTTGAAACCACTGCACGACCTTTGTGATGTACATCGAGCATCAGCGCGGTTGCTTTTTCAAGGCTGTAGCCAAAAAGTTTCTGCAGTACGAGAGTGACATACGACATCAAATTGATCGGGTCATTCCAGACGAGCACAATCCAGGGGCGATCCGTGTCAACCGCACTATCAACGTCCGGTTCTTTGACAGTTGTCGGTCCAACTTCTGAATTGTTCACACTTCTAGTGTGCCGTAGCCGAACGACCTTGGCGTAGCCTTGTCGCGTGGCATTAGGCGTTCAACCCATCGTTCCTTCGCGGATCAGTTCTCGCTTATTTGGCCATAGTGATGAAAAACGGCGCGACGCAAGCAAAAAGCAGCGCTCGAAATTCGGTTCATACATCGCGTTGACAAAACCGCGCATCATCGAATTGCTGTTGGTGACAACTATTCCAACAATGGTGCTTGCGGCTGGCAAATGGCCGTCCGTCAGCCTGATGGCTATCACACTGCTTGGCGGATCACTCGCTGCTGGTGGAGCAAATGCAATCAATATGTATATCGATCGCGATATCGACGCATTGATGGTGCGAACGCAGGGCCGACCATTAGTCACAGGCGACGTGAGTCCTCGCAACGCACTTATTTTTGCAGTTCTTCTTGAAATCGCGGCGTTTGCTGTGCTGTGGAGTGGCGCCAACCTGCTTGCTGCTGTGTTGGCTTTGAGCGCAACAATGTTTTATGTCTGCATTTATTCGTTGTGGCTGAAGCGCACCAGCAAACAAAACATCGTCATTGGTGGCGCGGCTGGGGCAGTGCCCGTGTTGGTGGGTTGGGCTGCGGTGCAAAACTCACTTGGCTGGGCGCCGTTCGTGCTATTTCTCGTCATCTTTTTGTGGACGCCGCCACATTTTTGGGCCCTGGCAATCCGTCACTCTGACGACTACCGCGCTGCTGGCGTGCCAATGTTGCCAGTAGTGGCCACCATGCAAGAAACAGTTCGCTCAATGGTCATTTATTCGGTGGTTCTCACCGCAACTTCTCTCGTACTCGTTCCAGTTGCAAATCTTGGCTATATATATGGAATTACAGCGTTGCTATTTGGGGTGATGTTTACGGTCGGAGCAGTCCGACTCGGGCGTGACCCAAGCGAATCCCGTTCGATGCGGTTGTTCTCGTTTTCAATTACCTATGTCTCGGTGTTGTTTTTGGCGCTGACCGTAGACGTGCTCGTGCATTAGTGCCGTACACCCATGGAAGTTCGGGCTCTCACCCTCTGCATTGTTAGTCTGTTCTCGTCATGAATACGGTCAATTCCACCGCCACAACAGGCCTCGCAACTTCAACCAGCACATTGGGTTCAGTGGCAGATTGGATGACCACAACCGATCACAAGAAAATTGGTCGACTTTTTGTAGGAGCAAGTGCATTGTGGATGCTTGTCATTGTTGGCGTCGGGATTGCGCTTGGTGTTGAGCGAATTGCTCCCGACTCGGCAATCTTCAATGCAAATAGTGTGACCCAGCTTTTTGCTCTGCTTCGCACGGGCGCCACATTTGGCGTGTTATTGCCACTCGCGCTTGGGTTCGGTGTTGCTGTAGTTCCGACACAGGTTGGTTCAAAGTCGCTCAGTTTCGCCCGTCTTGCAATGTTTGGCTTCTATGCATGGCTCATTGCCAGCGGCTTGGTGATTGGTTCGATCATCGCCAATGGTGGTCCTGGTGGTGGAAATCCACAAATGGTTGATCTGTACTTGATGGGTGTGGGAATTGGTTTAGTTGGTGTGATTGCTGCGTCGGTCTCGCTGCTCACAACGGTCGTGACATCGCGCCGCACCGGGCTCTCGTTGCTCGACATCCCCATGTTTTCCTGGTCAGTGTTTGTTGCTGCGGTTTCTGTCGTATTGACATTGCCAGTGTTGCTTGGCTCACTCATTTATGTAGCAGTTGATCATCATTATGCGCGTTTGGTTTTTGGTGGCAATGAGGGAATCAACACGTGGTTAGGTTGGGGATTTAGCCAGCCCCAAACGTTCCTCTATGTCATTCCTGCAATCGGCCTTCTCGCCGAATTGGCACCGATTGCTGCACGAATTCGTCAACCACTCCGCGGCGCAATGCTGATTGGTGTTGGTCTTGTTTCAACCGCCATGTTTGGCACTGTGACACAAACATCCCACGTGTTTGTTTGGGGCGGTTCATTGAGCGACAAGGTCAAGAGTTTTATTCCGTACGCATGGTTTAACTTATTGCCAGTTCTAGGGGTTGTAATCGTCACTCTGCTCGCATTGTTGGCGATTCAACAAGGAGCGACTCGGCTGATTGCACCACTCGTGCCAACATTTTTGGGTGTCGGAATGATTGTTGTCGGCATGGCTGGAAATGCTGTGCAGATGATCGAGTCCGCAAAACTTTCGGGCAGTGTGTTTGAAGAAGCTGCAGTTACCTATATCGCTTATGGCGCGATGTTGTGTGCGTGGGGCGCGATTTCATACTTCGGTCCGTCACTGTGGGGTCGCAAAATCCCGGATACTGCAGTAATCGGCATTGGCGCACTCGGACTTTTTGCAACAGTTCTAGCTTCAGCACCGTATTACTTTGCAAAAGATCAGGTTGCTGGTGTGGTGAGCGATTTCGATTACTCAGGTCCACAAACGCTCTTCAATACAGTTGTTTCCGCTGGGCACGTGTTAATGGCAATTTGCCTCTTGAGCGCAATTGCGGTTTCAATGAAGTCGCTGCGCAGTGGCCAAACTGTGAGCGCAACTGTTTGGAGTGATCAATGAGCACAACAACTTCACGCGCATTACCAAGTGGAGCACGGCCAGCACCTCGTAGTTCAATTTTGGTAGCAACAAGTGCAGTCGCAGCAGCAGGAACAATGCTCATGTTTGGCATGTTGGCCGTGTGGCTCAAGTTTCGTGATGCATCTTCGTTACGCGAATCCGCTCGCGGCAAGATGATCCACGATTGGTTGCCAGCCGACATCAAAATTCCCGAAGTTGCTACCAACACGATGGCGATCACCATGGTGATTGCTTGCATCATGGCGCAGTGGGCTGTGTATTCGACACGTCGCAACGATTCGTCGCACGCCACACTGGCGCTTGCAATTACTTCGGTCATTGGTATCGCAGCGATAAATGCCCAGGTTGCCGTGTATTTGCAAATGGGCATGGGACTTGCTGACGGTGCTTATCAAACAATGTTTTACGCAGTTACCGGAACGATGCTTGCGTTGCTCGTCACCGGCGTTGCATTTTCAATTGTCACAATGTTTAGAGCAGTTGCCGGCCGCCTCGGTGATTCAAGCGTGATGAGCGCTCATGCGCTGTATTGGTATTTCCTCACCGCAGTGTTTGTTGCACTGTGGTTCGTCGTGTACGTGCAGAAGTAGGTACGAGCAATGTTTACTCCCGGATCCAAATACCTCATCGCGATCACTGGTCTGAGCGCCGTTTCGTTCGCGCTCTACATGCTGTTGGTTCACCCATCCGCGATCGGCGCTGTTGCACTCATTGGTCTGTTGGCCGCAACAAGTTTGCTTACAGGAATTGCATTGTTCACTCGAGACGGTCATGCCTCAGAAGGTCAAACATCTGCAGCAACGGTCGACACTCCAACACCAAGCATGTGGCCACTCGTTGGCGCTGCGGGTTTCGCACTGTTACTCGTTGGCACAATCACTACGCCAATCGTTTTTATTCTGGGAATCGTCGCAATGCTCGCTGCGTTGGTCGAGTGGACAGTGCAAGCATGGAGCGAGCGCGGTTCGAGCGATGCCACCTACAACGCCCAGATTCGCCAGCGTTTATTAAACCCAATTGAATATCCGCTCTTGTCTGCAATCGGTATAGCCGTCATTATTTTTTCGTTTTCGCGAGTGATGTTGGCAATCAACAAAGATGCGGGTGCTGTCGTATTTATTCTTGCGGCAACAGCCATTTCGTTAGTTGGGTTGCTCATCGGTCTGCGTCCTCAACTGAAAAAGAGCGTTGTGGGTGCAATTGCTGTGGTCGCCGCGGTGGGGCTTGTTGGCGCAGGTATCGCTGGTATGGGCGTTGGAATGCGCGAAGAACTTGTGGTTGCTGGTCAAGAAGACCACTACGCACACAAAGAATGTGGTGCAGAAAAATCTGAGCATTTTGACGCAGGTGTATCAAAAACCATTTCGGCTAAGAGCGGAGCAGATGCGACGATCGAACTGATTGATGGCAAGCTCACTGCACATGCGCAAGGAATTGAAGGGTTGCAAGATTCAATAATGGTTGCTCGATCTAATCCTGTCAATATCATTTTCCGCAACAAAGACGCAGGCGAATTTAGACTGGCTGCTTACTTGGGTAAAACCAAAGTTGCCGATGGAGTCTCAGAAGATTTGATTACCTGCACCCAACTGCTCCCACAGGGTGCCGAGCAATGGTTGACCTTCACGATTGCCAAACCATCAGTAAGTGGTGAGCCGTACACCCTGTCGATTCCAGGCCTTGCTGGTCAAAGCATCTTGGTCGTAGTGCCGTGAACCACATCAAGATCACTTCTGATGCAGCACCCCTGGTCAATAGGCTTGGTCGCGTGATCGGTCGATTGAAGCCATATATTCTTGGTACGGCAGGAACGGTTTTTCTTGCGAGCTGCGCTACGAATGCACCGCAAGATACGTGGAAACCAAAAGGCCCTAACGCGCAAAAGATTGACAGTCTGCAAAAACCCGTTTTTGCCGTCGCTGGCATCGTTGGATTGATTGTCGCAGCGGCAGTGACGTACAGCGTGATCAAGTTTCGCGACCGAGGTCAGCCAATACCAAAACAAAGCCACGGCAACCCAGCGCTCGAAATCACATTGACCATTATTCCGGCGCTGATCTTGGCAGTTGTCGGAGTATTTACTTTCCGCACCGTGTTTGACCTCAACAAGACGAGCGACACCCAAATGACTATCAATGTGACTGGTCAACAGTGGTGGTGGGAGTATGACTACCCGGCCAATAACGAATATGGCATTACGCAGCCAATCATCACTTCTGGCCAACTGGTAATTCCGGTTGGTACCAAAGTGATGTTGCGCGAAACAAGTCGCGACGTCATTCACTCGTACTGGATCCCTGCGCTCAACGGCAAGCGAGATGCCGTGCCTGGTCGAATTACGATCAACCGCATTGAGGCCGACGAGCCTGGTATTTATGCGGGGCAGTGCACCGAGTTTTGTGGCCTGTCGCATGCCAACATGCGCATGGAGGCGGTTGCCCTAAGCAAAGAAGACTTTGCGAAGTGGGTGGCAAATCAACTCAAACCATATGCGGCGCCTGCCGACGGCACTCTTGCCAAAGAAGGCGAAACCGTATTTCTTAATCAGTGCACGCGTTGCCACCAAGTCAATGGGCTCACTCGTGCCGATGGTACGCCAGTGATTGCAGCACCAGACGAAAACGTGTGGTCTGGTGCAGTGCCAAACCTTTCTCACCTCATGAGCCGCAACACGTTTGCAGGAGCAATGTTCAACCTGCTCACGCCAGAATGTCGCGCAGATGTGTGGAAATCAGAATCGGCATCATTCGGTGCAAAGTATCTTGCAGGTGTTAGCGAACAGTGCCTCAATCAAACTGACTTACGTGGTTGGTTGCGAAACGCCCCAGAGAAAAAGCCGATGTACGCCAATCCAGCCCTTCTTGCTGCAACTGGTGGCAAGTATCGCGGAATGCCAAACCTTGGTTTGAGCGAATCCGATATTGAAAAACTCGTTGCCTACCTGCTCACGCTGAAGTAATCGGAGAACCTCATGGCCATTATTGAACGCCCAGTGTTATCGGAACAATCGATCGCGGTTATTCCACCCGCAACCCCATCTTCGGCAATGGGTGCACTCAAGCGACCAGTAGTCACCAAGGGCTGGCGCCAATGGGTGTTTACTGTTGACCACAAAAAGCTTGGCATCATGTACATGGTTACCGCGATGTTCTTCTTTTTGGTTGGCGGTCTTGAAGCCGTTTTGATTCGTCTACAACTTGCACTTCCTAACGGCAAGATCCTCAATGCCGACTTGTACAACCAGATGTTCACAATGCATGCCACCACCATGATTTTCTTGTTTGTCATGCCAATGGCCGCGGGCTTCGCAAACTATTTCATTCCATTACAGATCGGCGCTCGAGACGTGGCGTTCCCGCGCATTAACGCGTTCGGTTTTTGGGCGCTGTTGTTTGGCGGACTGTTCATCAACCTGTCCTGGTTCTTGGGTGGCGCTGCCGACGGTGGTTGGTTTATGTATGCGCCAAACTCTGGGCCAATTTTTTCACCAAGCCATGGTGTCGATTTCTGGGCTCTCGGTCTTCAAATTGCAGGTATTGCTTCACTCACTGGAGCAATCAACTTGATCGTGACCGTACTCAATATGCGTGCGCCGGGCATGAAACTCATGCGCATGCCCATCTTCACGTGGATGATTTTGGTTGTGCAGTTCTTGTTGGCATTTGCGGTTCCGGTCATCACCGTCGCATTGTTCTTGCTTTCATTCCAACGCAACTTTGGCGCAACATTCTTTGACGTATCTGCTGGTGCCGACCCTCTGTTGTGGCAGCACTTGTTCTGGATCTTTGGTCATCCAGAGGTGTACATCCTCATCTTGCCAAGCTTCGGAATTATCTCTGAAGTGCTTCCAGTATTTTCACGCAAGCCATTGTTCGGTTATCCGTTCGTGGTGTTCTCTGGCGCTGCGATCGGTTTCGTTGGTTGGGGTGTGTGGGCTCACCACATGTTTGCATCAGGTCTCGGCCCAGTTTCAGTTGCGGTGTTCTCTATCTCAACAATGGCAATCGCTGTTCCAACCGGTGTCAAGATCGTCAACTGGACGCTCACGCTGTGGGGTGGCAAGTTGTGGTTCACCACTGCAATGAAGTTTGCAATTGGATTGATCGTTCTGTTTACAGTTGGTGGTTTGTCTGGCGTAACGCACTCCGTTGCTCCGTCTGACACGCAGCAGACTGACACGTATTACATCGTCGCGCACTTCCATTATGTGTTGTTTGGTGGAGCAGTGCTCGGTTTGTTCTCCGGCTTCTACTACTGGTGGCCAAAAATGTTTGGCAAGATGCTCAACGAAAAACTCGGCACATGGAACTTCTGGTTCATGGTGATTGGCATGAACATGACGTTTGGTCCAATGCACATTTTGGGTTTGCAGGGCCAACCACGCCGTATGTACCAGTGGACAGAGAATCGTGCTGGAGAAGGCTTCTTCAATTTTGGATTCTGGAACCTTGTCGCGACGATCGGTTCTCTCGTTTTGGTTGTTGGTGTCTTTTTGTTCCTTGTCAACATTTTCATTACTGCTCGCAATGGCAAAGTTGCTCCGCTCGATCCGTGGGGTGCACGCAGCCTTGAGTGGATGACAAGCAACCCACCAAAAGAACACAACTTTGACTCAATTCCAACCGTGCATCACTTGGATGAGTTCTTCCACCGCAAGTATGCCGAAGACGCCAATGGTCAAATGCAGCAGATAGCAACCGCAGAGCAAGTGTTGAAGCATCTCGAAGACAATGGCGATGCCCACATTCATATGCCATCACCTTCGTATTGGCCAACAGTTGTTGCCTTTGGTTTGCCAGTCACGGCACTTGGAGTGATTTACTCAACCCCAGTTGCGATATTCGGTGGTCTTATCATTTTGATGGGCGCATTTGGTTGGGCACTCGAGCCAAGCACCGCTCCTGATAGTGATTTTGATCCGCCAGCAGGCGATACCTCAAAGGATGTGGTTCACGTTGGATAATTTGGCGCTAGCGCACGACACCCACGAGGGTGCGGCACATTCATCTACTGGCTTGTCCAATGTCAAGTTGGGCATGTGGCTGTTTCTGGGCACAGAGTGTCTCTTGTTCGGCGGACTCATCTCGACGTACATGCTGTATCGCGGTCGCGTAGGCACAGGGCCACGACCATCACAAGTATTCGACATCCCGTTCACTTCGGTCAGCAGTTTCGTGTTGTTGATGAGTTCGCTCACCATGGTGTTGGCTGTATCGGCGGCACACAAACGTGATGACCGTTCAACCAACTTGTGGCTAGTGATTACAGCACTTCTTGGTTCAACATTTGTGGGTGGTCAGGTTTATGAGTTCACTGCGTTTTACAACGAAGGTATGGGTTTTTCAACGAGCCTCTTCAGTTCAAGCTTCTTTGTGCTTACTGGATTTCACGGCGTTCACGTAACAGTAGGAATCATTATGTTGCTTGCACTACGCGGCATGCTCAAGAACAACAAGGTGTCAGGCAGCCGTGCAGAAACAGTTGAAATGATTGGCCTCTATTGGCACTTCGTTGACATCGTGTGGATCATTATTTTCACCCTCATTTATTTGATTCCGGCGTAACCATGAACACGACTGCAACAACAGACTCACACGCAACTGAACACGGTCTGTCAACCATCGGATACGTGCGGATTGCTCTGATCTTGGCTGCTATTACTGGGCTCGAAGTTTCCACGTATTACGTCGATTTCGGTCGACTCTTTTTGCCAGCGCTGTTGATCATGATGGCGATCAAGTTTGTGATGGTGGTGAGCTACTTCATGCACCTCAAGTTTGACAACAAGGTATTCAGCTGGTTGTTCTATACCGGTCTTGTGTTGGCCGTGGGTGTGTATTGTGCCGCGCTGGCCACATTCAAGTTCTTTGGCTAGCGCGCTCGTCGGGGTTGACCCCTGGAGATTTCAAGCCCACGTAGAAGTGTGGCTGTTAATGATCGCAATTATTGCGAGTTATGTTTATGCAATTCGTGTAATTGGTCCGCGGGTTATTGCATTCGGTGCTGTTGTAACGCGCCGACAGCTGTGGTGGTTTACTGCAGGTGTGCTGTTGATGTGGATCGCTTCAGACTGGCCTATTCACGACATCGCTGA
>CAZHIN010000063.1:0-8980 GCA_964532575.1 uncultured Acidimicrobium sp.
GAATTGGATGATTGGTAAGCACAGCAAAACCTGTGTTGCGCAACGACTCAGTAAAACGTTTCGGTGCATCAGGTGATTGATAATCGACAACTGCGACATCCATAACAACATCCTACGGACTCTCGCTGTTGGTCTAATGTGGCTCGGTGGCCCATAAGCGATTGATCTATATTTTGCAGATCGCAATGGGGTTTTTGGCAGCCGGATACGGCGTCATGTTTACAATGCTTGACGACTGGCGTAACCAATTTGGCATCCACGAAACTGGCCTTGGCATCATCATCGCTGCCGGTTTTTTTACTTCGTTCGTTGCCCAATTAACAATTGCGCCTTATGCCGACAAAGGTCATGCGCGTCGACTGCTGACTTGGGGTGTTGCCGGCAATGTGGTCGGTGCGATTGTGATGGCGTACGGCTCATCAATGACCGGCTTTATTTGTGGCCGCGTGTTAATGGGCATCGGTGCAGGCATTGCTATCCCGGCTATCAAGCGCATCGTGATTGTCAGTGATCCCGAACATATGGGCACCAATTTGGGTCGAGGTGTTGCCATCGAGGTTGGTGGCTTTGCACTCGGGCCAATCATTTCGGCACTGACAGTTGGCACATTTGGTTTGGCTGCGCCGTTCTTGATCATCGCAGCAATTCTTGTGGTGATGGTGGCGTTGATCGCACGCGAAGACATCGCAGAAACCCCAGCAGAAGATCGCACTACCGAACGTTTCGCTATCGACTTGTTACGCATCAGGCCACTGCTTGGTGCAGTGCTCGTCGGCGTCGCGTTGTACGTGATGATTGGTGTGTTCGATCCGCTATGGGTAGTGATGATGGACGACATGGGTGCGCCCAATTGGGTCGGCAACGCCGGCATTTCTATTTTTGGAATGCCATGGATTTTGTTTGCAACTGTCGGTGGCACCATCGCGCAAAAATATGGTCCGTTCCGAGTTAGTGCTTTCGGGCTTGCGCTCGGCGCTTTTTATATGACGGCATACGGATTCATTGGTAGCCCATATTGGATGCTCGGCATCGGTGTCACTCAATCGGCGCTCGATGCGCTCACTGTTACAGGTACTGGAATTGCGGTAGCGCAAGTCGCTCCACCCGAGCGTCAAGCAGGTGCGTCTGGCCTACTCGGCGGAATACAAACACTTACTGGCGGAATTGTCGCCATGATTGCGGGCAGTGTGTACGAGCACTACGGCCGACACGCTGCATTTGTCGCTACCGGCATCACGATGTTCACGCTTGTGTGCCTCGGGTGTGTACTTGTTGGACCAAAATATCTTCGACGTCCTGCCAATACGAGTGAATTGACTATCGCACCATAATTACTAGATAGATTCACAGGATGGAATTTAGATACCTCGGCCGAAGCGGCTTCAAAGTCTCAGCAATTAGTTATGGCAACTGGATCACACACGGCAGCCAGGTCGAAGAGGATGCCGCCAACGCATGCGTCAAGCGTGCACTTGAGCTTGGCATCACCACGTTTGATACAGCCGACGTTTATGCCGGCACTCGCGCCGAGGCTGTGCTTGGTCGCGCACTTGCTGGTGTGCCACGCGAAAGCATTGAAGTATTTACCAAGGTGTATTTCCCAACTGGTGGTGGTGTGAACGATCGTGGTTTGTCGCGCAAGCACATCATGCACTCAATCGATGCTTCACTCAAGCGTCTCAACATGGATCACGTCGATTTGTATCAAGCACACCGCTACGACGTGGAAACTCCGCTTGAAGAAACGATGCTCGCGTTTGCCGACATCGTTCGCCAAGGCAAGGCTTTGTATATAGGTGTGTCCGAGTGGGATGCCGATCAAATCACTCGTGGCGCAGAGCTCGCTCGCGAACTACACGTGCCATTCATTTCTAATCAACCTCAATATTCAATGTTGTGGCGCGTGATTGAAGAGGAAGTTGTGCCAGCAAGTGAGCGCGAAGGGCTATCGCAAATCGTGTGGTCGCCAATGGCTCAAGGTGTGCTCACAGGTAAGTACCTTCCTGGCCAGCCGCCACCGGAGGGCTCGCGCGCAACTGACGAATTGAGTGGCAAAAACTTCATCTCGCGTTGGCTCACCGATGCCACACTCACAAAAGTGCAAGAACTTAAACCAATCGCTGCACAAGCCGGCATCACAATGGCGCAGATGGCAATTGCGTGGGTGTTGCAAAACAAAAACATCGCATCAGCAATTGTTGGTGCCACTCGCCCAGATCAACTCGACGACAACGTCAAGGCTGCAAACATCGTGCTTGAGCCGGCAATCTTGTCAGCAATCGACAAGGTGCTTGATGGCATCATCGTCAGCGATCCACGACTCACCGTGTCGCCTAAAACTCGCTTTTAAACTCGCAATTTTCTTAAAAATTACGGCTCAAGGGCCAGTAAACAAACCGCTTCGATCACCCTTCATCGGAGGAGGCACTTCGCCTTCGTGGCGAGCAATTTCCGCCCGACCAACAACGTGCCAGTGCACTTCGTCTGGGCCATCGGCAAGTCGCAACGTGCGTTGCCCCGCATACATGCGAGCCAGTGGTGTCCACTGAGACACGCCTGTTGCACCAAATACCTGAATCGCTTCATCAATGATCTTGCATACACGCTCTGGCACCATTGCTTTTACAGCGCTTACCCAAACGCGCGCCTCGGCATTGCCGAGAGTGTCCATTGCTTTTGCAGCACGAAGCACCATCAGTCGCATTGCCTCAATCTCGATGCGCGCCTTGCCAATCACTTCTGTGTTCTTGCCAAGTCGTGCAATTGGTTTGCCAAAAGCCTCACGGCTCAACCCGCGCTGAATCATGAGTTCGAGTGCACGCTCCGCTGCACCAATCGAGCGCATGCAGTGATGAATACGTCCTGGTCCTAAACGGACTTGTGAAATCTCGAAACCACGACCTTCACCCAGCAACATGTTGCTTGCAGGCACACGCACATCAGTGAAACTTAAGTGCATGTGTCCATGTGGTGCATCGTCCTCGCCGAATACTTCCATTGGTCCAAGTATCTTGACGCCTGGCGTATCCATTGGCACGAGTATTTGCGAATGCCTGCGGTGTGGTGGGCCGTCTTGGCTTGTTCGCAGCATGCAGATCATAATTTTGCAACGTGGGTCGCCTGCGCCAGAGATGTAATACTTCTCGCCGTTAATTAACCACTCATCGCCATCCATCACTGCACGGCACTCAAGATTCTTGGCATCCGATGAAGCAACATCTGGTTCGGTCATTGCGTATGCAGAACGAATTTCGCCAGCAAGCAGTGGCTCTAGCCAACGCTTCTTTTGCTCTGGGGTGCCAACGCGCTCCAACACTTCCATGTTGCCGGTGTCTGGCGCACTGCAATTAAAACACTCTGACGCAATTGGGTTCTTTCCCAATTCATTTGCAATGTAGCAATAGTCGAGGTTTGACAAACCTTCACCGGTCTCGGCGTTTGGTAAGAAGAAGTTCCACAAACCAGCCTTCTTGGCTTTTGCTTTCACTGAGTTGAGCAACTCAAGTTGACCTTCGCCATATTGCCAGCGATCCGGTCTGCCTTCGCCAAGCCGAAAATACTCAGCGGTGATCGGATCGATCTCGTTTTTAATAAATGTTTTGACGGCTTCAAATAATGGAACCGCTTTGGCTGACATGGCCAAATTCATTGCATCGTCGGTGGTTATTCCTGAGTGCATTCCGGGCTTTGGCATAACCCCACGCTACCCGTCTTGTCGATTTGCCGACCTAGTCAGAGCGCCAACAGATTTAAGATTCGGAAAGTATGACAAGCGGTATCTCGCGCGATGTTTTTTCTTGATATCCCGCATACCCCTTAAACGCTCCTGCAACTACTGGCCACATACGTGCGCGCTCTTGCGCATTTGCTGTGCGTGCAGTCATGATTTTGTGAGGTGCACCTTTATATGACACCTGCACCTGCGGGGTCTCGAGCAAATTGAGATACCAGGCTGGGTGATGGTCGTCGCCGCCGCGAGATGCAACAATCACAATCTCGCCATTTTCTTGCAACGGCGAAGTCAACAAACAACTTCGTGGTTCACCGCTCTTACGACCAATGGTTGTGAGTTCGAGTACGGGCATCTTGCCTGCTGTCCAACCTGCTTTGCCACGTGTGACGCCGAGGATGAGTCGATGCACACCATTCATGGTTTTGAGCATTCGGTCACTAGGCATGAGCACCCTCCATTACATATTTGGGTTTGAAGAACAAGAAGAACACGGCGCCACCAAGAATGATGCATGCCGATGAGACAAACAGTGGTTGGCTCGACGTAATTCCGCTGGTGATGTATCCAACCAAAATCGAAGCCGGCACTTGAGCAAGGCTCGACACGCTCGAGTAAATGCCCATCGCTTGGCCTTGCTGACCCATTTCGGCAGAACGACTGATCAAACTCGACATGTTGGCCATCGTCAATCCGTTGAACAACGTAAAGAATGGAATGACGAGATACAAATACGACGACGACGATGTTGGAATAACGAAATACACCAACATCATTGTGCCCAAGCCAAACAAACTGAAGCGCAACACTTTCCAGTCAGCCAATTTCTTTGCGACCTTGCCAACTACAACCGCTTGTGACACGGCAATAAACAGACCGACGATTGCAAAGTAGTCGCCGATCTTGGCAGACGAGAAACTGAAGTTGTTGCGCAAGTACACACCAAAGAATGTGGTGAAGAATGTGAATCCGGCACTAAACAAAAACCCTGTCATCAGCACAACTCGAAGACGATCCGATTTGAATCCCGCTACTACGTTGCTGATAGCGCGACTCAATTTAATACGGCCGCCGTGAACCTTTTCTTTGAGTGTTTCTGGAAACACTGTGAGGATGCTCGCACAGTTAGCCAACGCCAGAATTGTTGCAAACCAAAATGGTGTGGTTGCACCAAACCAACTTGGTGTATGAAACAATCCGTAAAAACTTGTGTCGGGCGTGCTCAGTCGTCCACCGAGATATGGCCCGATGATAAATCCGAGCCCGAATGCGGCGCCAAGCATTCCAAAGTTCTTTGCACGATTTTCGTGCGTGCTCACATCACCGATTGCTGCTTGGGCAACTGCCAAGTTGCCACCGGTAATACCGTCGAGTGCGCGCGCAGCGAACAACAATGGAATGTTTGCTGTGCTGATGCCAATCGCGAAGAGTGCATATCCAACTGCTGTCCCAAAGATAGAAAATGCAAGCACTGGCTTGCGTCCGTGCCGATCCGATAACTGCCCAAGAATTGGTGCCGCGATAAAAATGCAAAATGGAAATATTGCTTGCAACCAGCCGAGCATGATCAATCCCTGAGTAAATGACCAACCTTCGGGCGTCACCCGAAATGGCGAGCCAGGGCTAATCAGCAGCGGGAAGACGGGAATCAAAATTCCGAATCCGAGCAAATCGATAAAAACGGTGAGGAAAATTGCGATCATAGGGTTCTTGCGCATCGTCAAAGAGTACTACTCACCCTCTACAGTGGCTCGGATGAAAGACATCTTCTCACTCAACGGTCGTGTGGCACTTGTAACTGGCGGATCTCGTGGCATTGGCGCCATGATCGTCCAAGGATTTTTAGAACACGGTTGTTCGCGCGTGTATATCACTGCCCGCAAAGCAGCACAATGCGATGCCGCGGCGAAGAACCTCAGCATGTATGGCGAGTGCATCTCGATACCCGGCGACATCTCTACTCAGGCAGGTGTCGAGGCTCTCGCTGCAGAAATCGCGAAACGCGAAGAGACGCTTGACATTCTTGTTAACAACGCCGGCGCTGCATGGGGTGCAAAGTTTGATGAGTTTCCAGAAAGTGGTTGGGACAAAACAGTTGACCTCAATTTAAAGACTCCGTTCTTCCTTACTCAAGCACTTGCGCCACAGTTACGGGCCGCGGCTGCAAAAAATGGCCACCTCGCCAAGGTCATCAACATCGCATCCATTGACGGCATCTCCACCAACATGGAAGAGACGTATCCATATGCAGGAAGTAAAGCAGGCCTTATTCACATGACAAAGCGCATGGCACTGCGCCTGATCAAAGACGGCATCGGTGTCACCGCAATTGCTCCCGGAGCATTTGCTTCCGACATGAATAAAGTTGCGCGCGACCACGGTGATGCAATCGCCGCCGCAATTCCGTCTGGTCGCATTGGCACACCCGAAGACATGGCTGGTGCCGCAATTTATTTGGCGTCGCGCGCTGGCGACTACGTCGTTGGCTCAACCGTCGTTGTTGACGGCGGCGTCACCTACGCACGATAATTATTTGCGCGGCTTTTTAGTGTTCAGATAATTGCCCACCGACGCGCGCAACTTCACGATGCCAATGCCAGTTGTCGCACTCACCCACACAATGTCGTCTTGAGCAAGCCCACACCCGCGAGCAAGATCGCGCTTGCGCGTCTCGAGTTGCGAAGGTTTTACTTTGTCGAGCTTGGTAGCGACAACAGTAAATGGAATTCCATTTTCTTCTAGTTCGCCCAATACTTGTTGATCGAGATCGGTTGGCCCAATCACTCCGTCGACCAAAGCAAACACCATCACTAACGATTCGCGGTCTAGCAAATAGTCGGTAATCATGCTCTGCCAACGCTTGCGCACGTTTCCTGGTGCCGCGGCGTATCCATAACCCGGCAAGTCAACAACCGTTCCACCATCTGGCGTCTCGAACAAGTTGATCAACTGTGTGCGTCCGGGAGTATTAGAAACTCGTGCGAGTTGTTTGCGATTAGCAAGCGCGTTAATTAATGACGACTTGCCCACATTAGATCTGCCAACTACTGCAACTTCTATTGGTGACTCTGGAAGATCACGAATATTGACAGCCGACGTTACAAACTCAAGTTGTAGGGGCCCAGACACGTAGTTGAGTGTATTGACTAAGCCTGCGCGCTGATTGCGATGGCTTGATACTGATCAAAACCCTCAACCCATGTGGAACCTTGTGCGCCCATCACAAAACCGGCAGTTGCAAATGCATCTGCCCACATCAAGTCGGGCCCAACAACACTAAATGAGAGCAACGAACTCGCTAATTGATCTGTGCGGCAGTCCCAAATGTGTCGACCACGTGCTGCAATTCCTGACGTCGCAATTGCAAAACCTTGAGGAATCTCCACGACACATCGCACTTGCTGATCATCCGTTGGGTCAACAATGCCAACACTCCACAGATCTCCCGATGCTTGTCGACCCGATGTTTGAATATCTCCACCAACTGACAAATACCAATTATTCAGACCTTGCTCGGACAAGAGTCGAGAAGCACGTTGCGTCGCCCAACCTTTTACGAAACCAGCTGGGTCGAGTGTGCCGTCAGGCCGCCGTGCACGAAATGCGCCGTTGCTTGCATGTTCGAGCCATGTGCACGCATCGAAAACTTCAATCACTTCGCGAGAAGCATCCAACAGGTGTAACTCTCCTCTGCTGATACTCGAAATTTCACTTGTCTCGATAAATGTTGAAAACTTTTGTTCAATACCCCACAACAGATCGACAACACTGCGCCATGCACGCTCTGCAACCTCGCTATCGCACATATCGTCAATGTGCAGGCTTGCAGCAGTACCCATGGCCTTTGCCACAAACTTGTGATTGAGTGCAACGGTCATGGACGCGAATCCAATACCGCTTGTAACGCAGCCACATAGGCCTGCCATGTGTAAGTTGCACCAGACACGGCACGAATCTTTGCGCTGTGGTTTTGCACGGCTTCCTGATTGTAAATCGGCAACGAATAGTTATTGATCTGTACCGATGTACGACGGTCATTAGGAAACTGCAATACCGTCACATTGCACAACACATTTGCTTTTGTGAACTGTGTTTGCAACTGAATCACGCCATATCGAAACTGTGCAGAAGGGCTCGCAACAACGTCTCCGTCGCATGCGCCAGGGTTGGCTGGTGCGGCCGTAATTGGTGCGGCTGTAACTGGAGCAGCAGTAACTGGAGCTGCGGTTGCCGCGGGTGCTGCTGTTGCGACCGGAGTTGGTGCAATCGTTGTGCCGGCTGGTTGTGCCGCTGGTGCTGTGGCGTTTGGGTCAGTAACAATCGTGGTTGGCGCATTTGGGTCAACGACAGGATTTGTTGCGACAGCCGTGAGACCAACAGATCCATTTGTCGAACCATCGAGCATCGAGACAAAGCCAACACCTACCGCTGTTAGTGCAACTGCAGGCATTACCTGTCGCGCAAACGATGGCTTCGACTGACGGCCAATTGGGGGTCTATTTTGCGACATGATTTACCACCACGCCCTTTCTGCATGAATGTTTTCTGAGGGAACTCCTGCTGCTTTAGAACCACGCTGTACTGCTTTGACCATTGACTCTGGACCAGCAACCATCACCACCCGACTTGCAAGATCGGGAATGAGTTTGAGCAAAACTTTTGGTGCAAATGGATCGGCCACCTTTAACTTTGCGCGAGGACCGATCAATGTGTGCACTCGACCGTTGCGTGCTTTGACCAACGCCTCAATTTCTTCAAGATGAGTTACTTCTTTGCTGGAATGTGCGCGATACAGCACGATTGGCTCGCTCGAAGGTTGTAGATGTTCGAGATACGAAACAATTGGCCCGATACCGACACCACCCGCAACGAGCAGTGCTTTCTTGTCGCCAACGGCGTCTGGCGTGCACACACCATATGGACCTTCCGCAATTACTTTTGTGCCAACGCGAATATTTGTCATTGCTTCACTGGCTTCACCGCGTGCCTTGATAGTAAACCGAAGTCCGGCGGTTGTAGGCACTGACGACAACGAAAACGGATTTGCTTGCCACCATCTGCCACGCACGACTTGGCGCAACAAATAAAACTGTCCTGCCTGTGCCCGGTGCTGCTTCAAGTGTGATCCTTGCAAAACAACACTTGTTACGCCTTGAGCTTCATGTGTCACCGACGCAACAGTTAATGGGCGCATACTTGCTCGCGCCAACGAACCCCAACGACTCCAAATGATCCACAAAATAATGACAA
>CAZHIN010000064.1:0-8885 GCA_964532575.1 uncultured Acidimicrobium sp.
TTATTCCCACTCAATCGTGCCTGGGGGTTTTGAGGTGACGTCATACACAACACGATTTATACCCGCTACTTCATTGATTATTCGCGACGACATTTTTTCTAACAAGTCGTACGGCAGTCTCGCCCAGTCGGCTGTCATCGCATCGTCACTCGTTACTGCGCGAATAATTATTGGTCGACCATACGTTCGTTCGTCGCCCATCACTCCAACCGAACGAATGTCGGCGAGCACTGCAAACGCTTGCCAAATATCGCGCTCAAGACCAGCCAAGCGCACTTCTTCGCGCACAATAAAATCGGCTTCTTGCAAAATTGCAACTTTGTCTGGCGTTACTTCTCCAATAATGCGCACGCCAAGACCAGGACCAGGAAACGGTTGACGCCACACAATCTCGTCAGGTAAACCAAGCTCTGTTCCCACCTTGCGCACTTCGTCTTTAAACAACGTGCGCAGTGGTTCGCACAATTTCAGCGTCATGTCGTCTGGCAGGCCGCCCACGTTGTGATGGCTCTTAATCACGCTTGCGGTTCCATCGACACCGCCGCTTTCGATCACATCTGGATACAGCGTTCCTTGTACTAAAAACTTTGCGTCGGTGAGCCCACCCGTGTGTTCCTCAAAGATGCGCACAAAAAGTTCACCTATCGCTTTGCGCTTTGCCTCTGGCTCAGTAACGCCCTGCAACTTTTCAAAAAATCGAGCGCCGGCATCCACATGAATCAGTTCAATTCCCATGTGTCGGTGAAACGTTTCGACAACTTGCTCGCTTTCGTTTTTGCGCATCAGACCGATGTCTACATAGATACACGTCAGTTGTTTGCCAACTGCTTTGTGCACCAATGCCGCTGCGACCGCCGAGTCGACACCACCCGACAAACCACAGATCACTCGTTCGCTGCCCACTTGTGCACGTATTGCAGCAACTTGATCCAAAACGATCGACGACATTGTCCAGTCACATGTTGCACCAACGAGTCGATGCAAAAACTGCTCGATGATTGACTGGCCATGTTCGGTGTGCACAACCTCTGGGTGATATTGCACTCCCCAAATTTTTCGAGAACTGTTTTCAATGACCGCCATCGGCGCGTCGGGCGTGCTTGCCGTTGCCACAAATCCGCTCGGCAATACCGACACCGCATCGAAATGACTCATCCACACATTAAATTGTGCGGGAATACCATCGTTCAGCAGTTGCGATTTGGCCCCAGCAATACGTTGCACGGTTGTTCGGCCATATTCGCCTTTGCCACCCCTCGAGACCTTGCCACCGAGTTGCTCGGCAATCAGCTGTGCGCCATAGCAAATGCCCAAGATTGGAATGCCAAGTTCGTAAATCTGTGGATCAAGTACTGGTGCGCCTTCCACATGCACACTTGCTGGCCCACCCGACAAGATGATGGCGATCGGCCTGCGCTTGAGCACCTCGTGTGCCGTGATCTTGTGGGAAACAATCTCGGAATACACCTGTGCTTCGCGCACACGGCGTGCAATCAACTGTGCATATTGGGCACCAAAATCAACCACCAACACGACTTGTTGTTCGTGAGCAGTTTGGTGAGCCATAGTGACCAATGACTGTAGTTGAACAGTGGTATTTGGGCCCAAGAGATGGAACGATGGGGGTGCATGAATTTCGTTCAATCAACTCGTGTTGTTCTCCCCACAACTCTGCCCCGCACACTTCCCGACCCATATGGCGGACACAACGTCAGCGACTGCGTCGGTCTGTATCCAAAACCTGGGTGTGGCAGCGAGCCCGTGTTGTCAGGTGATCGCGGTGGCTCCATGCAATATGCCACCTTCGGCATCATGATCGCTGCACTCGTCGTGATCGGTGTTCGCATCTCGCGCAGCATTGTCAAGCGGGATCGTGCGCGCGACGAAGCATTGGGTCTCAACGACTAGTTTTGCTGTGTGCCAGCAAGCCAGAATGTTTTAAAAAATCAGGGCGTGCTCGGCATTGTGCTCGGTCTTGTCAGCGCATCGCTGTATGGCATCACACCAATTTTTGTGTATCACGCGTTCGATCATGGAGCAGACCCATTTGGGTTGATGACATCGCGTTACATCATCGCGACTCTCGTGCTTTTTACGGTTCGCACGATGCGCTTTGGTCGCACCAATTGGCCAGCGCGTAAAACATCTATTCAACTGTTTCTGCTGGGCGCGATTGGCTTGTATGCCAACAGTGTGTGCATGTTTAACGCGCTCAAATACTTGCCCAGCGGTTTGTCGATGGTGATTTTTTACTTCTACCCAATTGTCGTCGTGTTGTTTGGTTGGGCGCTCTACAAACACAAACCGCCCGCAATTATCTGGCCGTGTCTTGTTACCACCATCATCGGTGTGATACTCAGCGCGAGCGATGTTTCGGGTGGACAGATGAAAGGCGTCATCTTTATCGTCGTTGGCGCATTTGCCTATGCGTTTTATTCGGTGCTCGCAGGAGCAGTCATGCCACGAGCCGAACTCACCACCGGTTTGATGCTCGTGTTTGCAGGTGCAGGCACATCATTTTCTCTCGTCTGGCTGATCGACCCGCACGGCTTGCCCACCACCATGCCGTACGTTGCAGATGTGTGGCTGCCCGCACTCGAGATTGGTCTTGTGGGCACGATCGGTGCGATGGGTATTTTCTTTGCGGGTATGAACCGCATCGGTGCAAGCAAGAGCGCAGTGATTCAAACGTGGGAAGTACTCGTGGCTGGTCTCACCGGTATGTTTTTTCTCAATCAACAATTCACGCTTCGCCAAGTGCTCGGTGGTGTGCTGATTTTGGGTGGGGTTTTGTTGCTCACTCGCGCCGAGATCAAACGGGGCGAGGTTTTGCCCCAATCTGCGCACGCCTAAAAGCCGCCGCAATCCCTTAGCCTTGTGGGTACATAGCAATTTGAGTATTTCTTGCAGGGTTGGGTGAAATCCCCTACCGGCGGTGAAAGCCCGCGAACCTCACGAGCAATCGTGGGGTTGATCTGGTGAAATTCCAGGGCCGACGGTCAGAGTCCGGATGGGAGCAAGAAGACACGAGTTGTGCATGCGCTCTTTGTGCTTGCCCTGCTTTCGTTGTCTTTGCGCGCGCCCTGCATGAAGTGCACAAGGCGCACGAGGCAGACACCCCAACACAACGAAAGAACATGGCTGTGAAAACACTTGACGAGCAGATGATGCGACTAGCAGTAGATACTGCTGTTGACGCACGCTTGCGCAGTCGCCCAAACCCATGGGTTGGTGCAGTCGTTGTTGCAACCGATGGCCAAGTATTTTGTGGTGCAACACTGCAGCCCGGTGAAGCACACGCCGAAGTAGTGGCGCTACAAAAAGCAGGCGCACGCAGTCAAGGCGCCACGTTGTACACCACGCTCGAGCCATGCAGCCACACGGGAAGAACTGGACCGTGCACACAAGCAATTGTCTTGGCAAAAATTGCTCGTGTAGTTGTTGGTGTCATCGACCCCGACAAACACGTCGCAGGCAGCGGTATTCAGCAACTGCGTGACGCGGGCATCACTGTCGATGTTGGTGTCGAGCAAGAACTGGTTGCGCAACAACTTGCGCCGTATTTACATCACCGCCGTACTGGCCGGCCTTATGTCATCTTGAAAATGGCCATGACGCTTGACGGTCGCGTCGCGATGCCCGATAGCTCGCAGTGGATTACTGGCGAGACTGCACGCATGCGTGTGCACCAACTGCGAGCAGAGAGCGACGCAATCTTGGTTGGCGCAGGCACTGTGCGCGCCGACAATCCATCGCTCACCACTCGCGATGTTGAAGGCCCATCACCACGGCGCGTTGTACTGGGCAACGTCTCACCTACCGACAACGTACACCCGTGTCTCGAGTGGACGGGGTCACTTCCCGATCTTCTCGACACACTCGGCAGTGAAGGCGTTATTCAGTTGATGGTTGAAGGTGGGCCACGCGTCGCCACCTCGTTCCACAATGAGCACTTGATTAACCAATACGTGTTGCATCTTGCGCCGATCATCGCTGGTGGCAGCGAATCACCACATGCACTCGATAAATCAGCCGATATGTCACCGATGATGAACGGTCACATTGTTTCGACCCAAGTTCTTGACAACGACATCGAAATTATTCTCGAACCAACTTCTACTTACTGATACCCAACTTATTAATAAACAAGGAACAACTATGAACACCTCCCAACATTCACGCGACAACGGCATGGCCCCTATTGAAGACGTCATTGCCGCAATTGCCCGTGGCGAGATGGTGGTCATGGTCGACGACGAAGACCGCGAAAACGAAGGCGACCTGATCATGGCAGCGCAATTTGCCACTGCCGAAAGAATCGCGTTCATCGTGCGCCACACATCAGGCGTTGTGGTTGCTCCCCTTTCTGGTGAGCGCTGCGACGACTTACGCCTACCACTCATGGTCGACAACAACACCGAAAGCCACCGCACCGCATTTACTATCTCGGTCGATCTTTTGGAAGGTACAACTACTGGCATCTCGGCAGCCGACCGGGCAGCAACATTGCGTGGCTTGGCAGACCCAACTGTTACGCATGGCGAATTTGCTCGCCCCGGCCACATCTTCCCCTTGCGCGCTCGCGAAGGAGGCGTGCTCAAACGCGCAGGACATACCGAGGCCGCAGTCGACTTGGCGCGTATGGCTGGTTGCCAACCAGCGGGCATCATTTGCGAAATTCAAAACGACGATGGCACCATGTCGCGTTTGCCCGAACTGCGCAAGTTTGCGGCCGAACACAATTTGTTGTTGTCATCCATTGCAGATCTCATTAGTTACCGCCGCCACAATGAACGACTTGTCGAGCGCATGGGCTCTGCAGCCGTGCCCACCGAATGGGGCGGATTTACATGCGTTGCATATCGCAACACCGTTGACGACATCGAACATCTTGCATTTGTAAAGGGCACTGTTGATGACGGCAAGCCTGTGCTCACGCGCGTACATAGTGAGTGCCTCACCGGCGACGTGTTTGGCAGCAAGCGTTGTGACTGTGGCCCACAACTTGCGGCAGCGATGCAACAAATTGAAGCAGAAGGTCGTGGCGTTGTTGTGTATTTGCGCGGCCACGAAGGCCGTGGCATCGGCATTGGTCACAAGATTCGCGCCTACTCGCTTCAAGACCAGGGCTTCGACACAGTTGATGCAAACACCGAGTTGGGCTTGCCTGTTGACAGTCGCGAGTATGGCATTGGCGCGCAAATTTTGGCCGACCTCGGAGTGCGCGAGTTGCGCCTGATGACCAACAACCCTGCAAAGTACGGCGGCATTGCTGGCTACGGACTCTCCATTGTCGAGCGCGTTTCGCTCAGCGTCTTAGAGACACCAGAAAATGCTTCGTACTTGCGCACCAAGCGCGACCGCATGGGACATGTTTTTGACGGATCAGATATCGATAAGCAAACAACGAAACAACCAAACGAGAAGAGTAAATCATGACCATATTTGAAGGTTCGCATGACGGAAAAGGAATGCGTGTTGGCATTGTGTGCTCGCGCTTCAACGAGTTCATCGTCACCGCTCTACTCGACGGCGCAAAGCGTGGTTTGAGTGCGCATGGTGTGAGTGAAAGCAACATTGATGTTGTGTGGGTGCCTGGCGCATTCGAAATCCCCATCGCCACAAAAGCAATGGCCACAAGTGGTCGCTACGACACACTTGTCACTCTTGGCGCAGTCATCCGTGGTGAAACAGCGCACTTCGAATACGTTGCAGGCCCAGTTGCCGACTCGATTGCACAGATTCAGCTCGAGACAGGCATGCCCATCGGCTTCGCTGTTCTCACTGTCGAAAATGTTGAGCAGGCAGTTGAGCGATCTGGCCCAGGCGCTGGCAATAAGGGCGAAGAAGCCGCAATCGGTGCCATCGAAATGGCCAATGTGTTGAAGGCACTGCGCTAAACATTTTTGCACAACTGTTACTGGTGCGGCACACATCGGTACAACTCACAAGAATTCTCTTGTGAGTGAAAGGCGAACGTTATGGGCATTGTGCTCAGCATGCTCGTTGCGGTCACGAGCGTGATGCCCGCCCAACTTCCCCCAGATGCTGCAACTATCACACAACCAATTCCCGTGCTATCCGCTGTTGATGCGGCACGTCATATCGAATTTGATCTCGACATCGCTGCGTTCGCCCGACAACGTTTTTTATTGCAACGCCAATACCCCACTCTTGACTGGACAACTGATGGTTGCTCTGCGCCAATCGTGGGAAGCGAGGGAAGATCATTCAACTTTCGAACAGCGTGCGATCGACACGACTTTGGCTACAGAAACTTTAAGGCACTTGGTCTTTTCGATACATCAACCCGAACACTGATTGACGAGCAGTTACACCGCGACATGAACACATCGTGCGACTCTCAACGCCGCACACTCAAGGTGCGATGTATCGCGTGGTCCGAAATCTTTTACACGATGGTGCGCGCAGCAGGAGGGCCGTGATTATTTGGCAAGTCCAATTGAGATGATCTGATACAGCATCCGACCAGTGGCACCCCAGATCGTTTCGTCATCCAGATGAAAAAAGTGGAAGCGATATTGATTTGGTGGTTCGCCCCACTGCTCTTCTGCATACGTATCCATGCGCACTAAATCGATCACAGGCACTGTGAATACCCTGTCTACTTCGGCATTGCGAGCGTGCAAGGAAGGTTTGTCTTTCAGCAGACCCACGATGGGCACAATGTGGCTCTTGCTGACATAAGTATTGAGCGGAGTCAACTGACCGACGATCTCAACATGCTTTGGGTCGAGATCGATCTCTTCGTGAGCCTCGCGCAATGCGGCATCACGCGCACTTTCGCCACCATCGAGGCGCCCACCCGGAAACGAGATCTCACCTTTGTGATTGGTGAGGTCTTGCGACCTGCGAGTAAACACCAACTCTGGCCCCCGTTCGCCGTCAAACAGCGGGATCAACACGGCTGAAGCGCGTGCGTCTTGTGCTGGCGGCACAAGTGGGACCGTTGCAGAAAATTTTTTGATGCGCTCGACCAACATTTCAGTTGAGCGCAAAATTGAATGGTCAAGATTGACAAATGGATTGTTGGGCCGTACCCACACAGTTGGTGGGCGAGGAATTATTTGATCACCACCAGGTCGCATGGTGGCGTTATTTATGCGGTTGGCTTCCAGCCAGTAGCGATGAGTTGCTTGAGTACTTCATCTAAACCAGCAGTCTTCAAGTTGGCAAGGGTTTTTCCTGGCATCTCTTCGCCTTTTTCCCATGTTTGCCAAGCGAGCAACATCTTTTCCATATCTGGCTGTGGTTGTTCAAAACTCATGTTGTAGAGCCTAACGATGGCGTCGCAGATTCAGACGTGGGGTGCGCTGTTCGCGTGTTGGCTTTTTAGCAAAGTTGGTGCCTAATACGATGATGCCTTCGACAAGCCCAAGTGCGATGAGCGCAAGTCGTCCAATCGAATCCAAATCTGCGACTGCTGCGGCCACAAAGCACAACACGATGATCAGCCAGTCGATGTATCGGTGCACGCGTCGACTCACCCACTTAAATGCACTCACACCGCCGTCTGCAATCGCTGCATTTACCAGCAACGCAATGCCAAGGGCGATAGGTACTGCAGGCGATTGCGACTGAGCCGACATCATGATCAGACCGCCAGCAATGCCGTACTCAACAAGTTGATGAAGCCAGAAGCCTCTACCCTGCGCAGCCATGAATGATGACTCTAGTTGTTGTGGTGAAAATAAAAATGCCTCGGGTTTTCACCCGAGGCATTTTTGTAATTATGTAGAGCGTTGAGAAAATGATTTACATCATCCCCATGCCGCCGCCGGGCATGCCGCCGCCTGCTGGTGCGCCGCCATTCTTTTCTGGCTTGTCAGCAACGAGGCACTCGGTCGTGATCACCAATGCTGCGATCGACGCTGCGTTTTGCAACGCTGCACGTGTCACCTTGGCTGGGTCGATGATGCCGGCCTTGACAAGGTCGACATATTCGCCAGTTGCGGCATTGAGTCCGATTGAACCCTTTTCTGATTCGACACGCTGGATGGCAACTGCGCCTTCCATGCCTGCGTTGTCAGCGATGTGACGGGCAGGTGCGGTGAGCGAGTCGTACACACTGCGCGCGCCAGTTGCTTCATCACCAGTAAGTGACTCGACAACCTTGAGCACTGCTGGGCGTGTGCGGATAAGGGCGGTGCCGCCACCGGCGACAACACCTTCTTCAATCGCTGCACGAGTTGCAGAAACAGCATCTTCGATGCGGTGCTTCTTTTCCTTGAGCTCGACTTCAGTTGCTGCTCCGACTTTGATCACTGCAACACCGCCGGCCAACTTGGCCAAACGCTCTTGCAACTTCTCTTTGTCCCAATCGGAATCGGTGTTGTCGATTTCGGCTTTGATCTGATTGATACGTGCTGTTACGTCTGCTTTGTCGCCTGCACCGTCAACAATTGTTGTGTTGTCCTTGGTGATGATGACGCGCTTTGCACGGCCCAACAAGTCGAGGGTTACGTTCTCAAGCTTGAGACCGACTTCCTCGCTGATGACCTGACCACCCGTGAGGGAAGCCATGTCTTGCAACATTGCCTTGCGACGATCGCCAAAGCCTGGGGCCTTGACTGCCGACGAATTGAATGTGCCACGGATCTTGTTGACAACGAGAGTTGCGAGTGCTTCACCCTCAACATCTTCGGCGATGATCACCATTGGGCGACCGGTCTTCATCACTGCTTCAAGCACTGGCAACATTGACTGAACTGTTGCAATCTTGCCTGCATTGAACAAGATATATGCGTCTTCAAGCACTGCTTCTTGACGGTCTGCGTCGGTCACGAAGTATGGCGACAAGTAACCCTTGTCGAACTGCATACCCTCGGTGAACTCGAGCTCGGTGCCAAACGTGTTGGACTCTT
>CAZHIN010000065.1:0-1059 GCA_964532575.1 uncultured Acidimicrobium sp.
ATGCGCGCCTAAACACTAGAATTTCCCCGTGGCTCAAGTATGCGTGGTCGGTGCTGGCTATGTCGGCCTGACCACTGCATCTTGCTTGGCCCAATTAGGTCACACCGTTGTGGGTGTCGACGTAGACGCTGCGAAAGTTGATCAACTCAATCGCGGAAGTATCCCAATCGTCGAAGATGGTCTCGAGACGATCACTCGACTGATGCTCGCATCTCACCGACTTAACTTCCAACTCGGGTACTCGGATGCAATCAGCTCATGCGAGTTCATTTTTTTGTGCGTACCCACCCCTCAAGACGAGGACGGTTCTGCTGACCTCACGTACATCCGCGAAGCCGCCAAGTCGTTGATGCCATACCTCGCTCCCCAAGCAATCATCGTCAACAAATCGACTGTTCCAGTTGGTTCAACGTTGGTTGTTGAAGAGATCGTTCGTCGCGATGACATCTACGTGGTTTCAAATCCGGAGTTTCTGCGTGAAGGATCGGCTGTGCATGACTTCATGAACCCAGATCGGATCGTTGTTGGATCATCCAACAAGCAGGCCGCTGTGCGTGTTGCAGATCTTTATCAATCGCTCAACTCTCCTGTAATCATTTGCGATCCCGCATCAGCCGAGACGATTAAATATGCCGCCAACGCGTTTCTTGCCACAAAGCTTTCCTTCGCAAATGCAATCGCAGCATTATGCGAGCACGTTGGCGCAAGCATTGACGACGTAATGGAAGGAATTGGGCAGGACAAGCGAATCGGCAATCAGTTTTTGAAGCCAGGTCCTGGTTGGGGTGGCAGTTGTTTTCCAAAGGACACAGGGGCGCTTGTCAAAATTGCTGAAAATGCCGGCTACGACGTTGAGCTCCTCCGAGGCGTCATCGATTTTAATGAGATCCAGTTTGACCGCATCGTCAACAAAGTCCGCACTGCTGTGGGTGGTACTTTGGTCGGCAAACGCGTTGCAGTTCTCGGTCTCACATTTAAGGCGCACACAAACGATCTACGTGACTCCCCCGCACTGAGAATCGTCGACCAGCTTAAAACTCGGGGTGCCAACATCAACGC
>CAZHIN010000065.1:1069-8857 GCA_964532575.1 uncultured Acidimicrobium sp.
CATCATTGCTCATCTGCGATGGAGGCCTGTGCTCTGGCTGATGCCATTTTGATTGCAACCGAATGGCCAGAATTTGCCACGCTCAATCCTGTAGAAATCGGCGATGTTGTTCGTTCCAAACACATCGTTGACGCCAGAAATATTCTCAACCCCGAATTGTGGCGTGCAGCAGGATTCACATACCAGGGCGTAGGTCGATGACAGCAGTAGTGCTGGGAGGATCAGGGTTTCTTGGCTCACACCTGTGTGATGCACTACTTGCCCGTGGACAGGAAGTAATCGCAGTTGATGATCTATCAACAGGGCGTTTGCAGAACATCGAACACCTCAAGAGCAACAAATCATTCAAGTTCATTCAGGCAGATATTTCCCTCGAACTACCCAATCTTGGAACACCTGAGTTGATTCTCAACTTCGCGAGTCCTGCTTCCCCACCCGCATATCTTTCAATGCCCGTTCATACCATGCGCACAGGATCTTTAGGAACGATGCATGCACTTGAACTTGCCTCAAAAACAAATGCCCGATTCGTCATGGCATCAACAAGCGAAATTTATGGCGACCCACTTGAACATCCACAGACTGAGTCATATTGGGGCAACGTCAACCCAACCGGAGTGAGATCGTGCTACGACGAAGCCAAGCGCTTTGCCGAATCTCTTTCGTTCGCATTTCAACGCGAACGCGGAACCAACATTGGACTAGTTCGCATCTTTAATACGTATGGACCACGTTTAGACCCTGACGATGGCCGCGTTGTCTCCAACTTCATCATGGCAGCAATCAAAAATCTGCCACTCAATATTTATGGAGACGGATCGCAGACCAGATCGCTTTGTTACGTATCTGATTTAGTAGATGGCATTCTTCGCATGGCGGACTCCGATATCCCTGGCCCAATCAACCTAGGAAATCCAAACGAAATGACGATTTTGCAGCTCGCGCAACGCATTATTGAACTAACGCAGTCAAAATCGACGATCAGTTTTCAAGCTGCACTTTCTGATGACCCTCAGCAACGCAATCCCGACATCGATTTGGCAAAGTCCCAACTTGGCTGGTTTCCTCGCACACATTTGGATGCTGGATTACAATCAACTATTCACTGGATGACATCAATGGAGACGAAATAATGACCAATGGAGACCTTTGCCTCACGGTTGTGATGCCCTGCTACAACGAAGAAGCAACAATTGTTGAATGCACCACAAAGGTTCTCGAGTCTCGCCACGTTGGCGAACTCATCATCGTTGATGATGGTTCGACAGACACAACACGGTCGCTATTGGCAACCATAAATGACTCGCGCGTCAAAGTGCTACTTCAAGAAACAAACCAAGGAAAGGGTGCCGCACTGGCTCGGGGTTTTAAGGCCGCGACTCTGCCGTACGTCATCGTTCAAGACGCAGACCTGGAATATGACCCTGCGGAATTTAGTAAATTGCTGCAGCCCCTTCTTGATGGCAAGGCCGACGTTGTTTTTGGATCACGTTTTATAGGCTCAGATGCACACCGAGTGCTTTATTTCTGGCACTCTGTTGCCAACCGCATGCTTACTCTTGCGTCAAATGCCTTTACCAACCTCAACCTGACCGACATGGAGACCTGCTACAAATGCTTTAAGCGTGAAGTGATCCAGTCAATTGATCTGCGTGAAAAGCGTTTTGGTATTGAGCCAGAATTGGCATCAAAAGTTGCCAAGGGCCGTTGGCGAATCTACGAAGTAGGTATCTCATATTCTGGGCGGACCTACGAAGAGGGTAAGAAAATTGGCCCGAAGGATGCACTCCGCGCTATCTATTGCGTGCTGAAATACCGTTAGGAGCAGTCACCGCCAATGAGTGCAATTCGTGACAGGTTTGCTTCTGGTTCAATCTTCCGAATCTCAGCATACATTTTGTCCAGATCTTCACAAGTCATTACATTTTCGTAACCGAAGGGTATGAAACCCGAGTATCCATTTAATGTCGGAATGCCCAAAATTTGTGATGCCGTGATCGCGTCCAGGTCGAGCATAAAGCGATTATGTTCCACATCATCCAGCACGAAAAATGCATCAAATTGATCCCGATTAGCGGAATTAATACGCTCACTCACTCGTTTAACCATTTGCTCAGTTGGCGCGTTGAGGTCTGATTTCGAAATACGCATCAGATCAATCTCTGAATACTCCCGCACCATAACGACAACTATAAGGACGGCCAGCAACTGCAAGAGTTTGTGCCGAGAAGTGACCAGTGCATCGAAACCAGATGCCGCGACCAAACCGATTGGAAACAACAGAATAAGCATAAATCTGCCAGGAGTCCGAACTGAATCGAAGCCAGGAACATTGGCGAGATGGATAAAAACGCTCGAATCACCAACTCTGATAGTGGTGATAAACACGAGCACACTTCCGATGACAAGCGACAACCGTACGTCTTTCTTTGACCGGACACCAGAAATACCAATCACCAAAAAAGCGATAAGTGCAAGACCAACGAACAGTTGGGTCTCGCTTCTTCCACTATCGATTACAAGTCGGTAGGAATATCTATTCCATACATGCGAGTGGTCGGCCAAAAATAACGACTTCAGTGTGGGAGAAAACTCCCACACTTCAAGTTGCTCTCGAGTGATTCCATAGACATTCTTGAACTGGCTATACCGAAGAGCGACATATGTCGAGATCGTAATGATAAAAATTGCGATGGCCGTCGTTAGGAGTTGCCATGTATCAGTTCTCACCTCGCGAAAATCTTTCGTCGAAGTACCGATCCAAACCGACACCATCCAGATGAATATCGAGACATAGATCGTGGCAATTGCAGTTCCGGGAGATAACAAAAATTGGAGACTGATGGATGTGACAAAAACGAATAGATGTGAACGCCGCGTGAGCACTGAACGCGACAGTCCAATTGCTGCCGCTATCGCCCAAGGCGCAGCCCAACGGTGAACGAGTTGCGCATGTCCGGCTTGCGCCGTAATTGGTAGTGCGCAGGTGAAAATAATTGCAACCAGTGCACTGGCCGAAGCCGAATACTTCATCCAACGTGCTGCAAAGTAGGCCGAAAAGAGTGTTAATAGGAGCCCTGATGCAAACCACACCTGCATTGACTCATACCGGTCCAGCCCCAGCAGTCGAGGAACTGCATAAAAAACAACACTTCCTAGGTGCATTTCACTAAAGGCACTCGTTCCCTTGAGCGGCCAAAACATTTGCATATTCCAAAGTGAACTGTCTCCAATTAACCACTGATAACTATGTTCTAGGGCATACATGTTGAATCGTGTATCCCCAATGTCGCCAGGTAACTGCCCAAATGGTGGAAGCACACGAGCCCAGACGGCATAAACAACTGCGACCATTACAACGATCCAAACCAAAGAGACCCTACGACTTTTTCGTTCGATGTGGCGTTGATGGCGATGTTCCACTGCGACGAGATTAGACCATTTGAGAGCATTGTTCAGAACTAGGATTTGCTGGTGGAATACGACTTGTACCAAACAGAAATTCTTGAAGTGGCACAAAGTGCGATCAACTACCGCAAATGGTTGGCACAACTTACCTTCCCATATCTTGGAAACAATCCACTTGAGTTCGGATCCGGTATCGGAGACTATGCAGACGAATGGCTCCAGCTCGGATGCCAACAATTGACAGTATCCGAGAACTCACCTACTCGAATTACTGTTCTGCAGGATAAATTCTTGGGTAATCCATGCGTAATAACCAAACAGATTGATATCGAGAAGATAGAAAGAATGGCAGAGACCTACTCTGCAATCGTCTCACTAAATGTGATTGAGCATCTAGAAAACGATGGTGTCGCTGTTCGTGGAGCAAGTAATGCGCTACTACCGGGAGGGTATTTCGTTGCATTCACTCCGGCTTTTCCAATACTCATGAGCAAATTTGATAAGGCTGTCGGTCACCACAGGCGCTACACAAAAAGAACGGCACGGGCACTTCTCGAAGATAATGGTTTTGACATTGTGAAATTAGAATATGTGAATTCGGTGGGTTGGTTCGCCTGGCTTCTCGGCATGCGCATTCTCAAGATCACGCCGAGGGAGAGTTTGATGCTAAAGATCTGGGATAAAATTGTCATTCCTGTTGTCAGCAAGATTGAATCTTGGATTTCACCACCTTTTGGTCAAAGCATCCTGATTGTTGGCCAAAAAAGTAACAAAGAATAGGTTAGGCCATGAGCACGATCACACGCATCGAGATCACACACCATCGTTTGCCGTTAGATCCACCGTTTCCCGCATCATGGGACACCGTGCCGCGCACACACTTTCCCGCCACAATCGTGCGCGTCTTTGACGATGCGGGCAGATGCGGCATCGGATCTGGCGACTCGATGTACGGTTTTAGCGATTATAAAAAATATTTCATCGGTCAAGACCCAACCAACATCGACCGACATGCAGCGGTGCTTGCAAATATCGAGTTTCATGCTGGCCGACCATGGCCACTCGATCTCGCACTTTGGGATTTGATCGGCAAAATAAATGGCGAGCCCGTCTGGAAAATGCTCGGCGGTTTTAGCAACAAGATTCGTGCCTATGCATCGTCGGGAGTGCACCGCCCACTACCTGACATGGTGAAAGTCGCGCGCCAAGCCCGTGATCTTGGTTTTCCTGCCCTCAAGGTTCGCTTTGGCCGAACAAAGTTGGATGACGACCTTGCGGTAGTCAAAGCCATTCGCGACGAGTTGGGATCATCATTGGAGTTGATGGTCGATTGCAATCAGGGCTGGCGCATGCCATGGGACATTGCAGCACCGTGGACGGTTGATCACGCCACCGATGTAGCCAAGGTGCTCGAAGATAACGGCGTGTACTGGATGGAAGAACCGCTGCACCGCGGCGACTATGACGGTATGACCGAGCTACACAATCGTGTCAAAATTCGCATTGCAGGTGGCGAACTCACCCGCGAACCATACGAGTTTCGAGAACTACTGCAGCGCGGATGCTTTGATGTGTTTCAACCAGATGTCGTTTGCACACAAGGCATCACTGGTCTTGCCAAGTTTGCACACGAAGTCGCAGCAGCAGGCAAAATTTTTACACCTCATACCTGGGGTACGGGCATCGGCGTGATGGGCAACCTACACGTCACCGCCGGCACCGTTGGCGCTCCGTTTATCGAGTTTCCGTTTGACCCACCAGAGTGGACAACCGCGAGACGCGACTACATGCTTACCAACACGATTGAAGCAGATGATCAAGGTTGGATTCACCTGTCCGATGAACCCGGGCTAGGCATCACCCTTAACGAAGAAGTGTTGCGTCAAACAGCAAGCGCTCAAGCAACTTTTTCGTAACGTTACATCTGCACGCGATGATCATGCGTATAAATGTTTGCTTTTCCGTCGCGCAAAAATCCAATCAGCGTGATATCAAACGCATCCGCTGTTTGCACCGCAAGGCTTGAAGGTGCGCCGACCGCAGCAATTAACGCGATACGCGCCATCGCCGCTTTCTGAATGATTTCAAACGACAATCGCCCACTGCAAAACAGGCCATATTCAGTCAACGGCACAGATTTATCAAGCACACTGTGGCCAATCACCTTGTCAACCGCGTTGTGCCGACCGATATCTTCGCGCACAACTTTCATCTTTCCCTTGGCATCGAATAAAGCCGCCGCATGCAATCCGCCAGTGCGATCAAATGTTGGCTGTACCTTGCGCACAGCATCGGGTAACCCAATCAAGACCGCCGTGCTCAATACAGGACCGGATTCGCGATCTACAGGAGTTGTGCATGTCAACAATTGATCGAGAGATTCCGTGCCACAAATGCCACAGCTTGATGACGTCACCATTGCCCGCCGGGCCAGCGCCATATCAAATGCCCGCGTTAAACCAACAGTAACGATGTTGTATTTTTGTTCTTCTTCACCATTCAGTTCGCAATATTTCACCGTCGCAACATCGCTTGGCGAAGCAATCATGCCCTCTGTAAACAAGAAGCCAACAGCCAGTTCAAAGTCATGACCTGGTGTGCGCATCGTTACTGAAACCGACTCGGGCTCTTGACCGGGCGCACCTGCACGAATCTCCATCGGTTCTTCAGTCACCACAAAATCTGGCTTCGATCCCGAACGGCCTGAGGCGTTTACTGTCACCACCTTGACATCAGTTGCTCGGCTTCGAGCCGTGCCTGATGGAGTAACTGATTTCATCCCTACAGACTAGTTGTCGTCCAGAAAAGCACGCAGGTTGGCGCTGTTGTGCGGATGGCGCAATCTGGCCAAAGTCTTTTGCTCAATTTGACGCACTCGTTCACGCGTCACGTTCATTTTCTTGGCCACATCTTCAAGCGTGTGTGGTTGACCCGCATATTTGCCAATCCCAAATCTCATCGACACAATATCCTGATCGCGTTCTGGCAAATCGCTCAATGTGCGCTCTACTGCCTCGCCCAATTGTCGGCGCTCAGTGGATTCACTTGGATCATTGGTTGCATCGCCACTCGCAATCGTGTCGCCAACCGTGAGGTCGTCAGAGTCGGTGCCCACAGGGGCATCCAAACTGGTTGTCGACAATGCGAGTTGCATCACATCCAAAAGTTTTTCGACACTCATCTGCGTGCGCACGGCTACTTCGTCTGGCGTTGGGTCACGCTCGAGCTCTGCTGCAAGTTCGCGCTCGGCACGATGCACACGATTCACAATTTCCATCATGTGACCAGGAATGCGGATGTTGCGCCCTTGGTCGGCCATTGCGCGGGTCATTGATTGACGAATCCACCATGTTGCGTATGTTGAAAACTTGAAACCCTTTTCGTAGTCGTATTTATCAGCGGCATGCATCAGACCGATGTTGCCTTCTTGAATCAGATCGGCAAGTTGTAGTTCTTTGCGGTCATACCTTCGAGCAATTGAAACCACGAGTCGCAAATTGGCTCGCACCATGTGCTCTTTGGCTTTAACACCCTCGGTTACGACTCGCTGCAATGCACGCCTGTCGCGTACGCCAAGCGTGCCAATGCCTCGCTTGAGTTGCGCATCGGCCTCAAGTCCATCTTTGATGGCTCTACCAAGTCGTTTTTCGTCATCTGCATTGAGTAGATCTACCTGACCAATCTCATTGAGATACATCCGCACTGCATCGGGGCCGGTATCGCTACCAATCGCGTGCCTCATGCGTGCTCGCCCACTCGTTTGCCAAGCCAATCCAACAGTTCCATCGCCGCAGCATCTGCCATCGTTCGATTGTCTAACTCTTCCAACAAAATTCGGGCATCCCGGTCAGCGCGAATCTCGTCTGGATCGGTGATGCGATTGCGATTTGACAATTCTCGTCGAACAGCAGCTGAGATCAAATTTTTCGCCTCAGTAAACGGATCGGAATCGATGTCTGCAACGGCCGCACGCTCAATCACTTCACGAGCATCTGGATCGGCAGCTTCAAGTGCCCCAGCAATATTGCCAATCACTGATGCAACCGCCAAATATGCCCTGCGATATACATCATCCGAGAACAAACCCTCGCTCATCCATGTGGCAATAGCATTCCAGTCCTGAACCATAATTGCAAGAGCCACAAACTCGGCATTTTCGCGTTTTGATGAGTCAACTGTGGCACTTGCACGAACCTCTGGTTTGCGACTTCCACGCTCGGCTAACTGCATCAGATCCGCGGCAGGAATACCAACGTGGCTGGCAACTTCTCCCGCATAAATCTTGCGCACATTTTTGTCCGGGTGTTCGTTGATCACAGCCATTGCCTGCTGCGCCGTGCGCGACCGAGCTTCGGGTGATGCAATTGACCCAGCATCGAG
>CAZHIN010000066.1:0-7174 GCA_964532575.1 uncultured Acidimicrobium sp.
CAACGGTGCGCGAAATTGGTCCTGTACCGGCAACTTTGTCGGCAGTGTGATCGGTGCTCCAAAATTTGCGCATCCTGCCAAACTGCTTGATGCCTCGCACAATGAGAGCACCATGCCCAAGAGCAGTGCTACTCCAACTCGCGTGGCCCTAGTCAAGTTCGGCTGCATGCAGCCGTGAACGCAATTGCAACACCGCTTTGGTATGAATCTGCGAAACACGACTTTCGGTTACACCGAGCACATCGCCAATTTCTGACAACGTCAAATTTTCGTCGTAATACAACACCAGCACAGTGCGCTCCCGCTCGGGTAATTTTTTGATTTCCTGGCGCATCACTTTGCGCAATTCGTCGGCCTCGACAACTGCATCTGGTGCCGTTGCTTTGTACGTGTCTGTATGTGTAGATGGAGAAGTACTTTCGGCAACGATGTGATCGAGTGGACCAACTGAGCCGGCGGCAATATCGGAAAGTCTTTTGTGATACTCGGCCTCGGTGATCTGCAACTTGGTCATAATCTCTTCGTCACTCGGAGACCGTTGTAGTTCGTGCTCGAGTTGCGAGATTGCATCTTGAATGGAGCGCGAGTGCGAACGCACCGACCTTGGCACCCAGTCGAGCGCTCGAAGGCTGTCGAGAATTGCGCCCCTGATGCGCGGTATTGCATACGTCTCAAACTTTGCACCCTGCATCGGGTCGTATCGATCGATGGCATTCATGAGCCCAAATACGCCAGCAGAAATGAGATCACCAGTGTCTACGCGCTTAGGTAAGCCCGCCGCCAATCGACCAGCAACAAATTTGATGAGTGATGCGTAATGAACGAGCAACCACTCGCGAGCGACAGCATCTTTGTCGGCATGCCACTGCTGCCATGCTTGGTCAACAGAGAGACGGACGGGCAGAGCATTCATGCCCTCCAATTATGCCCGCGGGTGACTGACCCCGTATACCGACTTGAGGCGCTCTTTGCTGACGTGGGTATAGCGCTGGGTTGTTGCGACATCGCTATGACCCAACAATTCCTGCACTGCTCTCAGGTCTGCTCCGTTGTCGAGTAGATGTGTAGCAAATGTGTGGCGAAGCGCATGCGGGTGAGTTGGTGCGAGCGAGCGAGCATCCAAAATTCGGCGCACATCACGAGTGCCGAGTCGCTTGCCCCGGCTATTGACAAATAGCGCTACTACATCAGACTTCGGGTCACCATCTACGACAACTTCGCGTCTGGCCTTCATCCACAATTTGATGGCGTCAATGGTTGGCTCACTCACTGGCACGCGGCGTTCTTTTGATCCCTTGCCCATCACCGTCACGGCGTGCGATCTGGCGTTGATGCTGTCGATGTCGAGTGCGCACAGTTCGCTCACTCGCAAGCCGCTGCCATACAACATCTCGATCACTGCTGTATCGCGCAATGTTTTCCATTCGGGTTCGCCGGTATCACTCGCAACCAAGAGGGCACCAAGTTGCTCGCCAGTCAACACTTTTGGCAAGCGCCCAGCGTCGCTTGGCGAACGCACACCGAGCGTTGGATCAACTTTGATTTTTCCATCTCGAATAAGCCACGCAAAATACCTGCGCAGTGCAGCAAGTTTTCGACTCACGCTGCGTTTTGCGTGTTTCATCGTTGTCAAAAAACTGATGTACTGACGCACCACATCTTTTGTCACGTCTTTCGGTGAAACAATTTGTTGACGCGCAACCCATTGCGAAAACAACGACACATCACTGACATAGGCAGACACGGTGTTGTCGGACGCGGCGGTGAGCGAGGTCGCAAACCCCTCAATGTTCCACTTATCAGTAGTTGCCATCAATAAAACCGTACCCCTGTTAGCAGCCTCGACCGAGCACCTCCCACCATCCCGCGTTGTTAACGACCCACCCCTCCGACTCGAGACGGCCGAGAGCAAGCGCGGTTTGCACAAGATCGGTGCTTGTACGCATCAGCAATTGGTCGAGCGTTACTGCTTCGCCACGCATGTGCGAGATCAGTAATTGGTCTTGTGAACTCGGAGTGCGACGTGAGTCGAACACTTGTGGATGATTGCGCCGGTTGTCCAAACCAAGCGCGACCATCACGTCTGTCGCATCAACCACCGGGGCACAACCTTGTTGTAGCAACAAGTTGGTGCCAGCCGATGACAGTGCTCGTGGTGAACCAGGCACCGCCATCACCGTGATATCTCGGCGCTGTGCTTCTTCCACAGTGATCATTGATCCACCTTTCGCATGCGACTCGACTACCACAAGTACTTCACATAGTGCCGCCAGAATGCGATTGCGTAATGGAAATCGAAAAGCTTCGGGCATTGTGCCAGGTGCAGATTCACTGATGAGCAGACCGTTGTCGGCGACAAACTTCCATAAATCAGCATTTTCTTTTGGATATGTCACATCAAGACCAGATGCCACAATTGCAATTGCTTGACCACAGTGTGATTCACGTGCCGAAATTTTGCTGTCACGACTCTTGGTATCGCGGTCAAGTGCAAGTAGCACTCCTTTGTGAGCCCACGCATCAATGCCGCGTGCAAGACCCGAGACAATCGCGACTCCCTGCTCTGACAAGTCGTATGCCAAATGCGATGCCATGTATCGCCCTGCTGCAGTTGCCGATCTTGTACCGACAATGCCCACACGACGCTGTTGCAACACATCGAGATCTCCGCGATAAAACAACACCGATGGCCGAGCAACATCGTCAAGCAACAACGCCGGATAGTCGTGCGCACCGACATACGAGACTGACATCGACCCGTCTTCAAGTTTTTGCCTCATCGCTGCAATGTCTTGCGTGCTTGGCGCTTCTCGTCCAAGCATCTCGATCGCCTTTGATGGCGACTGCACCGCAAGCATTGCTGCAAGCCGACGTGTACCAAGTCGCGGCACTGCACTTAACGCAGCAGCAAGCACACAGTCTTCGTTCATAGTTTGTCTCCATCTAGTTGCGGATGAACGCCAACACGCAACGCAAGTGCAGTAGCAACATGTGCCTCGTCGATTTGATCAACACAGTGATTATTTGCACTTTGTAAGTCGGCAATTGTGCGGGCGACGCGCCGAATTCGGTGATATCCACGACCAGAAAGACGACCTCGCTCGAGATGGTGGCGCAATAATGCGGCCGCAGCAGTGGTCAGTGGCGCAAAGGTATCGAGCATGTCGGCAGACAAACTTGAATTTAAACATCCACTTCGCAACATCGCCATCTCTCGCACAAGCAACACGCGTTTGGCTACCGCGGCCGACGACTCTGCGGGAGTATCGGCAAGCAATTCGTCAACATGAGGCCTGCTCACTGCAACTCGCAAATCAAATCTGTCTAACAATGGCCCGGAAAATCGACGTAAGTAACGCTTCTTGGCGCTGTCATCGCACACACAGACACCTGGCATTCCCTCGCCACACGGACACGGGTTAGTTGCTGCTACCAACAAAAACTTGGCAGGCATAGTGATACTCGACTTTGCACGCGCCAAACGCACCACGCCGTCTTCGAGTGGTTGGCGCAATGCATCCAACACCGTTGGAGCAAACTCGCCCAACTCGTCCAGAAACAACACGCCGTTTGTAGCAAGCGAGATCTCACCTGGTCGCATAGTGGATGTGCCACCGCCCACCATCGCCACGAGCGAAGTGGAATGGTGTGGGGCGCGAAATGGGGGCAACGTAATGATTCCTGTTTGTGGCAGGGGCACTTGTGCTGCCGAGTGCACAATGGTGGTTGCCACCGCCTCGTTGTCGGTAAGAACAGGAAGAATGCCACTCATGCGTTGCGCAAGCATCGACTTGCCGGCGCCCGGCGGGCCAACGAACAACAGATGATGAGCACCCGCTGCAGCGATCTCGAGTGCTTGACGTGCTGCAGACTGACCGCGCACATCTTTCATGTCAACAAGAGGCGGTACAACAATGATTGATTCGCGAGTTGGTGCAGGTGTCCACGCAGCCTCGCCCGCAAGGCATTGAACCAAATGCGCCAGTGTTTGTGCACACACGACTTCATCACGAGCCGCAATGCGCGCTTCGCGTGCACATTCATTGGCCACCACCACAATGCGGTCATCAATTGCAGCAACAAGTGGCACAACACCTGCAACGGGTCGCAGTGTGCCGTCTAAACCAAGTTCGGCGATAAACGCATAGCGCTCGGCAATTTCGTTGGGCAAAATGTCTTGCACAATGAGTAGACCGATTGCGATTGCAACATCGAGACCAGCACCACCCTTGCGTTCGTGCACCGTGGTTGCAAGATTGACAGTGATGCGTCGATTTGGCCATGGCAAATCGCACGACAATAAAGCAGCCCGCACACGGTCGCGAGACTCGCGACACGCTTCATCGGGTTGACCGACGATGGTGAAGCCGGGCAGCCCCATGCCGACATGAATCTCGACATCTACCGCCTTGCCTTGAACCCCTAACAATGTTGATGAACGAATCGAAGAAAAGGCCATGATCGCCCATGTGTACGGCGACGAGCAACAATGTGTTGTAACAACCCAAGATTTCGAGAACACAGAATGTCGACATCTCGGCGTGAGATACTAGAACGATGATTCAGCGGCAAGTTTTCACGCGTTTTCGCGCAGTCCCTGCCCTGTTTGGTGTACTGAGCATGATTGGCCTGCTCGGTTGTGCTTCACCCGAACGAACCGCAACTAATTTTTGTCGTCAATTGGCTCTCGAAATGCCGGGCATCGCCGAACAACCAGCCACACCCGAAATGATTAAGTCAACAGTTAAACATTTCAAAAACTTGCAAAAAGTTGCACCGCTACAGGTTGAAGCCGATTGGGACGCGCTCACGTTGCTCATGGAAAAAGCATCAAAAATTAAAGCGTCCGACCCTGCGAGCGTGCAAGAGGTTGTTGATTTGTCTTATGCCTCAGAAAAAAATGCTGTAGCGGCATCCACCTGGGTACTCGCAACGTGTGGCGTCGATATTTCGACTGGTTTGTCAGTTGTGCAAGCACCCGCGCCTGAGGTTGCAACTACTGATGTTGCAACGACTGACTCGACAACGCTGCCGTAACAAACAACAAATTTGCAATCGCTGTAGTTAGCGAATTTCTCCGCGCTTGACAATCACTTTGTCGACAAGGCCATACTCTTTTGCTTTTTCAGGAGTAAACCAGCGATCGCGCTCTGAATCTTTTTGGATTTGTTCGATCGACTGACCCGAGTGGTGCGCGGTGAGCTCGGCCATGCGGTGCTTCGTGAAAGCCAACTGCTCGGCCTGAATTGCGATGTCGGAGGCCTGACCGCGCAAACCAGCGAGTGGTTGGTGCATCATGATGCGAGCGTTTGGCAATGTATACCGCTTGCCTGCAGTGCCAGCGGTGAGCAAGAACTGCCCCATCGATGCTGCAAGACCCAAGCACACCGTGGCGACATCACAACTGATGAACTGCATGGTGTCGTAGATAGCCATGCCTGCGGTGATTGATCCACCTGGGCTATTGATATACAGCCACACATCGGCTTTTGGATCTTCGCCTTCAAGAAACAACAACTGCGCGCAAATCTGGTTTGCAACATCATCGTTGACATCGCTGCCGAGCATGATCACACGGCTCTTAAGCAACCGAAGAAAAATATTGTTTTGGGATTCTGGTCCACCTTCGAGTCCAACGGCTGGTTGGAAAGGGACATCAAGTGAATTATTGAACGTCATGGCGAACAGACTACTACCTCGGTAGTGGCATAAAGCTGCGTCGTACGCCACTAAACACAACGACAATTCGTTCGTCATCGGCAATTTGATCACGCATCGCCAATAATCCAGCCAAGCCCGCTGTGCCGGTTGGGCTCACGTCAATTGATGTCACACGGTGCGCTAATGCATACGCATCGATGACGTGCTGCTCACGTGCGACAACTGGCGACCCCCCGCTTTCCGACATGGCGTTGCACACCTGCACCCAGTCGTATGTTTCATCATCCAGAATTCCATCAGCGAGCGAGTCGGTTGGGTTCTCCCATGGCCACATGCAGTCTTGCCATCGAGCACCTGCATTTCGCGCGCCACCAGTTGCGTTCGCAGCATTCCACGCACGGGCCAACGGTGCGCAACTCTCGGTTTGCACACTGTGCAAGCGAGGTCGTAGTCCACCAGCAAATAAACCAGCCGATGCGCATGCCGCAAATGCCCCACCGCCAACTTGAATAAAAATGCGATCAATTGGCGGACCACTCAAGCGTTCTTGCGCATCTGCGATCTCCCACCCAATCGTGCGCCCACCATCCAGACACCAAGCATTTTCTGTTCCCTGCACGCCGAAGGGAATCGCGCCATTGGCAACAGCCTCACGAAAGCGATGCACACACGGATCGCCAGGTGGGTCGCTCGCAAGTCGCGGACACCGAACAATTGTTGCGTCAACACTGAGCAGCAGATCAGTGAGTTCGCTCGCAGCATTTTCCGGCACAAACACCAAGATTGGCCAGTTGAGAGCCTTGGCAAGTGTTGCTGCAGCAAATGCAGCATTGCCGCACGACGAAATCGCAAGCTGCGCACGATCAGCATCGCGCTTCCATGGCGCAACCCCAGCCTCTTGTGCTGTCACCAGATGCAGCAATTCTCCAAACAAATGACGTGCCTTGTGCGATCCGGCGACGTTATGTGTTTCATCTTTGATCCACACGCCGCCATTGCTCGTAAAACCCAGCGCATCGGACAACGCGTCATTGCGTGCAAACGGTGTTGTGCGAAAACCAGTACCGGCAACACGTGCAACGGCATCGTCGGTTTGACGAATAATCGCGACTCGCTGATCTTCGCCCAATCCAAGTGATGCGGCGAAGGCATCCCATGCAAGATATTTTCGAAATGCAATAAAAGGATTGTCGTCACCCGTCGACCTCAATGGCGCAATAGGTTGCTCAAGCAACAGCACGTGGTGACGATCGGTGTCTGATGAGTTTGGACAACGCCAGGAGAAGGGCTGCTCAACAGAAACACGATGACCACACGCAGCACATTTCCAGCCTGTTGCACTTGGCGACATCATCGACTCAACAGTCATGTTTCGCTATTGCCTGTCGACAACTATTTTGCTTTTGCGACTCGCGAATTGAAGTCGTTGATCAGTGCATCCCACACCGGCACATAACGGCGCAAGTTGCGCCAGAAAGTTTGCGACCTTCGGGCTTCAAACACCGAAAGTGGT
>CAZHIN010000066.1:7184-8715 GCA_964532575.1 uncultured Acidimicrobium sp.
GGAGTGCCCTGCTGCTCTACCCATGTGTAATAGCCAAGATTGAAAATACGATTGCGGTCTTGCTCGGTGCAATCAATCATCGATTCGGTGGTAACGGTGCCCAGATGCTCGGCAAAAATTTCGGCTGCTTCAACTTCGCCAAACTTGTTGTTAAACCGACGAGCCATTGTCTTGACACGCTCGCTCGGATACAGGTCTGCTCCGTCAGTTGCAATCGTGATCAACACATCATCGGCGCCAAGACCAAGCAGTTTTGCCGTCTTAATCGCAGCAATGACGTTGCAGATTGCCGAAAAACCAAAATGCTGCAACGTGTCAACAATTTCTTTCGGTACATGTTTGCGATTGACCAAATAGTTACAACCAGCCTCGGTGTTAAATAACACGTCAAGCTCGTCGGTAGCGCGATCAGACACAGCAGCAATGACATCGGTGTTCATCACGTTGTGAATTAGCGGAATGTGCTTGTCGCCGATGCCCTGAATGTTGTGCTCGCCAAAACCGTTCTCGAGCATTGTTGGGCACTCGAGTGCCTCGACCGCAACAATCTTGGTGCCGAACATTTCTTTCAGTCTGTCGCCCGCACCGATGGTGCCTGCAGAACCAGTTGCCGATGTGAAGGCTGCAAGGCGCAAGTTTGGATTGTTCATTGACTTTGCAACGTGCTGATACACGCTTGCAAGTGCTTGTCCGGTTACTTCAAAGTGGCCGAGATAATTGCCGAACTCACAGAACTGATTGAAGATGAAATTTTTCGGGTCACGCTTCATTTCATTGCATGCGTCATAAATTTCTTTTACATTGCTCTCGGTTCCCGGTGTGCGAATGATGTCGCTCGGGTCACTTGTCCATTTGTCGAGCCAATCAAAACGCTCTTGCGACATACCAGCAGGCAGCACAGCAACACCTCGCGCACCCGTGATGCGGCTAATCGCTACTCCACCTCGCGCATAGTTGCCGGTTGATGGCCATACTGCGCGTTGCGTGGTTGGATTGAACTGACCAGTGATGACTCGCGGCGCAAGACACGAATATGCAGCAAGCACTTTGTGCGCTGTGATCATGGGGAAACGATCGCCAAACATCACCACGATCGGGCTATCAATGCCAGTGAGCGATTTTGGTAATACCACATGATCGGGCACGCTGACTCGATTGCCCTTCATGTCGTTGAACCAATGCACTCTAAAAAGATTTCGAGCATCAGGCGCATTCTTGTCAACACCGTTGGCAACATCGGTTGCGATCAACGCAGGGTTTGCCAGTTGCGCAAAAGTTGGCAGCACCACATTGTTGGCTGCGCACTTGCGAACACTCTCCGTTACCGCGTCGGCATCCACAACTGAGTCGGCCAAGCCGAGCTGACTGATGAGGGCATTCGAGTCTTGGATCGTTGCAGTTGTTGAGTTCACGCTTTACATTCTGTCAAGATCTGAGTCATTCCGACACACTCTGACCACTAACCTTGTGGGCGTTGGCCGACGTAGCCCAATGGCAGAGGCACGGCGCTTAGGACGCCGCCAGTGAGAGT
>CAZHIN010000067.1:0-8108 GCA_964532575.1 uncultured Acidimicrobium sp.
TGTTGTGTCGGCTGCAGCAAGTGGTGTTGTGGTGTTTGCTGGAGTTGTGGCTGGCACCAACTATGTGGTGATAAAAACATTCAGAACCATCGAAACACAGAGCAATCTGCTTGTCACCCACGGCAGGATGCGCTTAATTGCGGTCACATCTGGCACTGTGATTACAGCCGGCCAGTCCATCGGCACTGCGGGCGAATCGTTGTATATAGGTGTGCGCATTGATGGTCAGTACACCGACCCCCAGCAATGCGCGGGCCTCGGCATGTCGGGCAAACCCAGAGCCGTTCTCGTTGCAGGCTGAAACTCGCCCGATACACTTCGTCTTTCATTATTCACGTCATTCACGTGAACCCCATCCTGTGGTCGTTGCAAAGCGCAGGGGTTCGCGAATTAACCACAGGGGAGGAGAAAATCATGGCCATTGTCAGCATGCGTCAAATGCTTGAGGCAGGCGTCCACTTCGGACACCAAACCCATCGTTGGAACCCACGGATGAAGCGGTTCATTTTCGGAGAGCGCAACGGTATCTACATCATCGATCTCGAGCAAACGCTCGATCGCGTTGACACTGCATATAAATATGTTCGCGACATGGTTGCCAACGGCGGAACCATTTTGTTTATCGGCACCAAGAAGCAAGCACAAGATCCGATCAAGTTTTTCTCGGAGAAGTGTGGAATGTCGCACGTCAACGAGCGTTGGTTGGGTGGCATGCTCACCAACTTCGACACAATTTCGAAGCGCGTCAACAAAATGCAAGAGTACGAGCGCATGGGAACTTCGGGTGAGTTTGAAGTGATGCCAAAGAAAGAAGCGTTGTTGATCAGTCGCGAACTTGAGAAGTTGCAAAAGAACTTGTCAGGTATCCGCTCAATGAGCAAGTTGCCAACTGCTGTATTCATCATTGACACAGTCAAAGAGCACATTGCTGTTACCGAAGCGAACAAGCTTGGTATTCCAGTCATCGCCATTGTTGACACCAACGTCAACCCAGATCTCGTGCAGTTTCCAATCCCAGGCAACGATGATGCAATTCGGGCCAACGAATTGATGTCACGCATGATCTGTGAAGCTGTTATTGAAGGTCAGTTCATTGCCGAAAAAACTTCGGGTCGTGCAAGCGCAGCAGCTGCAGCCGCTACCGCGACACCAGCAACACGCACAGCCGAAGAACAAGCAGCGTTTGATGCATCACAAGATGCAGCACGTGCAGCAGCCACAGCAGCACAAGCCGAGCGCGATGCACGTGTTGCATCTGCTGGCGAGACAAAGTCGGAAGGCTGATCTCGATGTCGTTTACTGCAAAAGATGTGCAGGCCTTGCGTCAAGCAAGCGGCGCAGGAATGATGGACTGCAAGAAGGCACTCGAAACAAACAACGGCGACATGGAAGCATCCAAGTTGTGGTTGCGCGAAAAAGGTCTTGCTGCAAGTGCAAAGCGTGACGACCGTGAAAACGCACAAGGTCTCGTTGCACTGTTGATCAAAGGCAACGTAGGTGCAATTGTCAAACTCAAGTGCGAAACAGACTTCGTTGCAAGTAGCGAGCACTTCATTGCCGAAGCCGATGTCTTGGTCAACCTAGTTGCAGACAAAGGTGTCGACGCCGTAAATGAGCGTTCGGCACAATTTGACGACCTCAAGATCCTGCTCAAGGAAAGAATTGAAATTGGTGATGTTGTTCGTTTTGAAGCAGCAGCCGGAAACCTTCTGGATTCGTATATGCACATGCAAGGCGGACGCTGTGTAAATGGTGTGCTCGTCGAGATGAGCGGGGCCACCCAAGAATTGGCCCACGACATTGCCGTACACATTGCCTTTGCCCGTCCGAAATACATGGCCAAGAGCGATGTACCTCAAGAAGTGATTGATGCAGAGCGTGCGACGCTCGAAGTTGTGACACGCAATGAGGGCAAGCCAGAGGCAGCAATTGGCAAAATTGTCGATGGTCGAGTTCAGGGCTTTTTCAAGGACATCGCGTTGCTCGAGCAGCCATACGCCAAGGACGATAAGCAGTCTGTTGCGCAGATCATCGGCAAATCGACGATCGTTCGTTACTCACAGGTGGAAATCGGCTAAAACTAGTACCTAGATATGGCAACCAAACCAACTTCAACTCCGCGATGGAGTCGCATCGTTCTTAAGTTGTCTGGTGAAGCGTTGGCAGAATCGACTGGCTTTGGCCTGGACAACGATGTCCTGCACCAAGTTGCAACCGAACTGTATGAAGCGCGACAAGAATTTGGCGTCGACATCGCGGTTGTTGTTGGCGGCGGCAACTTCTGGCGCGGTATCAAAGGCGCAGGTCAGGGCATGGACCAAGCGCAAGCCGACTACATGGGAATGATTGCAACAGTGATGAACGCGCTTGCGTTTCAAGATGCTCTTGAGCGAGTTGGACAGTCATCGCGAGTGATGTCGGCTGTTGAAATGCCAAAAGTAGCCGAGCCATATATTCGTCGTCGTGCAGAGCGCCACCTCGAAAAAGGTCGCGTGGTTATCTTGGCTGGCGGTACGGGTAACCCATTTTTCACCACCGACACCGCTGCAGCACTGCGGGCAGCCGAGATTTCTGCGCAAGCGATCCTGAAAGGCACGCACTCTGGAGTTGATGGCGTGTACACCGCCGACCCGAAACTTGATCCAACGGCAACAAAGTATTCGCACATCTCCTATCTCGATGTGATCAACAAAGGTCTCAAAGTCATGGACTCGACAGCGATTACCTTCTGTCGCGACAACAATTTGCCGATCGTAGTTTTCAACCTGTTAGAGCGTGGAAACGTCAAGTCCATACTCAGAGGTGAGGAAATAGGTACGCTGGTCGGGTGATTGAGGAAACGTTGCTCGAGGCCATGGACGGAATGACCAAGGCTTTAGAGCATGTTCAATCGCAGTTTTTGGGGGTTCGCACAGGCCGAGCCACATCCAACTTGGTCGAGAAGATTGCCGTTGAGTATTACGGCGCAACAGTGCCGATGGTACAACTCGCTTCGTTTCAGGTGCCCGATGCTCGCACGCTGGTGATCAAGCCTCACGATCGTGGTTCTATCGCAGCGATTGAAAAGGCAATTCAGTCAAGCGATCTTGGCGTGACGCCGGGCAATGACGGAGTTGTGGTGCGGTTAAGTTTTCCGATGCTCACTGAAGAACGCCGCAAAGAATACGTAAAAGTTGTCAAGAACATGGCTGAAGATGGACGCATTGCACTTCGCAATGTGCGTCGCGATGCGCGTAAGGCTTTGGAGACCGCCGAGAAGGCTGGTGACATTTCGAAAGATGATTTAGAGCGGGCAGAAAAAGAGCTGGAAAAACTTACGCACGACAATGTCGAAGCAATTGACAAAGCATTTAGCCGCAAGGAAATAGAACTACTCGAAGTGTAGGGAGACATCTCATGAGCAATGACAACAGGGGTAACTTTTCGGATGATGACACGAACGGTGTCGACAGAACTGTTGATCCCACTATCGACTTCGGAGATGAGTTTGGCGTAGTCAAGTTTGCCGAGACAGATGACAGTGGCCCTGCGCTTGCTTTTGGCAACAACGACACTGAACAACTTCCGCATTGGACCGAGATGCCTACCGGCGAGGTGCCGAGGTTTGGAAAAACTGATGATCAGCCAACGCGCCGCGTAGTTATTGGCGCTAATGACGGAAGCGAAAACGACAATACCGACGTGTGGTCTGCATACAACGAACCAGACCCAAGTGCATCTTCCGGTGCCCGTCGACCTTCGTTCGAAACAACGCCACCACCAGTCAGTTCTGCTCGCCGCGAAGGCCGCATTGTCATCGGCACCGATCCAACAGACGAGCGTCGTCGGCCGGTTGCACGCGATGCATCTGGTGCGCTATCGCGACCAGTTTCTCGTCCTGGTTCGCGGGCTAGTTCAAGTAGTAGTTCGCGTAGTGGCTCGACTTCGTCATCCGCCCGTGGTGCGCAAGTGACTCGCCAACAACGATCTTCAACTGGCTCGGGCACCGGGTCAATGTCGCGCGGCGGTAGTCGTGGCAATAGCGGCTCGGGTGGTGGCAGAGACTTGCCAACAGCAACCGCAGTTGGGGCTTTGCTAGCAGCGGTATTCATTGCATCGTTGATGTGGAGACCAGCAGCAGTGATGCTGTTGATTGCGATTCTGATTGGCGTTGCATCATTCGAATTTTTTACTCAAGCCAATGTCAGCGGTTACCGACCATCAACAGTGATTGGCGTTGTTGGTTGCGTTGCTGCACCACTCTGTGCATATTGGATTGGTGATGCAGCACTTCCACTCGTGCTTCTGTTTGGTTTCATTGCAACAGTTGTTGTGTTTGTAGGAAGTGATGGAATTGAGTCAGGGCCAGTACCGAACACGGCAATCATGATGCTTGCAATGTTGTGGATTGGGTTGATGAGCTCATACGCCGCGTTGATATTGCGTTTTTCGACATCGTTTGGTGCATCGTTTGCAAATATCGGTACCGACACGTTGTTTATTGTCGTCATCGGCGTAATTGCTAATGATATGGCCGCGTACTTTGTTGGCACTGCAGTTGGTCGCACACCGTTGCGCGACTGGATCAGCCCAGCAAAATCGATAGAGGGCCTGATTGGTGGAACGATTGGCACGTTCGTGGCAGTGGTGGCGGTTGGTATGCAAAGCACAACGTGGAACAGTTTTGGAGATTGGTTCTTGCTTGCGTTAGTGATTTCGGTCATGGCGCCTCTCGGCGATCTTGCAGAATCGATGTTTAAGCGCAACCTCAACATCAAAGATTTTGGCACCGTATTGCGTGGACATGGGGGAGTTCTAGACCGATTTGACAGTCTGTTGTTCGTGTTGCCCGCTGCCTATTACCTTGCGCTCGTTATCCAACCCTGGGGCTGATTTACCCATTTCGCTGACAGACTGAACAGATGTCGGTCGTGCGTGTTGCTATTGCTGGATCAACTGGTTCGATTGGTACTCAGACTCTTGATGTCATTGCTCGCAGTGGCGGGGCGTACGAAGTTGTGGGTCTGGGAGTTGGAAGTTCGGTTGACGCAGTAATTGCACAAGCCAAGTTGTGTCATCCAAAAATGATTGCGGTGAGCAACGATGCGGCGCGCAAAGAAGTAAGCCATGCATTGCCCGGAGTTGAAGTAGTTGCCGATCTTGCAGAGTTGGCACGAGACGCCGATGTTGTTATCAATGGAGTGGTTGGCTTTGCGGGTTTGTCGGTGACGATGTCGACGTTGCAACACGGCAAACGACTTGGCCTAGCCAACAAAGAGAGTCTTATTGCTGCCGGACCAATTGTGCAGCCGTTGCGAAGTTTCAAAGGTGCTGTAATCGTGCCGGTCGATAGCGAACACTGTGCGATTCACCAGTGCTTACGCGCATCGACCGATACACAACGCGAGGTGCATCGACTGCTGTTGACGGCAAGTGGCGGACCATTTAGGGGTCGCACCGCACATTCGCTGCAAGAAGTGACAATCGCCGATGCGCTCAAACATCCAACGTGGTCGATGGGTCCAAAGATCACCGTTGACTCTTCAACATTGATGAACAAAGGTCTTGAGGTTATTGAGGCTCACGAATTGTTTGGAGTTGGCTACGACAACATAGATGTTGTTGTGCATCCGCAATCTGTTGTGCATTCCATGGTCGAATTTGGCGATGGAGCAGTTATTGCACAGTTGTCACTACCCGATATGCGCCTACCAATTGCCTATGCACTCGGTTTTCCTGCGAGATCCAACATTGCGTTTGGCGCAATTGATTGGACGCAACTGAGTCGCCTCGATTTTGAGACAGCAGATCGATCTACGTTTCGATGCTTGGATCTCGCATATGAGGCTGGTCGCGTTGGTGGCTCTGCCCCAGCATGGCTAAGTGCTGCAAACGAAGTTGCGGTAGAAGCCTTTCTTGCCGGCCGCATTTCATGGTCAAAAATTGCAGGTGTAATCGAGCAAACGATGCATCATCACGACGGAATTATTCCCACAACGGTTGACGATATTTTGCACGCAGATTCATCGGCACGCAGGTTTGCTACAAGTGAAATAGCACAATGAGTTCGTTTTACACCAAGTTTCGAGATGAGATCGTTGCTGGTGGTGACACAACCGACCAACCCAAGCGGCTCAATGACAAGCGAACAAGTTTGATTGTTGGAGTTGCACTTATCGGAATGCTCGTATGGCTGGGGGTTTCGAGCCCGTGGACATTTGTGTTTGTAGCGGGCTTGTTGGTCTCAGTTTTTCTGCATGAGTTAGGACACTTTGCAACTGCTCGTCGCACGGGCATGAAAGTGACCCAATTTTTTATGGGCTTTGGTCCAAGAGTGTGGAGCATGCAGCGCGGAGAAGTGGAGTACGGAATTAGGGCGTTACCGCTCGGCGCGTTTGTGCGAATTGTGGGCATGAACAACTTGGATGATTGTGATCCAATTGATGAAACGCGCGCGTATCGAGCACAGTCATATCCAAAACGCCTTCTCGTGATCACAGCCGGATCATTGATGCATGGCGTTCTTGCGCTCGTCTTATTTTTTGGGGTGTATGCGACTTATGGTCGCTATAGCGAAACCGGGAATGTGCTGGTGACATCTCCGCCTGCTGCTCAATCGCCTGCACAAAAGTCGGGCATTGTCATGGGTGACATCGTGAAAGTAATTGATGGCGTCGCAGTTTCAACACGCGAACAATTTGTAGAACAAATAGTCTCAAAACAACCCGGCCAAACTGTGCCAGTGGTTGTTGAGCGTTCAGGAAAACCAGTTTCACTTAGTGTCACACTTGGAAACAATCCGGTGGACACATCGCTCGCATATTTTGGTGTGGCAAGTTGGTCACTTGATTATGTGCACGTCAATCCCGTCAAGGCGATTGGGTATGCATCTCAAGACTTGGTAGTCACGGCAGGTCGATCGGTTGCAGGAGTATTTGTCGTGCTCAATCCTGTCAACATCATGAACAGCGTGCTCAACGAAAAAGCCGATCCGGCAACGCGTCCTGGAACAGTGGTTGGTGCAAGCCAACTCGGTGGTGAGATTGGGCGACAAGATGGACTGAAGGGTGTCTTGTTGTTGCTCGCAAGTGTCAACATATTTGTTGGAGTATTTAATATGTTTCCGCTGTTGCCTTTTGACGGAGGTCATGCGGCGATTGCAACCTATGAACGGTTTCGATCACGACGCAACAAAACGTATCGCGCTGACGTTGGCAAGATGGTGCCAGTTGCCACGATGGTCGTGGGATTGCTCGCCATACTGCTGGTCGTTGGCTTATACCTCGACCTCACTCAGCCAATTGGCTGAAGATCACTGCATGTAAAACGTTGCAAAACCGTGCCGTGATGACAAACTGGTATTCATGAGTGCATTTGTAAGGCGCGAGACCAATCAGATTTCGGTTGGCAAGGTAGCGGTTGGTGGCAATGCACCGATCAGCATTCAGTCAATGACCATCACAAAAACGGCAGATGTTGAAGGCACATTGCAACAGATTTATGCACTAGCCGCAGCCGGTTGCGACATTGTGCGCTGCACATGCAACGAGCCAGAGGCTGCAGTTGGTCTTGCTCAAATCGTGCCGCGCTCACCAGTGCCGATTATCGCTGACATTCATCACCAATACAAGATGGCACTTGCTGCGATGGAGGCTGGCGTGCATGGTTTGCGTCTCAATCCGGGAAACATTCGCAAACCAGAACACATCAAAGCCGTTGCATCCGAGGCTCGCGACCGCAAAGTGCCAATTCGGATTGGTGTGAACGGAGGTTCTCTAGATCCAGCGTTGTACGAAAAATATGGCGGCCTGACAGCCGAGGCAATGGTCGAGTCTGCTTTGCAAGAGATTGCCTATTTTGAAGAAGTTGATTTTGATCTGATCAAAATTTCGGTAAAGGCTTCAAATGTGCCGTTGATGATTGATGCGTATCGCCAACTGAGTGAAGTGACGCGTCATCCGTTGCACCTCGGCGTAACAGAAGCGGGCCCTCTGCCAGGTGGACTGATTAAAGCGACAGCCGGAATTTCGACATTGTTGATGGAAGGCATCGGCGACACAATTCGCTACAGACTGACTGCAGACCCTGTGGAAGAGGCGCGGGCTGGGAGGCAATTGCTTGAGTCGCGC
>CAZHIN010000067.1:8118-8583 GCA_964532575.1 uncultured Acidimicrobium sp.
CACACTCCTTGAATCGTTGGGATTGCGCGAGCGCAAAAATGTTGACTTGATTGCATGCCCAAGTTGTGGGCGAGCAGAGATTGATGTAATTGATGTGGCAAATCGCGCGCAAGCAGCGTTCGCCGACAAAAAAATTCCACTTCAGATTGCGGTGATGGGCTGTGTTGTGAACGGACCAGGTGAAGCACGCGAAGCCGACCTAGGCATCGCTGCAGGCAACAAGCGTGGACACTTGTTTGTGAAGGGGCGCAATGTTGCGGTAGTGCCAGAGTCGGAGATGGTGGAAGCGCTCGTTGATTGGGCAACGTTTATTCATGAACATGGCGTAGATGCGGCCGTGGCCCGCGTTGACACCGCACTTGCCGAGCGCGAAGCAACGAAAGACCGCAATATGTTGCTCAAAGAGCACGGCGATGATGTCAATCACGCGGACGAAAAGATTGTGGAGATACGAAAGAAAGTTGC
>CAZHIN010000068.1:0-8566 GCA_964532575.1 uncultured Acidimicrobium sp.
GCACCGGTGGTCGCTACGGTTTGCAAACCATGTGTGAAGGTGGCGGCATGGCCAATGCCACCATCATCGAACGTCTCTAAGACGTTTCCAAGAAACAGTCAAGCATCATGTCGTTCGGAACCATCATCTGGTTCCTTCTCGGTGTCGTGCTGTTTTTTGGCATCTGGCGATTTGGTCTTGGCATGTTGAAAAGCATGACATCCTCGCTTCCGGCGCCGCCTCCGGCAGGCGAGATGCGCCGCATCAATGTGCGCTATCGCTGCGGAGTGTGCGGTGTTGAATTACGAATGGTGATGGCACCCGATCAAGACCCACCGCCACCACGGCACTGTCTTGAAGACATGGATTTTGTGGCGCCTATTGAGTGAGCAAAAAAACTAGTGATATTTGGTGGCAGTAAATAAGCCACCCAAAACACCAGTCAGGCCAGCAAACAAATACCAATTGTTGCGACCACCCGGCACGAAGCCGAGGTAATAAAACAAAATGATCAGGGCACCGAGGCCCAGCAGTGTAAACATCAAAACAGGCACCCATTGCGGGCTGACTTTCACTTCGCGGGCAACAGGCGGCGTGTAGCGCGACGATGCTTCGGCCACAGTGTTGCCATGCATCGACTTTGGATCAGAGTGATCCAGGCGGTGGGTTTCGTGCAGATGACCAGGCTTAGTGCCCTTTGGGGTGGTGCGACCACCAGTGCGTCGTTTTGAAGGTGCCATGAGTTTTCCAGTGTAGATCGTAAATCGGGTTTCGCCTCGCCCGATCGGCTGCCAGTATTACGGGGTGACTCGCATTCTTGTGCTCGATAACTACGACAGTTTCACCTACAACTTGGTGCAATATCTTGGTGAACTTGGTGCCGAGCCAATTGTGGTCCGCAACGATGCATTACGTGTTGCTGATCTTGTTGCGCTGCAACCGGCTGGCGTGTTGTTGTCGCCAGGTCCGGGCCGTCCCGAAAATTCTGGTGTGTTGTGCGAATCAATCACCGCATTTGCAGGAGTGGTACCAGTGCTCGGTGTGTGTTTAGGGCATCAAGCCATTGGTCATGTGTATGGGGCAAAAGTCGTGAGTGCTCCACAGCTCGTGCACGGCAAAACATCCGAGGTGCATCACACTGGCGAAGGAATCTTTGCTGGTTCGCCATCACCCATCACTGCAACCCGTTATCACTCACTGATTATTGAGCGCGAATCACTGCCATCCGAGTTGGTAATCACAGCGCAAACTCAGGATGGAATGATTATGGGCGTTCGTCATCGCGATCTTGATGTTGAGGGTGTGCAGTTTCATCCAGAAAGTATTTTGACAACACTGGGTCACAACCTGATCAGAATATTTGTTGAGAAGGCAAAACACTCAAATACAGAGGCCCAGTACAGTTGAAATTACGGTGTTGTTGATTTTCCGATCACCAGTGTGATCTTGGTGCCTGGGGTAACTGCAGATTGTGCCTCGCGGCTCTGCGAAATGACGCGGCCATCGCTTGCATCACCAGCTGGCACGTTTTGATATTTAATTTCAGTAATCAAACCAGCGGCGTTTACCGCAGTCTGTGCTTCACCTTCGGTTTTGCCTGCCACATCGGGGACCACAACTGTCGGTGATCCACTTGAAACAATAAGTGCAATCGGTGAGCCTGCCGGAAGTGGTGTGCCAATTACCGGATCGGTACGAATCGCTCGGCCTTTTTCTACAGTTGCACTTGGTTCAGCAGTGATAGTGACAACGAAGTTGTACGGCGAACTCTTCAGCAGTTGTTCGGCCGCTGACGAAACCTGACCTTCGATATTTGGAATATTGTTGCCGCCCGTACCGCCCGAGACAACAACCGAAATTGGCGAACCAGAACGAACCTGCTCATTTGCTAAGGGGTTTTGGGTAATGATTTGATTGAGAGGCACAAGCGGATCATTGCGAACTTCGAGAATCACCAACTGCAAACCAAGTGGTGCAAGTAACAGAGTGGCATTCTCGACAGACAGACCCTGTATCGGGGGCACGGTTTGCAGTTGCTTGGCAGGGTTATACGTAATGGTCACCACGTCACCCTGATGACCAGTGGCAGTGGCTGGCGGGTCTTGGGCATACACAATGTCATCACCAACTGCGTCGTTAATCACTGCGTTAGGTATTGGCGTGAGCCCCATGTCCAGCAGGATTTGACTCGCTTCGGCCTGAGTTCGATTGGTGACATCGGGGATGGTGAGCGAGGTTGCCGATCCGCGATCAACAGTTCGGTAGATGAATACTCCTGCTGCGAGCAAAATGATTGCGGTAAACACCGCACCAAATATGTAGGACGCTGCTCTACGAGGAGCAAAGTCGTCATAAACATCTTCATACAAATCTTTATCGTCAGTCGTCACCGGCGTGTTGGCAATAACTGGTATCGCCATGGTGTCGGTTGATTGAGATTGTGCCTTTCTCCCGCGCACATCGGTGAGGGCAACCACTTCCTCGCCAGCGTTAAACCTGCGCAAATCATCGCGCAGTGCATTTGCATTTCCATATCGACGGTCTGCTGATTTTGCCATGCATTTGGCAACGATCGCTTCAAACTCGCGTGGCACATCAGATACAAATTCGCTCGGTGCAGGAGGCACACCATGCACCTGTTGGTATGCAATACCAACTGCGTTGTCACCAATAAACGGCGCGCGTCCGGCAACCATTTCATACATCACCACACCAAGCGAATAAATATCACTCCTCGGGTCTGGCTGTGATCCTTGCGCCTGTTCAGGAGAAAGATAAGTAGCAGTCCCCATCACCGAGCCAGTTTGTGTGAGGCCCTCTTCAACTGCTGAGCCGAGTGCGCGAGCAATGCCAAAGTCAGCAACTTTTACTTGACCAGTTGAGCCAATCAAGATGTTTCCTGGCTTGATGTCGCGATGCACGACGCCGTTTTCGTGGGCAAAACCTAAAGCACTCGCAACATCAACCGCCACATCGCAGGCCTGCCTGGCGGTGAGGCGCAATTTTTCTTTCAAGATGCTCGCAAGTGTGCGGCCTTGCACAAACTCCATTGCAATGAAATAGGTGTTATTGACTTTGCCCCAGTCGTACACCGCCACGATGTTTGGATGAGTGAGCCCAGCCGCCGACTGTGCTTCACGACGAAATCGCTCAACAAAGTTTGCGTCATTGGCATATTCGGGAAACAACACCTTAAGTGCAACGGGGCGATCGAGTAGCAGATCGTGTGCCAAAAACACTTCTGCCATACCGCCGCGGCCAACACTGCGCTCGACGCGATAGCGATCGTTGACCACCGGCATATTGCTAGACATGTTGTTCAACCATGGCTATTCGCCGTTCGCTTTCACCACAGCATCAAATATTTTGAGATACGAGCGGGCTTTGTCAAGTGTTTCAAATTGTTGAACTCTGTCAATTTCACGTTGAAACTCTGATTTCATTGAGGATCGCTTCGTAGTCGAAACCTCAACGACAGTTGGTTTGATCCACAACAATCCATCAGGCTGGCCTTTGAAGAGAGCAATTGTTGCCGATGACGAAGAGTTGGTAAACGCTACAAAATATCCGCTGCGTTGGTGGCGAATCGCAACAAAACCACCAATGCACAACACTGCGACAACGATGAGGGCAAGAATCCGCTTGTTGATTGACGTGGTGTTTTCGGAAGCAATAGCTGGAGCAATGTCAGGATCAGCAACTACTTCTGGTGCCGCCGCATTGATACTGACATCAACAACGATCACCGTGATGTTGTCGCGCCCACCATGTCGTTTTGCAGCGGTTACCAATCGCTGTGCAATATGTTGCGGCGCACTGTGCTCTCGCATCAATTCACTCATCTCGTCTAGTGGCACTTCGTCAACAAGCCCATCGCTGCACAACATAAAGCGATCACCGTCAAACATTGGAAGCGTCCACGTATCAACCGATACTTGTGCGTCAATGCCAAGTGCGCGTGTAACAATATTGCGACGCGGATGTGCGCGCGCCTCATCGGCTGTTAGTAAACCTTCAGTAACAAGCTCTTGTACATACGAGTGGTCAACGCTCAACTGACGCAATTCACCAGAACGTAGTAGATACGTGCGTGAGTCGCCAACATTGGCGATCACAATGTGGGGCTCTTGGTTTGCGTTGTCGGCAGGACTCAACACTGCAGCAGCAGCGAGTGTTGTACCCATGCCACGCTGATCGGTAGTTGATGTTGCCGATGCATAGATTGCACTATTCAGATCACGAATGGCTTGGGCAAATGCCTCTGCTGATGCAACACCACCGACCGCAACACCACGCAAGTGTTCAATCGCCATGGCACTGGCAACTTCGCCCGCATTGTGTCCACCCATGCCGTCGGCAACCGCAAACAGACTCTGTTCGGCGATGTGGGCGTCTTCGTTTTGACCCCGCAGATTGCCGGTATCGGTGGCAGCACCAATAGCAAGCGTCAGCATGGCGCCAAGTGGCAACTAAGCCTGCTCAAAGCGCATTTGCAACGATCCAAGAGCGATCACATTTCCATTTTCAAGTGGCGTTGGCTCGGTGATCAGCACACCGTTTACTTTTGTGCCGTTGGTGCTACCAAGATCCTCAATCGTCCAACCGTTTTCAATCGAGCGAAAGCGCGCATGCACTCGGCTGATGTTGTTGTCGGCGATCACAATGGTGCACGAGGCCTGGCGACCAATAGTCACGAGATCGCCATCGAGAGAGTGGCGCGAACCATCGGCAAGCACCACAACCGCTTGAGGCACATCGCGTTGTACGGGCTTGGCAACTGGCACGGTTGCCGCTGGTGTGTTGGCTACAACCACACACGACCCAAGTCGCATTGTCAGGTCTTCGTCAAGCACCACATCGGCTTCACCAGTAATGGTGTAGCCCTCAAATTTTGCGTGATTTACAATTGCTTGTCGCAGCTCGCTCACCAGCGGTTTGTAAAAATCGCTCAGTGCACCCAAGTCAGATTTGTGCAGTCCGACTACATATCGATGGGCAACTTGGCCGTCATTGTTGACTGCCTGCTCGTCCATGAGAGCGATAATTTGGCGACCGATCTCGATTGGTCGGATGCCAGTGCGGCGCGTGCGTGTTAACACTCCACCATTCTACGCCCGTGCAGGCGACCAAATGATCTATGCGGGTTGTCGAGAATAGTCTTCTCTACCGAAATAGCGCTTCCAGCGTTTTTCAAGCATTGCCATTTCGTGAGGTTTGACAGCGGGGTCTCGAGTCAGTGACTCAAAATGAAAGAGTCGAGCGAGCGGAGTCCACACAATGTGATATCCCGCCTCAAGTACTTTGTTGCCAAAATCCAAATCATTAAAACACGCGGGGAAATCAATCGAAAAACCACCGAGCTCTTCATAGATTGAGCGATGAATTGCTGCGCACGCTGCAGTAACACCGCTCACTCTGCGCGTTACGCCAAACATTCCAAACTTGCCAGTCTGGTTAGATGATAATCCGCTTCCAATGCTGTGCGGTGAAGGAATGTTGGTGTGACCTGCACTTTGAATGCGCGAGTCTTCAAGCAACAACATTGGACCAACCATCGCAACATCGGGAAACTGCAGCATTGACACCAGTGTTTCAATCCAGTCTGCATCGATCACCTGTGTGTCGTCGTTGAGCAAGATGACAATCTCTCCAGTTGAGTGTTGTACACCGATGTTGCATTTATCAGAAAAATTAAATGGCGAGTCGTAAGGCACCACCGAGATGCGAGGGTCGTTGGGCAAATTGACGGGGTGCAGTGGCTGGCTTTCTTTTACATCGAGCACAACAACGATTTCATAATTTGGGTAAGTCGATTTTTGAAGAATGCTGGCGATTGCGTTCTCAACAAGGCACGTGTGCACACCCCAAATTCGCTGACCATCGCCTCGCGTGGGAATAATGATCGATACTCGTGGCGGCGGTGAAGGCAACACGGGTTGCACTTGAATAAACCCGCCACTTGAAACCGAAACAGTTGCATCTATTTTGACTCGCTTGAGGTGGTCTTTCACTGCGCGCTCAGCAGAGACCAATGCATAGGGCTTAGCGTCCAGTTGGTTTGCTGCCGAGCCGGGTATTGCCCGCCAGTGATAGAGCACTTCTGGAATATGAGCAATGGTTCGCGCGCGTTCGGTGATGCGCAAAATCAGGTCGTAGTCCTGTGAGCCCTCAAATCCTTCACGAAAACCGCCGACATCGTCAATGAGCGTCGAGCGAATGACCGAAAAATGACTGCAATAGTTTTGACCCAGCAGCCGAATCGGATCAAATGCAGGTTTGTGAAACAGATCGTAGGGTCGACCCTTTTCGTCAAGCTTGTTTTCGTCGCTATAGACGTAATCAATGGTTGGGTCTTTATCAAGTGTCGCGGACACAAGATTTAGCGAGTTTGGATGCAATGTGTCGTCGTTGTCGAGCAGGGCAATAAATTCGCCAGTTGCAAAGTCGAGAGCGTCTTGTGAGGCTGCAACGATTCCACCATTCTTCGGCCGAAACATGATTCGCACACGTTTGTCTTTACGGGTCAAGTGCTCCATGATGCGGCGGATCTGTGGGTTGGTTGACGCATCATCAACCAGGCACCATTCCCAATCGGTATACGTTTGTGCAAGCATCGACGCAATGCAAGCCTCAAACGCATCAATAGGGGGGTTGTAAACAGGCGTGATAACGCTAAACAGTGGCACGACTCTGTCAGCCGGCTTTGAGAATGCGACGCACTATTCGAGCAGGAAGCATGATCAAGCGCCCCATTTTCCATGTGGGTGTGGCGTAGATGGCCTGATTTTTTCTGCGTGCTTGGCGCACTTGTCGATCGGCTAGTTGCTGGTGGATAACAAAGTTGGCCTGGGCTTCACCGAGTTCGGCAGCGCAACCTTGGGCATAGTCGCGGGCCTGCAAGACTCGCATTTCCGCGTCAGCCAACTCGCGTTTTAATTGGATTATCTGCGCCTCAAGTTGAGCAGCGTCAGTAAGGCTGTATCGGTGTTGCAGCAGACCAATTTCAGCGAGCAGTCGCTCGCGCGATGCATCACGCAAGTCTGCTTGGTTCGCTACTTGTGAACCACTGTCACTCATGCACATGATCTTACTGCAGGCTCCAATGCCCAACTGGGCGGCGAAAGAGCGGTGGTTAAATTGATCTGAATCGCTAGCGTCATAGCGTCTCTCGGGCGAGTGGCGAAATGGCAGACGCGCTGGCTTCAGGTGCCAGTGTTCGAAAGGACGTGGGGGTTCAAGTCCCCCCTCGCCCACAACCGAAGTTGGTAAGGTTTTTAACAATCGTGAGTCAATTATCCGAACTTCGTCGCTCTAAAAACCTGCTCTGGAACCTGACGCTTCGCGAACTGAGATCTAAGTATCGACGATCGTTTTTGGGATGGGCCTGGTCGATGCTCAATCCACTTTCCAACATGATCATTTACTGGTTTGTCTTTGGAGTCGTTTTTGGTGCCACTGCGCCAACAGGGCACCCATCGGGAGTCAATAATTACGCGTTGTACTTGCTCTCTGGCATATTGCCGTGGGGTTTTTTCTCACTTGTTACCAACCTCGGGCTCGGTTCGCTCATTGGCAATGCGGGTTTGGTGCGCAAAGTATTTTTTGCATGGGAAACGCTTGTTTTTGCCCAGGTCATTTTTTCGTTCGTGCAATTTTGCATTGAAATGTCGCTCCTGTGTGTTGCGCTGATTATCGTCGGCAGTCCGATTTTGCCGTGGATTCCTGTTGCGTTTTTGATGATGCTGCTGTTGGCGGTGTATGCATCTGGTTTTGCGCTCGCTGTCTCGGTTGGCGCGGTGTTCTTTCGCGACTTGCGCTATCTCTGGACGATCCTCATCCAAGTCATGTTTTTTGCAACACCAATCATCTACCCACCAGATCGCTTGGATGGAAAACTGCATCCATATCTTGAATTCATTTTCCATTGGAACCCGATGGCAGTGTTCATCCTGTCGTTCCGCCGATTGCTGTATTCAGGACGGGCACCCGAGTTTGGCCACGTGGTGTACCTTGCGTGCGCCTCGGTGATTTCCTTCGTCGTTGGTTGGGCAATCTTTGTCAAACTGTCGAGGCGTTTAGCCGAAGAGGTGTAAGTCGTTATTTAGCGTGGCGCTCAATGTTCCACGAAGATGGAACAGCAACTAAACCTTCTTCAAACAAGTCGTTTTGGTGCACATCAAACCTGATCCAATTTTGACAGTGGTCGTATTCGGTTGTTCCGGTCGCATCAGTACACGCAACAGAGATGTAATACGTACCTTCCAACAACGGAAGATGAGGAATGTCAATCGTTGCTGTGACCGAATCAGGAATATTTCCAAGCGAAGAATTGGCTCGCTGAGACGTGGTGGACCACACGACGGTGCCATCAAGCTTGCTGATATAGATCTTGATTACCGGTGCACGAAGCGGCATTTGTGCAGTGATGTGGGTGGTCACTCGCATTGGGGCATTTGTATCGACTCGTTCAATGGCTTGGCCAGACAAATCGGTGAGCAACACACTGTCAATGCGTGCCTCTTCTGTGCCCCAGCGTTCGCGCAAGTCGGCGTCCTTGGCGGAGTGCTGTGAATAACTCTGTCCTGTA
>CAZHIN010000069.1:0-8503 GCA_964532575.1 uncultured Acidimicrobium sp.
CTTCAACGTGCACAACTCTCGTATTACGAAGTGCTCCCGCAATTGCCCCTGCTAGCGCCTCGGGCCTGTCACCATGCACGACCAACGCGTCTGGCGCGTGCTCTGTGATGAATTGAGAAAGGCCGGTAATGGTGTTAGCAACAACTACGTCCATTGTGTCGCCGTCTTGTTGGTTGAGAAACGAAGTAATTGGGATTTCTGCGGGGATGGTTCGTGTGACCTCAAGAATCGTGTCACCGAATCGCGGAAGCATGTGCATTCCTGTGGCGAATACTGAAACTCGGCAACCTTCTTCGTGTGCTGCAATGATCAGCGGTTTAATTTTTCCGAAATCGGCGCGTGTGCCGGTGAGGAATGCGATGTGTCGTTTACTTGACATCCGACCACCGAAGTTGTTCACCCCGCGTAATCGCTCGTGTGGACTGCTTGCCGAGGACTTTGTCTAAGTCAAAAGCGAGAATCTCGCCTGTGCCTGGTCGCTTTACCCAAATATTTGATTCGTCTAAGACGTCTCCGGGATTGACAGGTGCGATCGCAACTACTGACGCATATGCGAAATCGATAGTTGGTTGCTCGCCGCCAAGAACTGTCTTTGAACCTCCACTAGCAGCATGAACAATTTTGGAGCCCTCGACGAGTTCGCGGAATCCAACGGGGTCAACCGAAATTTCGATATCTTCGCCGATCCATTTCATGTCGCTCGTGAAGTGTCTCTCGATGATTGATGCACCAAGAGCTACAGCGGCGAGGGAAGGCAAGTTGGACAGTGAGTGATCTGAAATACCGATAACCGCTGTAGGAAATTCATTGCGCAATTGAGTGATACTGCCAAGTCGAATGTTTTCATATGGAGTTGGATACATACTCGTGCAATGCAACAGACTGAATTGCGAATTTTCTTGAACAAGAACATCGACAGTACGACGAACTGAGTCCAAGTCGTTCATGCCTGTGCTCACAATGATTGGCCGGCCAAATCGAGCGATGTGGCGAACGAGTGGAAGATTGTTGCACTCACCAGACCCAATTTTGAACGCTGCCACATCAAGTGCATCAAGTCGATTTGCAGCTTCACGAGAAAATGGAGTTGAAAGAAAAATGAGTCCGCGATCTTCGGCATGATTTTTGCACGCCAGCTCTTCTGCTTCAGACAGCGTGCACTGTTCCATAATGTCCCAAATGGAGCGTGTGGAGTTTGCCGGGATGACATTATTGGGAATCATTTCGTCATCAACGGAGTGGGATTGAAACTTGACGCACTCGCCGCCAGCATCGGCAACATCATCAATCATTTGGATGGCTCGAGCAATGTTGCCGCCGTGGTTGATGCCAATTTCAGGGATTACAAACGGAGCGAATGCGTCACCAATCTTGCGAGAACCGATAGTCAATTCGCGGACGTGGGTAGCCATTTTCGATCCTTATTTGAGCAAACTGGTCGTGGTGGTGACGAGGTAGGCGAGAACAACAGAAACAACGAGAGCAAGCATTGCTCCCACGACAAGCGAACCCACGCCAAGTTGGGTAGCCGCATTGATGCGCTGCTTCTGGTCTGGCTCGCTATATAGAGGTGTACTGGTTCTTTTTTGAATTTCTACCCGAACGGCCGAACCCTGCTCTGGCGTGGCAGGCTTAGAGCGACCAACAAGCAAGATGGCACCAAGTGTTAGAACAGCAATCAACACAGTTCTGACGGTGGTACCAGCAACCGAAGTAGCCACGGAAGAAGCGATGAGCGAAGAAAACAGCATCACGATGAATAACAGCGTACCCTTCCCGCCGCCGTCTGTGCAGAGCGCTGGGGCACTTGAAGTCAGCATGAGCGATCCCGCTCGCGTCAATCGACGCCTGTGGTGGGCATTACCGATACTGACCATTGCATGGATAGGGCTTGTCGCGATTATCACAGCGTCGCTCACGCCACTGAAATTGTGGGAGCTCGCGCCGGGTTCTGCCGAACAGGTTTCCAATCGTCTGGCTTTTGAAAAATCAACGCTGTCAAAAGTGATGCGCTACCCAGCCAAAACTCCAATTCTTTTTGTCACTGCCTTTGGCAGCAAACTCAGCGCGCTCGATGCATTTGCGGGAGCACTCGACAACGATGTCGATGTTCAGACGTACAAGGAACGGTACGGAACCTCGACACCATCTGAACAACAGCGCCTCGGTTATCAATCGATGACGACTGCCAAGCAAATTGCCGAATACGTTGCGTACACACGACTGGGACTCGACGCATCGTTTGTATATGGAGATCTGATTGTGGAAGAACTGGTATGCCTCGACAACCCCGGTCCGTTGAGCGGCTGCAAGCAATTGCAACTCGGTGACACCATCACGACATTTGATGGCGAGCCAACACCGACACTGCTCGAACTTTCGCCGTTGATGGCCGACCACAAACCAGGCGACATTGTCACACTGACGATCAGACCCGCAGACGTACCTGCTGACTCGTCGACAGAAATTGTGAAACGGATTCAATTGATTGCCGATCCCGACACTCCGAGTCGCGCGATTATCGGTTTTATTCCAGCCGATACTCGTACCGTAAAACTTCCATTCGAGGTTGGGATTGACACCGATCAAATTGGCGGCCCTTCAGCAGGTCTCGCATTTACGCTCGCACTGTTGGATGAACTCACGCCCGGTGACTTGATGGGTGGAGTCAAAGTTGCGGCGACAGGCACAATTGGAGAGGACGAATCTGTAGGCGCAATTGGCGCTCTTGCACAAAAAGCTGTTGCAGTAAAAGCATCTGGTGCAAAAGTGTTTTTGGTGCCAAAAGGACAAAGTGATAACGAATTGGCTGCCGCTCGCCGTGTTGTTGGGTCTGCTGTGCGCATCGAACCCGTCGCCAATTTGTCCGAAGCACTCGCGATTCTCGAGTCTCTAGGAGGCAGTGGTATCAGTAATGCCACAATCGAGCTCTAGATAAGGCGTACTCTTGTTTGCATGGCGATTTCTTTTTCGCGCCCCGACCCGTCTTCACCGGCGGCAGTTGGATCTGCGCAATTCACAGTCACACGTCGTGGCTTTGACACAGAAGAAGTCCGCGATTTTTTACGTAGTGTTTCCGCCGAACTAGGTCGCCTGCAAGAGCGCGAACGCTTTTTGGAAAGCGAATTGCGCGCGATGCAAACCCGTGGCATGTCTGGTCCAGGAGTGCTCGACGAAGAGACCGTGACAACATTGTTGGGCGAAGAAACGGCACGAGTGTTGACCGTGGCCCGCGAAGCAGCGGCCCAGATGCGAGTGCGAGCCGCCGAGGCCGCCGAGCGCTTGGTGCGAGAGGCAAATGCCGATGCAATTCGTGTTCGTGAAGATGCAGACATCGAAACTTCTCGTCGCCGCAGCGATGCAGCATCGGACGTAGAAGCCGAGCTTGAATTGGCGAAGCAGCAAGGTCGCGAGATGGTCAACGAAGCGCGGGAATATCGCGAAAAGGTGTTGTCAGAATTGGCGCGCCGCCGCGAACTTGCTCGTCAACAGATCGAACAATTGATTCATAGTCGCGACAGGTTGGTGAATGCATTCGATCGTGCTCGTCTTGCCGCCAACGATGTTGTCGGTGATCTCGCTGAATTTGACGATCTGTCAAACGAAGTTGCGCACGCAACCGGAATAACCAAGCCAACAAGTGCGAGTGGCAGTGATTTTGTCGACCACACACAGGATCCAGAAGCGATTCCACAAAAAATGAGTGGAACACAGCCGGGTGATGTTGTTATAGAAGAAACCAACGAAGAGATTGTTGTTGAGGAAGTTGTTGTTGAAGTTGTCGAAGCTATTGAAGAGGTAACAACAACAAACATCACTTCGATTCACGAAGAACAAGTCGGCATGTCCGATCATCCATCAACCGATGTGCCGGCAGAAGAGCGCTTGGCAGAAGTAGTGCAGCTTTTTGGCAAGAAGCGTCTCGAAGCGACGATTACGCCAGTTGTATCGCCAGTAGTAACAGCCAAGACATCAGCCAAGACATCAGCCAAGACATCAGCCAAGACATCAGCCAAGACACCAGCAAAGAAATCAGTTGATGATCTTTTTGCAAATTTGCGTAAGACATCAACTGCTGAAGTTGCGCGCACTACCAAGCCAAAGACTGCGTCAGAAGAGCCAACGGAGACGAAAACTAAAGCGCCAAAAGCCGTTGTTCCCAAGGTTGATGGGTCTGTTTTTATTCGCCGCGAAGAAGTGTTGACACCAATCATTACAACTCTGACCAGCAAAATAAAGAGGGCACTCGCCGACGAAGAAAACGCAATGCTTACCTATCTGCAAGCTAAAAAAGCCGCTGTTGCGCTTGAAAAAGTTTTACCCGAGGCTGCAAATCACGTGCAGGGCTATGTCGAGGCAGTTGCCGAAGATGTGATGTCTGCGGCAATGGGCGGTGCAAAGAGTTTGTCGTCAAGTTTGAAAGCAGACCTCCGTCGCAAAGTAACGTCGGCCGCGGTCATGCAGGTAATGTCAAAAAATATCGATGATGTATTGGTACGGCCACTTCGCGATCGAATTGCTCGTTGTATTGAGCAATCAGACGGAGATCGCGAAGAGATGTCAAAACTTATTCGCAGTGTGTATCGCGAGTGGAAGATGCAGCGTGTCGAACAACACATCGGTGATATCGCACGCTTGGCATATAGCCGTGGCGCCTATCTGGTGTTGGATCAGGGAACTTCGGTGTGTTGGATGGTTGATCCAAACGGACCACCATGCGCAGATGCAGAAGACAACTCACTTGCTGGCGCGACTGCGCTTGGATCCGAATTTCCAACCGGTCATTCACATCCAATTGCCCATACTGGTTGTCGCTGTTTAGTTACTCCAACAGGCGAGTAATCTTATTGGGGTGCGAAACCCCTCAGATTTACCACCACGTCAACCCCGTCGTTCTTCGTCAGGCGGTTTTCGAATCGCCAAACCAGGTCGAAGCAGAATCATTGCGAGCGTGTTCATTGGTGCACTTGTTGCGCTGTTTATTTCCGGCAAGAGCATTGCTTCTTTCTATGTTGATGTGCTGTGGTTTGATGCACTCAATAAGACAAACATTTACTGGTCCATTCTGGGCACGAAGGCGCTCCTCGGCGCAATTTTTGTAGCGGCATTCGCGCTGATCCTGATCGTCAACATGTGGCTCGCCGATCGCATGGCGCCAGATTTCATACCACCATCTCCAGAGGAGCGAGCACTCGCTGCGTATCGACAAATAGTGGGCAAGCGCCAGTGGCTTGTGCGCATTGTCGTCGGTGTGATTCTTGGTCTGATGGTTGGTTTGCCAGCTATGTCGCAATGGCAAGACTGGATGTTGTTTGTAAATCATCAAGCTTTCGGCATCAAAGACTCGCTCTTTAGTCAAGACGTGAGTTTCTATGTCTTTCGTCTTCCGTTCCTTGGCTTCATTGTCAACTGGCTCTTTGGCGCATTCATTTTGATCACTCTTGTAACTGCCGCGATGCACTATCTCAATGGCGGTATCCGTTTGCAAAACCTTGGCAACAGAGTGACTCCTGCTGCAAAAGCTCATCTGTCGGTCATGCTGGCAGCACTTGCACTCGCTCGTGCCGCAGGGTATTGGTTGTCGCGCTTTGATCTCTTGGGTTCAACTCGTGGAGTTGTGCAGGGTGCTACGTACACAGATGTCAATGCCCAATTGCCGGCAATCAATCTGATGATCTTGGTGTCAATTGCGGTTGCACTGTTGTTCTTGTACAACGTGCGGTTGAAGGGCTGGCGCATTCCGGTCTTGGCCACGTTGATGTGGATGGTCGTAGCAATTGCGGCAGGAACGATTTACCCGGCATTGGTGCAGCGTTTTTCGGTACAACCAGATGTGAGCACGAAAGAGCTTCCATACATTGCCACCAATCTTGAAGCAACCAAGCATGCGATCAACCTGAATGATGTGGTGCATGTGCCCCTCACATTTGGTTCCATCACACCAACTGATGTCACAGCCAATGACGCGCCGCTGAAAGATGTTCGTCAACTCGATCCGTCAGAGATGCGTGATCGCTTTGCCCTAGACGAGGGCAAAACTTCGTTCTACACAATCAATGATTTGGATGTTGATCGTTACGCAATTGACGGACGATTACAACAAGTGGTGCTTGGCGCGCGCGAACTCAATAGCGCCGGTATCCCTAACCGCACATGGGTGTCGCGTCACTTGATCTACACGCATGGTTGTGGAGTGGTGGCAGCACCTGCCAGCAGAGTGACAGTTGACGGACGACCAACGTATGTTGATCTCGGTATTCAGCGGCCACAGTTGTATGTGGGCGAAGGACTCAACGATTACGCAATAGTTGGAACGAAGCAGGTAGAACAAGCATGTCCCGATCTAAAACCTGAGGCGTATTCGTCAACAGGCGGTGTTGCACTTTCGTCAACGTTGCGTCGCGCAGCGTTCGCTGTGCATTTTGGTGAATACAACTTGTTCGGATCGGGTCTCGTTACACCCGAATCTCGTTTGATGTGGATTCGCAACATTAAAGATCGCGTCGAAAAGATTGCACCATTCTTCCGCTACGACGCCGATCCATATCCTGCGGTAGTTGATGGCAAAGTTGTATGGATTCTCGATGCATTTACGACAACAAGTCGATATCCAAATGCACAATCTGCGAATATCTCACAACTCACGCCAGGTTCTGGACTCAACGCATCGTTTAACTATGTGCGCAACAGTGTCAAGGCAGTAGTTGACGCTTATTCGGGTGACATCACTCTCTATCTCGTGGATGCAAATGATCCAATCGCCACAACGTGGGCGAAAGCCTTCCCAAATTTGTTGACTCCGGTATCAAAAGCGTCTGCCGAACTCGTATCTCACTTTCGCTATCCGGAAGATCTTTTCCGTGTTCAGACAAATGTGTATGGTCGCTACCAGTTCAATGATCCAACGTTGTTTTTTAATCGAGACGCTGCGTGGAGTGTTGCACAAGCGCCACCAACAGCAGTCGATGCAACAACAGGTGTGATCGGTGCATCGGGAGCAGTGCTCTCACCTGACCAAATTGATGTGCAGGACGCAAACGTTGCACGTTTTGAACCGTATTACACGATGTTTCATACTCCGGGTTCTGTTGACACCAATGGAACTTTTTCGCTACTGAGGCCATTCGTTCCGTTTTCGTCGGACGACACCCGTAAAGAATTGCGCGCCTTCATGGTCGTGTCGAGTGACCCAAAATCGTATGGAAAAATCACTGTTTACGAAGTGAGCGATCCGTTGCCGGAAGGCCCTGCAACTGTGGCAGCAGAGTTTGGCAGTGATCCTGCGGTTTCACAACAGGTGACATTGCTCGATCAACGTGGGTCACGAGTTGTATTTGGAGATTTGCAAATCGTTCCCGTAGGTAAGGGTTTGGTGTATTTGCGTCCGTTGTATGTGCGTCCGGACGATGCAAATGCACGTCAGGTTTTTGTGCGAAAGTTCTTGGCGTTTTACAACAACAAGGTCGTCATCGCTGATGATCTCACTGCGGCGGTTGCAAAGTTGTTCCCTGGCTACACGGGCAACTTGGGTGATCGAGTGAACGATGGTTCGACAGTGGCACCGACTGATACGTCTAACACTGCAACAACTGTTCCAGCCGGCACTGGCACAACAATTCCGTCGAGCTCAGTTAACTCTGGCTCACTGACTGCAGCGCAGCAATTGGCTCAAGCAGAAATCTTGTTTGATGAGGCCGACGCAGCACTGGCTCAAACACCACCTGACTTCTCGACGTACCAAACCAAACTTGCACAGGCGCGCGAACTTGTTCGTCTTGCACTTGCGCAAGTTGGTGGCTGATTCGGCGAGTTGTTAGCGACTGCTTAATAAAGTGTCAGCAAATTCACGGATTGCGCCGCGCCCACCATTGTGTTGCAGGATCCACGTTGCAGTAGCAATCACCGAGTGGTGAGCATCTGCAGGAATTACAGCTACTCCCACATGGCTTAGACACTCCAAATCGTTGATGTCATTGCCGATGTATGCAGCCTGCTGCGCATCGACATTATTTTTCTGCAGCCACTTTATTAATTCTGGCAATTTGTCATCACAGCCTTGGATCACTTCGATATTGAGTTTTTTGCCCCGAGATGTTACGACTGCATTTTTTTCTTTAGAAAGAATCAGCATCTTGATTCCAGCACCAGCTAGTAAATTTGTACCCATTCCATCGCCGCGGTCGCAGACAACAAATTCTTCACCCGTCGTCGAGACAATCACTCGATTGTCGGTGAACACTCCATCAAAATCGAAAATAACCGCCTTAACTTGACTGAGTCTCTGTGCTGACGGAATCTTGTTGTTGCTAGTCATCTAGTTGGTCCTCACTTGTTACTTTATTCGGCTGAAGTGCTCGGCAAGAGCAGCCAAATCTTGGCGAAAGGCGATCTCGTACCGTGCCTGCTCGTTGGCAATGCGGATTTGGCTGACACGAAGTTGCTCGAGTGCGGCGCGTGACATTGGGTCAGATTGTCGTTCAGCAAGCGCTGGCACCTCGTTGCC
>CAZHIN010000070.1:0-8466 GCA_964532575.1 uncultured Acidimicrobium sp.
GTACTTGGGGGTAGACCCCCTGGGAGAGTAGGTCGCCGCCAGATTTAATTTGAACAAAAGCCCTCGCATTCGTGCGGGGGCTTTTGTCGTTTTCGGACTCAGTTGTGAGTTGAAGTGTGTTAGTCAGTTTCCCAAGGAAACGTGTCGAGTCGTTCGATTCCATTTTTCGTGACAAGAGCTTGAGTTTCCAACTTGATGCTCTCGGTGCCTGGTTCGGCAATCAAGCTCTCGACGCAGATCACCATGTTTTCTTCGAAGTGTCCACCGTGATTATTTGGGAAGTCTGGGTGCAACAAGATGATTGGCCACTCGTCGGCCATGCCCACACCATGTGCGGCAAGTGAGTATCTGAACGGTTGAGACTCGAGTGGAATTTGCCACGACTGTTCATTGAATTCAACAAACGAAACACCATCTGCAATTATCGCGAGATTGTGGTTGATCTGATCGAGCGCCATTGAGTACAAATCTTTCTGCTTCGATGTCATCTTGGTGTAACCGCAAGTCCACGAACGAGAGAGATCTGCGCAGTATCCGTATGGACCAACCATGTCGGTGTCAAACGAGATCATTTCGCCGAGGTTGCAAACTCGATCAGAAGATTCTGCATACCAAGGGTTTGTGTGAGAACCAGCAGTGAGTAATCGTGTCTCAAGCCATTCGCCCCCAGAGCGGGAGTTTTCGAAACTCATGTGCGCCCACAACTCTTGTTCGGTGACACCAGGGATTGAGTGTTCATAAATGCGAGCCATTGATGCTTCGCACACGCGGATTGTCCAGCGCATTAACTCGATCTCTTCTGCAGACTTGATCGATCGAGCTTCTTCGGTGATTGCGTCTCCGGCTACAACGGAAATGCCATGACGCTCAAGGGCGGCTTGACCCAAAAAATCGAGTCGATCGGCAGCCAAGCGTGCATTCTTGCCGGCGTGTTGCGAGATGAGCGCGGCGATCTCGTCGGACCACTTCTTGACACGATTGGCAACTTGATCGCCAGTTGTCATATACATCCAGCCGGTGGCGGTGCGTACTTCGTCAATAGTCTCGATGCCTTCACACAGGTGTTCGCAACTCGCAAACTCGAACATCACAGCAGGGCCTTGAGCAAATACGATTCCGTAACGCAGAGGATTGTGCATCGTCCAGACCTGCATATTGGGTGCGTCAAACGCGTAGCGAATATTCACAGGGTCGTACAAAATGATTGCATCACAATTGTGCTCGAGAAGTTTTTTACGGATTCGCGAAATTCGATAGCGTCTTGCACTTTCCAAAACTGCGTGTGATACTGGGCTTTTGAGGGGTTTATCTGCACCTGCAACGTTGAGATACTGACGTTTGCGCGAGTCGCGCAGCGTTGAATAGTCGGTATTGCTCACAAAATATCAAGCTCCTAAAACTGGGCTGAGTTTGCCGTCGAGGTATTTGTAGAAGTCGAGAAGCGGACCTTCAAAATTGGATGACGAGAGAGCGCCAACCTGGTGGCTCTGCGACTTGAGTCCTTTGGACATTTTGACAAGGACATCTCGGTCTTCGGCGTTTGTGCGATGAAAAAGTTCAACTGCATGATCAATGGTTTCTTGTGTCCAGTGGTCGCCGTAAAAAAGTAAACCCATCTTGAGACGCACTCGGTCAACGCTTTCTGGTTGGACACAGACAAATGAGCTGTAGTCGCCAGCACAACCTGATACCAAACCTGGAGGAATTGAGAACATCACGCAATTGTCTACTTCGTGATCTTGTAGATCTGGGTGACCTTTGGTGGAGCGAGGCAAATCTGGAGAGAAACCTGCGTGGTATCCGAAGTGAACGTCACTCGGGGGATAGTGCGTGCACAGTCGTGTTGGATTGACTGGATGAAGTGTGGCTTTGTGAAGTGGACTGAGGTGGTATCCCTCCATAAAGTTTTCGACGAAACACTTCCAGTTCGTGGTCCACACTTCGTCTCCAACAAATCGAGCTTGCATTTCTTCCATGTGGTAATTGCCAATTAAGCCTTCGAGCTGTTGCAACTGTGGCGAGAGTGGCTTGGCATCTGGGTTGAGCGAAACAAAGATAAAACCCAGCCAGATTTCGGATTTGAATTCGGGAAGGCGACAAGAACTCATATCAAAGTCAGTGTGCTCTTCCATGCGAGGCGCGCGAGCAAGTTTGCCGTCTAGTTCATATGACCAGTGGTGGTAGGGACAGAGAATGTGTTGGCTGTTTCCTGAACCTGAAGCCAACAAAGTGCCACGGTGTCTACACACATTTGACATGACACGGATCTGGGCATCGTTGCCACGAGTAGCCAGTAACGGCTCGTCACACAATTGAAAAGCCATGTAGTCACCCGGATTTGGGATTTCTTCTACTCGCCCAATGCAATTCCATTCCATTGCGAAAAGCGAAGATTTTTCGAGATCAAGAAACTCTGCACTCGTGTAAAAATCACGTGGCATTGAATATGCACTTGTATAGGTCTGGGATCGAGCAGCACTCAGTGCGCTGCGAATTGCGGAAAGAGATGTGCTCATTTTGCAGAAGTTCGGCGGTAAAAACCCATGTTTTCTGAATCGCTAAATCTCACACCGGGCTTTTCGTACAGTGAAAAAACTGCGACCATTCGTTCCTTGTCGCCGCTCACCGTTGTTACGCGATGGGCGGTGTTGTGGCCGCGAAAAACATTGAGAGCACCTGGCTCAACGTCAACGCTGATGACTTCGGGGTCGTTGCCAGCAATCATTTTGCCAACGACTTCGTAGTTGGGATTTGTGTCGGTGCGTAGTTCTCGTCGATATTGGAAAATTCCGTCTTTGGCTGCACGCTGCAGAAGCATCGTGATCGTAAATTCGGATCGATCGAAGTGCCAGTTGAGGGCTTCTCCTGGTCGGTAACTGAGCACGTTGACACGAGCCAATTCATCATCCATCAGGTGGAGGACCGGAAGTTCCATTGTTGCTGCAATGAATTTTCGAAAGTTGGGCCACTCGTAGACGTCGGTTAGTGGGGTGTCTACTAATTGATCAGCGCACAAGGTGTGATTGATGGTCATTATTTTTTTAAGCGCGGGGTGGTCATCGGCCAGACCTTCTACTTTGTCGAGGAAGTAGATGTTGTGCTCGCGTCGGATTTCGACCGAATCATTTGCCATGCGTGGCAGGATCTTGTTGGTCGCAGCCTGTAGTGCATCACTTTTAAGAAAACCGGGCAACTCATACATGCCCTTGTCGACAAGGTCTTTGCGACACTGGGCAACAAGTTTGTTCCATTCAATCGAGTCAGGTTGATTAAGCGGATATTTGTCCAGATCTATCAGAGTCTCTATTGCGGTAGTCACGATATTGATAGTAGGCGTCTTTGTGGGGGCTTGTCTATTGACTATGGTGTTGTTAAGTTAACCAAACAGGCTCATCAACACGGGGGAGACAATTATGGGAAAGATTAATTTTCGTCGAATTGACGCGATTCGTCAGACACAAGGGCAAATCGGTAATCACGTCATTGACGAGTTTGTATCAGGGAGACTTTCACGTCGAGACTTTATTCGTCGAGGAACGATTGTTGGCCTTTCTTTCCCCGCGATAGGCGCATTGATTGCCGCATGTGGTGGAAGCGAAACTTCAACAACTGCGGAAACGACAGGCGCCGCACCAGTTGCTGGTGGCACCCTGATTATTGCCTCAGGCACTCCATCTGCAGCATCGGCCAATCTTGATCCAGTAGCGATTAACGACGGCAACGGAATCGTGTTTCTTGCACAATATGGTCAATGGCTAACGCTTTCACAGAGTGACCTCACGCTTGCCGGGAGTCTTGCAACCGAATGGGTGCCAAACGATGACGCTTCGGAGTGGACATTTAAGTTGAACCCCGCTGCTAAGTACAACGACGGTTCACCTGTCGTTGCTGCAGACGTGGTGGCGACTATTGAGCGACTCGTCAATCCGGATAATGCATCAAACTCGCTATCGGCATTTCAGACCGGGAAGCTCTCTCCGGGCGGAACAATCGCGGTTGATGACAACACGGTGATGTTCAAGTTGGATGCTCCGATGGGCAATTTCCCGTACATCGTGTCATCTGACAACTACAACGCGATTATCTTGCCAGCATCGGTGACCGACACCACCAAGTTTGCAACGAGCAATATCCCAACCTCTGGACCGTTCATGATTGAGTCTTATGATGCGGTTAAGGGAGCAACCATGGTGCGAAACCCAAATTATTGGGGTGCAGCACCATTGCTCGACAAAGTTGAAGTGCAATTCATTGATGACCTTGGCGCAAAAGTCACGGCATTCCAATCGGGTGATATTGATGTGATCGCACAATTCCCAGTAATCGGTGGCGAGTCATTGATCAATAATCCAGACGTGAACTTGATTGAGATTCCATCGACGGCTCACTACCAAATCCACATGCGTACCTCAAAGGGTGCATTCGCAGACAAGCGTGCCCGCCAAGCAATGTCGATGGCTATCGACCACCAGTCGATGGTGGATGGGCTTTTGCAGGGCAAAGCGCAAGTTGCTAATGACACACCGTTCTTCACGATGTTCCCATCAAGCGGCAGCGGTCCAGCACGAGAATTCAACCTGGAGAAAGCAAAGGCACTGATGGCCGAAGCTGCACCAGATGGGTTCGATGTGACTCTCTATAGCTGGCAGACACAAGAAATTCCTGATCTGGCAGTGTTGGTGCAAAATGCCGGCAAAGAACTCGGCATTAACGTCAAGATTGAACTTCGTGACGACTACTACGACAGCTACTGGGTGTCGTGGGACGCAAATACTCCAGGCTCAGACCTCGGTATTACCGATTACGGACACCGCGGCGTGCCAGACGTGTTTTTGAACGCACCACTGTTGTCGGTAGATAAGGGTGGAGTATGGAACGCAGCAGAGTTTGCTAATGCTGATTATGACGCTGCGGTCGCTACGTACACATCTTCAGTTGATCTACAGAGTCAGCAAGCAGCAGCCCTCAAGATCCAAGAGATTCTGCAGGACGAGAGCCCATTGATGATTCCTTACAACTTCAACTTCATGTCGGCCGCACAAAAGAATATTTCAGGTGTGACCAACTCAGGGATGGGTCAGGTTTACGCTGAAAATGCCAGCAAAAGCTAACCTTTAGGCCTTGGCTCGTTACGTCATCCGACGACTGGGACTAGCAGTTGTCACACTGTTTATTCTCAGCGTCGTGGTGTTCGTTGTCGCGTCTGTTCTTCCAGGAAGTGTCGGTAGGGCCATTCTTGGGCCATTCGCGCTGCAAGAATCTGTTGACCAAATTAATAAAGAGCTAGGTGTTAACGGTTCTCTGTATAGCCAGTACTTTCGCTGGATTTCTCACGCCATTCGTGGAGACTTTGGAGATTCATACAAATTCCAAGGACCAGTAACCGATTATCTTGCATCTGCATTTTGGTCCTCAACCAAACTTGCGGTTTTGACATTAATCATTGTTGTGCCAATTGGAATTCTGGGCGGAGCAATTGCGGCACTGCGCAAGGATCAGGCATCGGACAGGATCATCACTGTTACAGGCTTGAGCCTTGCAGTCACACCCGAATTTGCAATTGGAATTGTTTTAATTCTTTTCTTTGCTGTCAAACTCAGGTGGGTTCCCGCGGGGGGATCAGCGGACGGTTCGATTATTGAACAATTCAAAGTACTCATACTTCCTGCAGTCACATTGAGCGCAACGTTGTTTGGATACATCGCTCGCATGACACGAGCCGGGACTATTGAGGCTCTTGCAGCCGACTACACGCGCACGGCAGAACTCAAAGGTCTTTCTCGTTCGAGGGTGCTGGGTGTGCATGTGTTGCGAAATGCCCTTTTACCAACCATTGCAGTGCTGGCTTCGCAGATGAGTTACCTACTTGGTGGGCTACTCGTTACTGAGACAATGTTTAACTACAAAGGACTTGGTCTCTTGATTGCCAATGCTGCGAATGATCGAGATATACCGATGCTGATGGCCGCAGTATTCGTGGTTGGGACATTTGCAATGATCATGACGCTCATAGCCGATGTAATCACGGCATGGCTTAACCCTCGAATTCGGTTTGGATCACACGTATGACTTCCGAGACTCAGCCGATTGCGAAGACTCCGTCACAGGAAATGCGGTCGCAGTTATTGCGATCAAAAACATTTTTATTAGGAAATCTCGGCGTGGCATTTTGGGCGATATGTGCGATTGCTCCTGGACTTATTGTGAACCGTGACCCGGCAGAACAGAACTTGATTAAGAAATGGACGCACCCATTCACTGATGGTTTTGTATTGGGAACCGATCGGTCGGGCCGTGACGTATTGAGTCGCGCAATCTATGGCGCTCGAGAAATTATGTTCATTGCTCCCGCCGCAACGATTCTTGGAGTAGTCGTAGGAGTGATGTTGGGTTTAATGATGGGTTACTTGGGCAGAGTCGTCGATGACATCCTGAGTCGAATCATTGAGGCGCTGATCAGTCTTCCCGTCATCCTCGTGGCGTTGTTAGCACTGACGGTTTTGGACGCGGGGCGTGCCACAATCATCGGTGTAATCGGCTTTTTATTTGCTCCGCTGATTGCCCGAACTGTTCGTGCTGCAGTGCTTGCAGAACGCAATCTCGACTATGTGCGCTGCGCAGAACTGAGTGGTGAAAACTCGCTGTACGTGATGTTCGTCGAAATTCTGCCAAACATTTTTGGACCCATCATCGTCGAGTTCACTGTGCGACTTGGTTATGCAGTGTTCACAATGGCCGGGTTGTCATTTATCGGGTTTGGAACCCAGCCAGGATCACCTGATTGGGGTAGGACGATATTTGACGAGCGCACAAGTTTGCTGAGCAATGTTTGGTGGCCGTCAATTATTCCAGCAATTGCGCTTGCTTCGCTTGTGGTCTCTATCAATCTGATTGCGGATGCGATACAGGGTGTGGTGGACAAATGAGTGAACCCACTCTCGAGTTTGAAAACTTGAAGCTTGCTTACATGGTGAGGGGAACTGCGCGGGAAGTGCTGCGTGGTGTTTCGTTTGCGATCCAACCCGGTGAGGCGTACGGACTTGTTGGCGAAAGTGGTTGTGGCAAGTCAACTGCGGCTTATGCCGCAATTCGAAGTTTGCCGCGTAATGCGCGAGTGTTGAGTGGTGCCGTTCGTCTTGCGGGTCGCGACGTGCTGTCTCTTAAAAAAAATGAACTTCGGGATCTTCGAGCTAACACGGTGTCGATGGTGTATCAGGATCCATCTCAAGCATTAAATCCGACTATTCGAGTTGGCCCCCAACTCATTGAGTCATTCACGGTGATGGGTGTGGATAAACACGAGGCACTCAAACGCTCAAAGGCAATTTTGCACAAAGTACAAATTGCTGATCCGGATGTGGTGATGGATCGTTTTCCTCATCAACTTTCAGGTGGGATGCAACAACGAGTGGTGATTGCAATGGCTCTTGCATGCGATCCAAAACTGTTGATACTGGATGAACCTACGACGGGTCTGGATGTCACTGTTGAGGCAGAGGTTTTGGACCTGATTCGAAACATTCGGACAGAATATGGCACGTCTGTCTTATTCATTTCGCACAATCTCAGTGTTGTGCGGTCAATCTGTGACAAGGTCGGCGTGCTCTACGCAGGCAAGTTGGTGGAGGAGGGTTCAGCACAGAATGTGTTTGAACACGCTGTGCACCCCTACACCATTGGACTTTTGAAGTGTCTACCAACACACGGCTTACGCAAAGATGCACAACGCTTGTCAACTATCCCAGGATTTTTACCAAGTCTTGGTGCTGATCTGCCCACATGCGTCTTTGTGGAGAGGTGTTCATTTGCCGACGAAACATGCAGAGCAGAAGTTCCTCTGTGGAGATCTCTTGGAACGAGTTCGGTTCGCTGTCACCACGCAGAGAAGGTCGCGGGTTCTCCGGCAGAGAACGAAATCGCTGGAGTATCTGTTGAGATCAATCGGAAGATCAAGCCAATTTTGGAACTTGTCAATGTGAGCAAATCGTTTCATCAAGGTGGCCAAAGCTTCAAGGCAGTTCAAGACGTCTCGTTGTCACTTTACGCTGGCGAAACACTTGGACTCGTAGGTGAATCGGGGAGTGGTAAGACCACACTTGCGCACACGTTGTTGGGGTTGCATGCTGCCGATGCTGGAGGGAAAATACTTTGTGACGGCAAGGAGCTTTTGCCAGGACGTCGTCGTCGCACACTTGAACAAATTCGAGCGATTCAGATCGTCTTTCAAAACCCAGATTCTGCGTTAAATCGTCGTCGATCCGTACGCAAAATTATTACGAGAACGCTGAAGCATCTAGCAAGAGTTGCTCCCGAAGAGATCGAATCACGGCTTCGTTCGGTGATCGCCGCTGTGCGCCTGACAGATGGCCATCTCGACATGAGACCGGGTCAATTGTCGGGCGGCCTGAAACAGCGTGTGGCAATTGCTCGTGCATACGCCGGTCAACCACGCGTAATGGTGTGCGA
>CAZHIN010000071.1:0-8179 GCA_964532575.1 uncultured Acidimicrobium sp.
CCACCAGGCACAGGCAAAACATATTCATCTGCAAACGCCATTCTCGCGCTGATCAAAAAGGGTCACCGAGTTGGCATTACCGCCAATACACATGCTGCTGCCCACCAATTGCTGCGCGAGATCACCAAGTTTGCCAAAGATCACGGCTTTACTGCCAACCAGCCATTGCGTATTTGTGTCAAACCAAAAGACGGCGATGCACCACTGGTTTTTGCCGAGCAAGAAGTAGCCGTCAAGAGTGTGAAAGACGCCAAAAAGATTTCTGCTGATGCACAAAAGTTTGACGTCATTGTGGGCACGAGCTTCTTGTTCTCTAATGAGTCGATGCGTAACTCAGTCGACACGCTCATCATCGATGAAGCCGGACAACTCTCGCTCGCCGACAGCCTTGCCGTTTCGCTTGCCGCTCGCAACACCGTGCTTGTAGGCGACCCACAGCAACTCAAGCAACCAACGCGTGCAGCTCACCCAAGCACATCTGGCTTGTCGGGCCTCGAGCACATCAACCAAGGCCACGACGTGGTGCCGCCAAACTATGGCGTGTTGCTGCGCGTTACCCGACGCATGCACCCACTCATTACCGAGTTCATTTCGGAGCAGGTGTACGAAGGCAAGCTTGGTGCCGATGATCCGTGTGCGCTTCAAACCATTGGTGAAGGCGGTCTCGTTCAAGGCTCCGGTCTGCGATGGGTTCCAGTAGTCCACGAAAACTGTTCGGTGCGCAGCGTTGCCGAAGTAAAAGCCGTGGTCAAGATTTATGAGTCTGTGTTGGGCCGCGACTTCACCGACAAGTTTGGCAAAGTACGACCAATCACTCCCCGCGATATTTTTGTGATCGCACCATACAACGCCCAGGTTCAAGAACTGCGTCGCCAACTACTCTCCTGTTCATCTGCAATCACATTTGGTCTCACCGAAGATCTGTTGCGCCAGCGAGTCGGCACTGTCGACAAAGCCCAAGGCAGCGAAGCACCAATTGTGTTGGTGTCATATACAAGCTCGAGTGCCGATGATGTGCCCCGCAACTTCGAGTTTTTGTACAGTAAAAATCGCTTCAACGTTGCAGTAAGTCGAGCGCAAGCCATCACTGTTGTGGTTGCCTCGCCCGAGTTGCTCAATGTCAACTGCAAGACAATCGAGCAAGTGCGACTAGCAAACATGCTGTGTCGCTATGCCGAAATGGCCACTACCACCTCCCTATAAGTCGTTGAGGTGAAGTACATCGGTACTTGACAGCCAGAGCACGACCTCTGTGACACTTTGGCCAACCTCCCGTACACATGGGTGGCATGACCCAAACACTTACAGGAGCAGCCATGACCGATTACTTCCAGAGTTCCAGAAAATCACTCGTAGAACACATGAAAGATGATTTTGACCCACGATTGGCAAATCCTGCAACTCTCAGGGACTTACACACTGCACTCATACGTATAGAAATCAAATTTGACTCACTCCGCAATTACATCGATTCACAAGCATTCAAGACGACACAAAAATGACAGATACTGAAGTGGATCGCAAATGGGACGAACTGACAGATCGTGGCGATTTGCGCACTGCAATGCAGCGCATCGACAAACAGTTTGAGCGCATCGAGCGTCTGCACTGGATTCAGATCATCACATTCGTATGCGGGCTGGTCGCAATTTCACTGAAGTAATTGATCGCTATATACAAAAAGGGCGGGCCGCCGAAGCGACCCGCCCTTTTTTACTACTGAACTACTGAACTCAGTTGCCACCTTCGGTGAGGGTGACGTCGATTGGTGCAAATGCTGCACCGTTGATGTCAATTCCCTTTGCGGTGAGCAATGCAAGTGCTGCAGTCACGACGTCATTCGTGTATGCCCCCTCTGGAGCCCTGGTCAACACAGTGCCGCCTTCGAGGTTCTTTGCGTTAAGCGAAAGATCCACGGTGCGTGTCCATGCTGCCTCATCAATCATGCCTACACCTGCTGGTGCTGGCCAGATCAACTTGTTGACTTCGTTCATCTGCCACAACTGGTGAGTTGCGCCGAGCTTTGAGCCCTTTGCTACAACGATGTCTGTGCAAGCCTGTGCGTTATCGCGGCAGAATGCCCATCCCATCAATGATGCAGCAACAAACTTGACTGCTGTTGCGTTGTAGTCCTTGTCGAACAAACGGTGACCGTCAGCCCAGATTGCGTCTTGCAACATACCAACACCTTCGGTCTCGTACGAGACGACGTTCAAGTCATCTGCTGTGTACAAAGCCTTTGTTGCTGGGTTGATTGATTCCAATACCTGTGCGTACTCGTTGTAGGTCATTGCTTCTGCAGCGTCGATGTCGCCTGCAAGCAAGCCCGACATGTCGAACTGTTGCTGAACGAGTGTGACGTCCTTGGCTGGATCAAGACCGGCCTTGGTAAGTGCTGCAAAGATTTCGAACTCGTTGCCGTAGCCCCAGTTACCAATCTTCTTGCCCTTGAAGTCTGCCGAAGTTGCAATTGCTGCATCCTTAAACGAAACCTGCAATGTTCCTGAACGTTGGAACACCTGTGCGACGTCCACGATGTTTGCTCCACCTTCACGTGCTGCAAGAGCCTTCGAGACCCAAGAAACTGCGAAGTCTGCATCGCCATTGGCGAGAACAGTCTGTGGTGAAATGTCTACTGCACCTTCGAGGATGGTTACATCAAGGCACATGTCCTTGTAGTAGCCGTTCTCAAGTGCTGCGTAATAGCCAGCAAATTGTGCCTGTGTGAACCACTGCAACTGCAACTTGACAGGTGTTGGTGTGGTGCAGGCTTCTGGTGTTGCTGCTGCAGCTGTTGTGTCTGTTGAACTGCTCGAGCTACCGCACGCTGCGGCAACCAAAGACAGAGCAGCGAGACCCGCAACTACGAGCTTGATGCTTGACTTTCTCATGTTTGGTACTCCCCCGAGAACCGAAGCTCTCTACTTGTTGTTGTTGGTTTTACTGGCAACGCCACCCCGAGAGGCAGCGCTTTCTAGCACTATAGATACAGCGTAGAAGGTTAATCCAAGAAGGCATGCACCGAGTACGTAGGCCCAGGCCGCGGCGTTCTTGGAATTGGCGATATTGCTTGTAATTCGGCTTCCGAGACCGTTTTGGGAGCCCCCAAAATACTCGGAAACAAAGGCCGTAATGACTGAAACTGGGGCGGCAATTTTGAGCGCCGTAAACAGATACGGAACAGCATTTGGCACCCTCACTTTGCGCAAGATTGCAAAATCGCTTGCGGCATACGACTTCATCAACTCGACATGAGTCGACTGCACCTGCGTGAGTCCTTTGGCAACATTGACGAGCACGATGAAATAGACAACAAGCGAAACCATGATGCGCCGTGGAATTTCGCTCGTGATCGAATACATATTGTTGAGCACGGCAACTAACACAAAAATTGGAATTGCGTTGAGCGCAATTGCGAGCGGTGTAATTAACTCACCAAGAAAGCGATACCGACTGAGCGCAAAACTCATCGCTACGCCAAAAATGGTTCCGGCAATCAAGCCGATCAAGGCATTTGAACCAGAAACCGAACTTGCCTCCCAGATGCGCGCAAAGTTTTTGATGAACTGCTCATAGATCTTTGACGGTGCAGCAAGAAAATATGGCTTGAGATTAAATCCCTTTACGACACCTTCCCACAACAACAAAAATGCCACGCCAAAAACAAGCGGGGGCAAAATTCGTCGGATGCGAGATGTGGCCTTCATGATCAGCGATCTTCCAAACCGCGAACTGCGCCTGCATTTGCATGATCGGCGTGCGTGCCACGAAGTGCTTCACGCACTGCGGTGATGCCAGTAAAGAAATCTGTAGCAGCACGAGTGTCTTCGGTGCGCTTTGCGCCCAGGTTGACATTGATCAGGTCGGTGATGCGGCCGGGTCGAGGCGACATCACAACAACTCGATTAGACAAATACACCGCTTCGGGAATGGAGTGCGTTACAAAAACAACCGTCGTGGAAGTCTCGGCACAAATGCGCAGCAACTCGCCTTGCATGTATTCGCGTGTCATTTCGTCGAGCGCACCGAATGGTTCGTCCATCAACAACAGTGGTGGGTGCGCTGCAAGTGCGCGAGCAATTGCAATGCGTTGCTGCATGCCTCCCGACAACTGCCATGGATACAACTCTGCAAACTCTGGCAATTTGACGAGCTCCAACATTTCTTGTGCACGTGCTGCGCGCTTATCTTTGTCCCAACCCTTGAGTTCGAGTGGCAACTCAATGTTCTTTGCAACTGTGCGCCAGTCAAACAATCCTGCTTGCTGAAACGCCATGCCGTAGTCCTGATCGAGACGCGACTGCGAAGCCGACTTGCCATTGACCATGACCGAACCCGTAGTTGGTTCGAGCAAGTTTGCAATCAATCGCAACAATGTGCTCTTGCCGCAACCCGATGGACCGATGAGAGAAACAAACTCGCCTGGCTCGACAGTTAAATTGACATCAATCAACGCGTCCACCTGCTTTGGTGTGCCCTGATTAAAGATCTTGCTTGCGCCCGTTACTTGAACTGCGCTCATGAGGTGGTCTCCTTCGGTCGATTACGCATCAAATACACATCTGAAATGGCAATTACTCCGGCCATCGTGAGCCCAAGTGCTGCCGCGCCAAACACGGCAGTAAACACCTTGGCTGGGTCGGCGGTTGCTTCGCGGGCGTATTCAATAATGAGTCGCCCAATGCCACCTTTGAGACCAGTCGAGATCTCGGCAACGACAACGCCGACAACCGAGCCGGACGCACCGAGTTTGAATGCCGGAACCATGTATGGAATTGCAGAAGGAAAACGAAGTTTGAGCAAGATCTGTTTCCACGATGCCGCATAACTTTCCATGAGTTCAACTGCGGCTGCTGGAGCACTTGCAAGTCCGCGAAGCGTGCCAACCGCAATTGGAAAGAACGACAAAAACGCGCCAAGTACTGCTGCAGAAAACCAGCGTGGCCACTCAAAACCAAAGATGTGCAACTTGCCACCCCACAAGGCAACAAGCGGAGCAAGTGCAATCAATGGAACTGTTTGTGACACAACGAGGTACGGCAACAAGCCGCGTTCGACGAGCTTGAAACGAGACATCAGTATTGAAAGACCAACGCCGATCGAAGAGCCAAGCAAAAAACCAACGATTGCTAAACGAAATGAAAACCATGCGCCAGCGAGTACTACTACCCAAACGCGTTTGTCGGAGCCGCGCACTTCTGGTCGGCCATAACGGCTCAGCATTGTCCAGATGTGTGGCATTGCAGTGTCGTTTGAACGAGGCAACACCCCTGCACCAAACAATTTGCCACCATCTTGCGGGCCCACAATTTTGTACATTTCCCACAGCGCCACAACGAGCATGATCGACAACACAAACATGCTGGTTCGATATGCGGCGCGTCGGGCAAAACGATTCATTGCTTGGCTTTGCTCATCTCCTGTATCGCCGGCAAGATCGTCTCGCCATAGGCTTCCAACGTTGAATCTTTACCGTCGTGCTGCAAATACACCGCAAACTGATCGACACCAAGTTCTTTGAGTTCTGTCAACCGACGAATGTGCTCGTTGGCATCACCCAAAATGCAAAAGCGATCGATGATTTCGTCTGGAACAAATGTTGTGTGGCTGTTGCCAGCACGACCATGTTCGTTGTAGTCATAACCCTGACGACCCTTGATGTAATCGGTGAGTGCTTTTGGTACTGAAGAGTTGTCGCCATAGCGCTCAACGATGTCGGCAACGTGATTGCCCACCATGCCACCAAACCAGCGGCACTGATCGCGCATGTGCGTCATGTCGTTGCCAACATACGCAGGCGCAGCAACACAGATCGTGACACTCTTTGGGTCGCGACCTACGCGCTCGGCGGCTTCGTGCACAGCCTTGATTGTCCATTGCGCAATGTCGGCATCGGCAAGCTGCAAGATAAAGCCATCAGCAACTTCGCCCGTAAGCGCAAGTGCTTTGGGTCCGTAAGCAGCAATCCAAACTTCAAGTTCGCTCTTGGTTGCCCATGGAAAACGAATGCTTGAGCCGTTGTAGTCAACTGCTCGACCGTTGCCCAGTTCGCGAATGACATGAACACTCTCGCGCAACGTTGCAAGGTTTGTTGGCTTGCCGTTTGTAACGCGCACAGCAGAGTCGCCACGGCCGATACCGCACACGGTGCGATTGCCATACATCTCATTGAGCGTCGCATATGTGCTGGCAGTTACTGTCCAGTCGCGCGTTGCTGGGTTGGTGACCATTGGTCCAACTATGACGTTGCGTGTCTCGGCCAAGATCTGGCTATAAATCACGTAGGGCTCTTGCCACAAGATGTGGCTGTCAAAAGTCCATACGTGCGAGAAACCATACATGTCGGCTTTTTTTGCAAGGTCGATCACGCGCGCCGATGGTGGGGTCGTTTGTAGTACAACACCTATGTCCATAACTCTCCCCCTACTGTCGAAAAACTAGTTACTGAAAACTTTTAGCGATTGGTTGGAAAGCCCAAGTCAACTGCCGACGTGCGTGGGTCTGGCCAACGTGATGTAACGACCTTGCCGCGCGTAAAGAAGTTGATGCCCTCTGGGCCATACATGTGTTGGTCGCCAAACAGCGAAGCCTTCCAGCCACCGAATGAGTAGTAACTCACAGGAACAGGGATTGGCACGTTGATGCCAACCATGCCGACCTGCACGTCGTATTGAAACTGACGAGCAACGCCACCATCGCGGGTGAAGATTGCCGTGCCGTTACCAAACTGGTTGCTATTGATGGTCTCTAAGCCCTCTGCATAACTCTTGACGCGCATGACGGTGAGTACTGGTCCGAAGATTTCTTCGTCGTAACACTTCATGCCCGGCTTGACGTTGTCGATGAGGCTTGGGTTCAAGAAGAAACCAGCATCTTTGGCTTTGTCGGTGCCGTTGATCACGACAGTTGCGCCTTCGCCTGCTGCGTTGTTGATGTAGCTCGCAACTTTGTCGCGGTGCTCGCGGCTGATCAATGGACCCATCTCTGCAGATGGATCGGTGCCAGGACCAACTTTGATATTTGGAACACGTGTCTTGAGTTTTTCGATCAATGCATCAGCAATGGTGTCAACTGCAAGCACAACCGAGATGGCCATGCAGCGCTCTCCTGCCGAACCGTACGCTGCGCTCACCGCAGCATCGGCTGCCATGTCGAGATCGGCGTCTGGCAACACGAGCATGTGGTTCTTTGCACCACCAAGTGCTTGCACACGCTTGCCGTTCTTTGTGCCGGTTTCGTACACATATTTTGCAATTGGTGTCGAACCAACGAACGACACCGACTGAATGTCTGGGTGCACGAGCAAGCGATCTACTGCTTCTTTGTCGCCATGCACAACGTTGAAAACGCCGTCTGGCAAGCCAGCTTGGCGCAACAAGTCGGCAATGAACATTGATGCCGATGGGTCTTTTTCGCTTGGCTTCAGGATGAATGTGTTGCCGCACATGATTGCGTTTGCAAACATCCACATTGGCACCATTGCAGGAAAGTTGAACGGCGTAATGCCAGCAACAACGCCGAGTGGCTGGCGAATTGAATAAACATCAACTCCACCAGATGCCTGCTCTGAGTAACCACCCTTCAACAAGGCTGGAATACCGCAAGCAAACTCGATGTTTTCGATACCGCGTGCAATTTCGCCGAGTGCATCGCTTGGCACTTTGCCGTGCTCGAGCGTTAGGTATGTTGCGAGCTCTTTGCGGTTGGCATCGAGCAACTCGCGTGTGCGAAACATGATCTCTGCACGACGCGACATGCCTGTTGCACGCCACTCAGGAAATGCTGCTTTTGATTTTGCAATAACTGCGTCAACTTCGGCAGTGCTCGCAAGATCAACCTCTGCTTGTTGCTCACCCGTTGCTGGGTTGAACACTTTGCCGGTACGACCTGACGTGCCAACGACAACTTTGTTGTTGACCCAATGACTAATGCGTTGCATAACTTCTCCTGATGTGGTGTTGAGGGGTTGAATTTAGTTGAGATATTGGCAAAGGCCGCGCTTAATGTATTTTCCGTGGCCCTTTGTGCCGGTGAACTTGTCTTTTTCGACAACTACTTTGCCGCGCGACAACACAGTGTCGACTTTGCCGTCCACTTTGAAACCTTCCCACGATGAGTGGTCCATGTTCATGTGGTGCTTGTCGTTCACACCAATTTTTGTCTTGCCGTTTGGATCCCA
>CAZHIN010000072.1:0-6725 GCA_964532575.1 uncultured Acidimicrobium sp.
CGGCTTCGCCAGTGACCACTTCTTCGAATTCTGGGGCAAGCATGCCCTTCATGGCCTTCTCGATGTCTTCGATCAGTTTGTAAATGATTTCGTAGGTGCGGATCTCTACGCCTTCAGCAGCAGCCATGTCGCGCACTTTGCGATCTGGTCGCACATTGAAACCAATCAACGTTGCGTTGGTTGCTGCAGCAAGGGCGATGTCGTTTTCGGTGATTGCACCGACTGCGCGGTGCACAAATGCTGCGCGCACGTCGTCGCGCTCGAGTTTGCGCAAGCTCTCGGTCACCGCTTCCAACGAACCATGCACATCAGATTTGATGATGACATTGAGCGTCGCAACTTCGCCTGCCTGAATCTGGGAGAAGATGTCTTCCAACTTGACACCACGTTGCACGCGCGCATCTCCACGCTGATTGAGCGTGCGATAACGCTGCTCACGAGATTCGGCCACAGTCTTTGCTGTCTTTTCGTTTGGTGCAGACCTGAATTCGTCGCCTGCATTTGGAACAGCGCTGAGACCAAGCACCTGCACAGGTGTTGATGGTCCGGCTTCTTTGATCTGCTCTCCACGATCATTGATCAGTGCGCGAACTTTGCCCCACGCAGCACCAGCGACGATTGGATCGCCCACTTTCAGCGTGCCCTTATCGACAAGAATCGTTGCAACTGGACCGCGACCGATGTCAAGTTGTGCTTCGAGCACAATGCCTTTGGCACGACCAGTTGGGTTAGCGGTGAACTCTTCTACTTCGGACAGAACGCTTAATTGCTCAAGCAAATCATCTACACCAAGGCCACTTTGTGCTGCCATCTCAACAACAATTGTTTCTCCGCCCCATGCTTCTGGTGTGAGTTGGTTTTCTGCAAGTTGTGCAAGCACACGCTGCACGTCGGCGTTGTCTTTATCAATTTTGTTGATCGCAACGACGATTGGAACTTCGGCCGCACGAGCGTGACTAATTGCCTCAATCGTTTGCGGCATGACACCGTCATCGGCAGCAACCATCAAAACAACAATGTCGGTGACTTGGGCACCACGAGCGCGCATCTTGGTAAACGCAGCGTGACCTGGTGTGTCAATGAACGTGATTGATTTGCCGTCTTTCACAACTTGGTAGGCGCCAATGTGCTGCGTAATACCGCCGGCTTCGCCACTGACCACACTTGTTGAACGAATACGGTCAAGCAGTGTTGTTTTACCGTGGTCAACGTGACCCATCACGGTGATAATCGGTGAGCGCGGCTGCTGCAATGCCTCGTCGTCGTCATCGGAGTCGTCAAACATGGCTTGCAATTCCATCTCTTCTTGTTGACCTGGATCAACGAGCAAGACCTCTGCTCCTACTTCGAGTGCAAACAATTCCATTTGCTCATCGGCAAGAGTCATTGTTGCAGTGACCATCTCACCATGCTCGAGCAAAAAGCGCACGACGTCAGCAGACGTGCGATTTAATTTTGGAGCAAATTCTTGGGCTGACGAACCGCGCTCAATAACGATGATGCCCTCTGGCACTGCTGCATGGCTTGCTGTGTAACTTGTTGGAGTTTGCGGCAACATTTCGTCGAAGTCTTGACGACGACGTGCACGTGATTTCTTTTTAGGAGCACGGCGTTGTCCACCACCCGGACCACCAGGGCGACCGCCACCGGGACGACCAGGGCCACCAGCGCCAGGACCACCTGGGCGTGCGCCTGGACCAGCACCCGGACCACCTGGACGACCAGCACCACCGCCACCAAAAGGAGGACGACCACCTGGGCCACCCGGACGCGCACCAGGACCGCCTGGACGAGCACCGCTCGGGGCAGAAGGACGCATTGGGCCACCAGTGCCGACCGGACCGCGACCAAGCGCAGTACCCGACAAGCGACCGGTGCGAGCACCTGCACCGCCACCAGGCCGACCTGTAGATGGGCCGATTGGACGAGTGAGTGGAGGTCGTGGACCGCTGTCCCCGGGGCGACGTGCGCCACCTGGAGGAGGCGGAATTGGACGACTGCTGCCCGGTGGTGGAGGAATTGGACGACCGCTTGGCGCTGTGCGTGCAGCTGGTGCGCTTGGTGCACTCGACGAAGTTGCACTCGGCGCACTCGAGGTTGGTGCTGCCGGTGTTGGCTGAACTACAGGTGCAGTTCGTGCAACTGGCGCAGATGACTTGATTGGCCTCGCGGAAGAAATTACTGGAGCGTGCGCAACTGGAGCCTGTGATGTTTCGGCAGGAGCCGGCGTTGTCTCTAGCGCGGCAGGTGCTTCGGATTCAACAGCAACTTTCTGAGCAACAGCTTTTTTCGCCACAGCTTTTTTTGCCACAGCTTTTTTTGCAGCAGCCTTCTTGACCGGCGTTTTTCCGCTGGCGCTCTCGTCAGTTTCTTTTGCAACAGCCTTCTTGACTGCCTTCTTGACTGCTTTTTTCACTGCCTTTGGTTCTTCTGGCTGCACGTCTCGCACAAGGCCTTCGCGCTGCGCTTTTGTGCGCACTCGATCGGCTTGTTGATCAATAATCGTCGAGGATTGCGTTTTTACACCGATGCCCATCTTGCCGCACAAATCAAGGGTCTCTTGATTGGACATGCCGAGCTCTTTAGCAAGCTCATGAACGCGCAAGATCTTGGCCAAGTGTTAGTTCCCCTCACCATTTGTTGCAGCATCGGTAGTTGAACCAGCTGTGTTTTGTGCCCATTGCTCTTGGCTCACAACAGAACCATCTGCTGCATGCCACTCCATTGCGCCACTCTCTGCATTAGTGACCCACTCGCCCTCGGCGTAGTCGGCTGCAGGTGCGTCTTCTGTAACCACTGCTGTGTAGCCAGAGGTTTCGTCGGCAGCCTGTGTCTCGCTCTTGATGTCGAGACGCACACCGGTAAGTCGTGCTGCAAGGTTGGCATTGACGCCCATCTTGCCGATTGCCAACGAAAGTTGAAAGTCGGGAACGATGACGTCGGCCTGAGTGCCATCGCTGCTCAATCGAACATCGGTAACTTTCGCTGGCGACATTGCTTTGGCAATGAAATCGCGAACATCTTCGCTGAACGGAATGATGTCAACTTTTTCGCCGCGCAACTCGGTGACCACCATGCGCACACGACCACCGCGAGCACCAACACAGGCGCCAACTGGGTCGACATTGTGGTCGTTTGACCAAACAGCGATCTTGGTGCGTTGTCCTGGTTCGCGCGAGCAAGCCTTAATTTCGACAACACCATCAGCAATTTCTGGCACTTCAAGCTCAAACAAACGCTTGATGAGACCAGGATGCGTGCGGCTCACAACAATCTGTGGACCCTTCGGAGTCTTGCGAACTTCGACGATGTATGCCTTGAGGCGCGCGTTTGGTTCGCGAACTTCGCCCTGTACTTGTTCGGCTTGTGGAAGAAGTGCTTCCACACGACCAAGGTCGAGCAACGTGTATTTGGTGTCGGTCTTTTGAACGATGCCAGAAACAATGTCGCCTTCGCGGTTTGCATACTCTTCAAACTTGCGATCGCGTTCTACTTCACGAATGCGCTGGCTCATCACCTGACGGAAAGTTTGCGCAGCAATACGGCCGAGCTCGTCTTTCTTTGGTGTGTCGTCACGTTCGTTGATCCAATTGCCATCGTCATCCACGTCGTAGGCGGTGAATGTGATGTCCATATTTTCTGGGTTAATGCCGACGATCACTTCTTCGGCTGCTCCCTGACGCTTTTTGTACGCAGTTGCGAGTGCTTCAACGAGCACTTGCAAAAGAGAATCAACGGAAATACCGCGGTCCCCTGCCAACATGCGGATTGCTTCTGTCATATCGAGATTGCTCATGATTCGTTAACCTCCGATTGCGTCTTGGTATTCACTTTTGTTGCACCCGACTTTGGAGTTGGGCCCCATTCAAACACTGTGCGAGCGCGATCGATCATGTTGTAACTAATCGTCATCTCGGTAATTTCTGTTGTTTTTGTTGTTGATTTGTCATTCAGACGAACAACAATGTTGTTCTCGTCAGCCGACAGCAACACACCTTGCGCACGACGCACACCGTCGACAGCAGCAGTGAGGCGAATCGCTACAACTTTGCCTACTTCGCGGATGAAATGTTGGGGGGTTCGAAGTGAGCGCTCGAGACCTGGGCTTGTCACTTCAAGTGTGTAATGACCTGGCACGGGATCGCTGTGATCAAACTCGCGAGAGATCAGACGAGTAATCAGTGCGATCGACTCCATATTGACACCAGATGGTCCACCCGTTGGCGTATCGACAACTACGCGCAAGATGCCGCCCTGGTATTCAACGTCGTACAACTCGAGACCCAAGTCAGTCACGATCGGCAAAATGAGAACAGAGACGCGATCAACGACAGGATTCGATTTGGTGCTTCCACGTGCAACTGACATGTTCTCTCTCCCTTCCGAATGGACTAATAGTAAAATTTTGGCTTGTTTTGGGGGTTTTACACCTCAAAAACAAGGCCCTGTAATGAACAAAAGGCGTGGGTCGAGACCCACGCCTTTGAGCTCGACGAACCTTAAAGGACTCAACCATTATATCCCCGCGAACTAAGGTTCGTCACGGCTCACTCAACAGGCAAAAGGCATTTAGACGATAATTACAGCGTAAGTACACAGCAAGTACCGAGTAAATTCAGTTGTCAGGTAGCCAAAAACTCAACCCTTAACGAAACGAAGCAGCCTCGCGTGATCAACAAAATGTCCACCCTGTTTGTGCGCACGTTGCGCGATAACCCCGTTGACGCCGAGGTTCCAAGCCACCGACTACTTGTGCGAGCCGGATACATTCGCCGCGCTGCTCCCGGCGGTTACACGTGGCTTCCGCTTGGATGGCGTGTGTACCAACATGTCGCCGAGATTATTCGTCAGGAAATGAACAACATCGGCGCACAAGAAGTCAACTTCCCCGCCATGTTGCCGCGCGAGCCATATGAGGCAACAGGTAGATGGACGGACTACGGCGACAACCTGTTTCGGCTTCAAGACCGACGCAAAGTTGACTTTTTACTCGGACCAACGCATGAAGAGATGTTCACACTGCTCGTAAAAGATTTGTACTCAAGTTACAAAGACTTGCCGCTTTCGCTGTACCAGATTCAAACCAAATTTCGCGACGAGGCACGACCACGTGGCGGCCTGTTGCGAGGTCGCGAATTTTCGATGAAAGATTCCTACAGTTTCGACATCGACGACGATGGTTTGCAACAGAGTTACGACGCGCACCGTAACGCCTATGTTCGTATCTTCGAACGACTTGGGTTGCCATTTGCAATTGTGTCTGCAATGTCTGGTGCGATGGGCGGATCAAAGTCTGAAGAGTTTTTATTTCCGTGTGAGATCGGTGAAGACACATTTGTGCAGTGCACTACATGTGATTACTCGGCAAATACCGAAGCAGTCCGTGTCGGTATTCCTGTCGCCATTGATTCAAAAGCCACGCCACCAGCACAAGTATTTGACACCCCGGCAACACCGACAATTCAAACCCTCGTCGATCTTTTTAATTCGCGAGCAGATCTGCAGCGCGCAGACCGACAGTGGACTGCCGCTGACACCCTGAAGAACGTTGTTGTCAACCTGCGCCATCCCGATGGACGCATCGAGCCTCTCGCAATTGGTGTGCCTGGCGACCGCGAAGTTGACATGAAGCGTCTTGAAGCCCAAGTTTCGCCTGCAGAGGTTGTGCCGTTTGACGATACGCATTTTGCGGCTCAGCCAAAACTTGTCAAAGGCTATATCGGACCAAACGCGCTGGGGCTTGCACACTCCACAGGCGTGCGTTACTTGCTCGACCCGCGCATTGCCGATGGCAGTGAATGGATTACTGGAGCAAATGCTCCAGGCAAACACGTTGCGCACCTCGTGCACGGCCGAGACTTCACTGCAGACGGAGTAATTGATGTTGCCGAAGTACGCGACGACGACACGTGCCCATCATGTGCATCTGCACTGATCATCAAACGAGGCATCGAAATTGGTCATGTGTTTCAACTAGGTCGCAAATATGCAGAAGTCTTGGGCTTGAGCGTGCTCGACAAAAATGGAAAGGCCCAAACCGTAACCATGGGCTCGTACGGCATTGGTGTTTCGCGCGCAGTTGCCGCAATAGCCGAGGCCACATGTGACGACATCGGTCTCCGTTGGCCACACGCCATTGCCCCATTTAATGTGCACATTGTGATGGCAGGAAAAGAAGATGAACTCATTACCCAAACCGCCCATGACCTGGCGCAAGTGTTGGATCAAGCAGGGATTCGCGTGTTGCTCGATGATCGCGTTGGTGTTTCGCCTGGCGTCAAATTTAAAGACGCCGAACTGATTGGCAATCCGATCATTGTTGTCGTAGGTAGAGGTGCCGCCAATGGAGTTGTTGAGATACGCGACCGTCTGGCCGGCACCGCAACTGAAATAGCCATTGCAGATGCGCCAGCGCACGTGAGAAACGCCTGCGCAACGAGCTAACGATGCATTTACTGCGCGGGGTTGTTCAGCATTATGACTGGGGCGACCAACAGTTCATCCCCGAATTTTTGTCGACCGAAGCCGACGCCCGACCCTGGGCCGAATTGTGGTTTGGCACGCACAGAGGCGGACCATCACTTGTGAAAACACCAAGCGGCAGCCAGCCGCTCGTGCAATTTGCTGGAGAGCTTTCATTTCTTGTCAAGATCATCTCTGCTCATAAACCCCTGTCATTGCAAACACATCCCAATGCACAACAAGCACGCGACGGCTATGAGCGC
>CAZHIN010000072.1:6735-8138 GCA_964532575.1 uncultured Acidimicrobium sp.
TGGTATCTCACTCGACGCTCCGCAACGCATCTATCGTGACGCATCGGCCAAGCCCGAACTGCTTGTGGCTCTCACATCTTTTGAAGCCATCTGCGGATTTCGTCCGATCGAAGAATCTCTTGAACTGTGCCAACGTTTTGGCTGGACACAACTCGCCGAGCATCTCACACATGACGGGCTTGCAGAATGCGTTCGCTGGGCATTAACAACTGGCCCACATCAGCTGCCATCACAGATGCCCGCATGGGCTGGACGCTTAGCAGCCATGTACCCCGGAAATGGTGGTGTACTTGTTGCATTATTGATGCATCATGTGCGCCTTGCCCCCGGTCAGGCACTTTTTCTTGGCGCGGGTAACGCCCATGCATACCTCAGTGGTTCAGGTGTTGAAGTGATGTCGTCGTCGGACAACGTGGTGCGAGCAGCGTTTACAAAAAAATATGTAAGTGTTGACGAATTTTTGGCTGTGGCTCATCTTCAATCAATCCCCTCGCCAATCATTCAAGCAACACAAGGCCGTCCAGGTTGTTTTAACTACCCCGTCTCTACCTCCAGATTTGGAGTTGAGCGCATTGAGGCAAGTGGCGAAACAACAATCAAGTCAACACACCAGGCGGAAATATTGGTGTGCACCGATGGTGACGCCACAACGATTCGTCGTGGTCAGGCTTGCGTGTTGCGCAACAACGAAACAGTGCAGCTACACGGCACTGCCACCGTGTTTCGCACCTGGGGAACGCATTGAACCTGCGGTTGCGCAGAACCATCACCGTTGTTGTTGCCACACTGATTTCATGTGCCGTCGTTGGCAATGCACGTGCTGATAATTCTGCACACACGTTGCTCATACTCGGTGACAGCATTACCTGGGGTGCTAACTACGAGGGGTTTGGTAACGCAACAACGAAACTGCAGGCTCTTGGCACATTTAACAAAGTCATTGTCGATGGAGCCTTCTCTCGCAACATCAGCGGCCCAGCAAACACTCTGCACAACGGTGTCAAGACGTACGCCAAATATCTCAAGGCAAAAGTACGACCCTCTGCCGTCATCGTGGCGTTAGGAAGCAACGATCTGCAGGGCTCAATCAAAGTGCGCTACTACGAAGATCGAATTCGTGAGTTGCTCACACTGATTGGCGACATACCCGTGGTGTGGGTCAATGTGCTGCGCATTGACAGCCAGTATTACGTTCGTGCGTCATCGGTTTTTAACAAGGTACTCAATCGTGTCGCTCTTGAGTACCCCAATGTTGCAGTGGTTGATTGGTACTCAATGATCACGACGAATCCGCAATGGTTTGCGTTTGACAAACTGCACTTGCAACCCGTTGGATACCGTGCGCGAGCTGCTCTCTATGTGGAGATTGCTCAAAACCTCTGGAACGTCGTTGTGCCTACTAC
>CAZHIN010000073.1:0-1933 GCA_964532575.1 uncultured Acidimicrobium sp.
AACTCGACTCACCCATACAGTCGTGGATTGTTGTCGTGCGTGCCTCGACTTGATATTCGCGAATCTTCTCTTCATCCAATTGGTGGAGATCCACCGAAGTTGTCTGAGAAGGCTCCAGGCTGCTCTTTTCAGCCGCGATGCAGAAATGCGATTGACTTGTGCGAAACGACAAGTCCCACCCTTCAGTCATCAACTGTGACTGGTCTAAAAGTGTCATGCCACAACCCGATGGAACTCTCTTTAAAGATGAGTGAGTCAATCTGATGACTGCACAGGTGATCGGAAGCCCACTTGTTCAAGTGCGCGATTTGGTTAAGACATTTGCCAGCAGGGGAACAGTTTTACGAAAATCAAAATCTCAAGTTCAAGCCGTTGCCGGTGTCTCTTTTGACGTACTAGAAGGAGAAACCTTAAGCATTGTCGGCGAATCAGGCTGCGGAAAAAGCACGACCGCTCGATGCGTAACACGAATATTGAAACCAACTAGCGGATCTGTCGTACTTTTTGGGACCGAAATTTCTCAGTCTTCTCAGGAAACTATTCGACCATTAAGACGTCAATTTCAAATGGTGTTCCAGGATCCGTACGCCTCACTTAACTCAACAATGACGGTAGAGGAAATTATTTCAGAGCCACTCATTGTGCACGGTTTTCCTGCACTAGAGATAAAAGAACGCGTACTTGCCGTTGTGCAACAGATGCACCTACACAAGTCGGATCTAACACGCTTTCCTCACCAGTTCTCTGGCGGTCAACGTCAGCGAATTGGTATAGCTCGCGCGGTGGTAATGGAACCGAAGTTTGTAGTACTCGACGAACCAGTAAGTGCATTAGATGTAAGCATTCAGGCAGATATTATTCAGATGCTTGAAGGACTCCAAGAATCACTAGGTCTAGCATTTCTGATGATCGCACATGATTTGTCGGTTGTGCGCCATGTAAGCGATCGTGTAGCCGTTATGTATCTCGGGAAGATCGTTGAGATTGGAACCAATAAACAGATATACGAGCAATCCTCTCACCCCTACACTCAGGCTTTGTTGGCTGCTGCACCCATTCCAGACCCACGAGTCGAGCGAGCTCGACAACGAATAATCCTGAAAGGTGATGTCCCTAGTCCTGCAAACCCTCCTTCTGGTTGTCGATTTCGGACAAGATGCTTCAAAGTGCAAGACATCTGTTCACAGGTGGAGCCATTACTGATCGATCCAGGTGTTGGACATCAAGTTGCGTGTCATTTTCCAGAAGAAATTAATCTCATCACTAAACGGAGGGTATAAATATGTCACAAGCGATTATCCATTCATTGTCGGTTGATGCTTCTTGGCGGAGCCGAGCGAAACGAGTCATACCAAACGGCATGTACGGTCACCAAAATGCTGCATCACTACCAGAGGGGTTTCCTCAGTTCATGGAGCGCGGCGAGGGATGTCGAGTATGGGATGTGGACGGTAATGAGTACATCGATTTTATGTGTAGTTATGGACCAGTTGTGCTCGGACATAAACACGAGGCGGTAGAAGCCGCCGCTCGTGCTCAAGCAGAATTAGCGGATTGCCAAAATGGTCCATCTCATTTGATCGTAGAACTTTCAGAGCTACTCGTGAAGACGGTGAAACATGCCGATTGGGCGATGTTTCAGAAAAATGGAACTGATGCAACTACCGCATGTGTCACAATTGCGCGCGCAACAACTAAAAAGCGCAAAGTGCTAGTAGCAAAAGGCGCATATCACGGGGCAGCGCCTTGGTGCACGCCAAATCCCAATGGCGTTTTGGACGAAGATCGAGCGCACCTCGATTATTTCACATTTAATGACATTGAATCAGTACGTCAGGCTGTTGAGCGAAATTCTGGTGATCTTGCTGCAATTGTCATTTCACCGTTTCGACATGATGCACGTTTTGATCAAGAAATCGTCGATGTGGAGTTT
>CAZHIN010000073.1:1943-7505 GCA_964532575.1 uncultured Acidimicrobium sp.
GTTTGCTAAATATCTTCGAAAAGTTTGTGATGACATTGGTGCTGCATTGATCTTGGACGACGTCAGATGCGGTTTCAGGCTCGCTTTTGGAGGAAGCTGGGAACCAATTGGAGTTGAGCCAGATTTGAGTGCCTGGAGCAAAGCAATTGCAAACGGCTATTCAATCGCCTGCGTGCTTGGAAATGACAAGTTTCGTGATGGGGCAGCTCAAATTTTTGTAACAGGATCATTCTGGTTTTCGGCTGTTTCTATGGCTGCGTGCATAGCCACTATTGAAAGTCTGAAGAAAGAGGACGGTGTATCAAAATTGATACGCGCAGGCATGCGTCTTCGTGAGGGTCTTGCAGCCCAAGCTAAATCTCATAGCCTCTCGATTAATCAAACAGGACCGGCGCAGATGACGCTTGTAACTTTTGCCCAAGACAAAGCCTTTGCTATGGCCAACTTGTGGACTGGCGAGGCCGCGAAGCGAGGCGTGTATCTACATCCTTGGCACAACATGTTCACTTGTTCGGCTCACACTGATTCGGACATTGATCAAGCTTTGCTGGCAACAGATGAAGCTTTCTCAATTGTAAGAAGCAGATTTGGATCCAACTGAAGCGGTTGAATTTTGACTAGTTGAGATTTTAGGCGTTGTGCTTGGCCTCGTGGCGCTCGAATGCATTGAGCACCGCACGCAACGATGCTGTGATGGTATTGGGATCGATACCAACACCCCAGCGTGTGTGACCAGACTCGTCACCGGTTTCGACATAGGCAACAGCAGTTGCTTGCGAACCCTGGCCAAGCGCGTGCTCGGTGTAATCCTTGACGTCGAGGTTGCCCGTGAATTGGGCACGAATAGCGTGCACAAATGCATCGATAGGGCCGTTGCCCTTACCCGTAAATGTATGGCGCTTGCCATCGATGTCAATCTGTGCCGTGATTTCGGTATTGCCTGTCACTGACTCGCTTTTGAGTTCGTGACTCACCAAGTTGTAGTGCGGAATATCGGCGAGATATTCGTTTTTAAATGCATCCCACATCATTAATGGCGAAATCTCGCTACCCGAATCTTCGGTGAGGTGCTGAATGTTTTGCGAGAACTCGATTTGCAAACGGCGTGGCAAGTCAAACCCGTGCTCGGTCTTCATGATGTATGCAACGCCACCCTTGCCCGATTGACTGTTGACACGAATGACTGCTTCGTAGGAACGTCCAACGTGTTTTGGGTCGATTGGCAAGTAGGGAACACCCCACTGGTCGTAGTTGTCGGGTAATGCTTCGAGGCCTTTTTTGATGGCGTCTTGATGACTACCCGAAAACGCTGTGTACACCAGATCGCCTACATATGGATGACGCTCGGCGACAGGGAGACGATTGCAATATTCGGCATCGCGCTTAAGTGCATCGATGTCGGTGATGTCGAGCTCTGGGTCGACACCGTTCATAAACAAGTTCATTGCCAAGTTGATGATGTCGACGTTGCCCGTGCGCTCGCCGTTACCAAACAGTGTGCCCTCAACGCGGTCGGCACCAGCAAGCACGCCAAACTCGGCTGCAGCAACTGCGCAACCGCGGTCGTTGTGCGGGTGCAGTGAAACGCACACGGTGTTGCGGTTTTTGATGGTGCGAATAAACCACTCAATCACATCGCCGTACACGTTTGGTGTGTAACACTCGACAGTTGCTGGCAAATTCAAAATCAGCGGAGTCGCTGCTGTTGGTTTAATCACGTCCATCACCGCTTCACAAATCTCTATTGCAAACTCTGGCTCGGTGAGCGTAAAGCTCTCGGGCGAATACTCGTAGCGCACAGCGGTGCCTTTAAGCGTTGGCTCAAGTTCTTTGCACAGTTGTGCAGCCTTGACAGCGATGTCGATGACACCAGCCTTTTCAAGACCAAACACCACGCGACGTTGCAATGGGTTAGTGGAGTTGTAAAAGTGCACAATTGCGCGCGGCGCACCCTGCAAGCACTCGTAGGTGCGCTTGATTAAATCGACGCGACATTGCACCAACACCTGAATCGTGACATCTTCGGGAATGAGATCTTGTTCGATGATGTGGCGAACGAAGTCGTAGTCGGGTTGACTGGCCGATGGAAAACCAACTTCAATTTCTTTGAAGCCCATCTTGACAAGAGTTTTGAACATGCGCAGTTTGCGCTCTGGGTCCATTGGATCAATGAGTGCCTGATTGCCATCTCGCAAGTCGACTGAACACCACAACGGTGCCTTGGTGGTGACGTTGTTTGGCCATGTGCGATCGGTGAGCACGACCGGAATAAACGGCGAGTACTTCTCGAACGGCATCTTCTTGGGTTGTGTGGGCTTTGGTGCCATGGTTTTTGTCTTTCGTGATAATGAAAAAACCCCCTGACCTTTTTAAGGTTCAGAGGGTTCGGCGGCAGCGTTTATGAGGCTGTCGCCGTTAGGTAAGTAGGAGGCTGCTTGCTGTTGACGTCATAACGAAGTCCAGCATATCGGGGGCAATGCCCGCGTGTCAGTCGCGTTATTTGTGGCGCGATTAATACGGCGTTGGGGCCAAGAAATTGGCGAACTGCCACGGATCTGAATGATCGAGCAGGCTCGTGTCGTTGCCATATCCCGGGAAGAGATCGTTGCGATTCTTGAGCGGTGTCCAGTCGGAAGGTGCCGAATGAATCGCACCAATATATGGGCGTGTTGCATCAAGCACTTTCTTCCACGGCAATTCGTCGGGTACTCGCACGCCTTCTGACGGACTGTCGAGCAACCAAGTGATGGCACCAACAACCGAGCCGGCAACCTGCACAGTTGTTGCGCTCTGATTTGGAATGATCTCGCGCGCTTCGTGAATGGACAATGTTGATCCTGTCCACCATGACTTGTAGTCGTGACCCATGAGCAAGACACCAAGTTCGTCGCGACCATCAATGATCTCGTCATTCAAGATGCGCTCGTTTGGTTGCATTTGCCAATTGCGCATGCGCAACTCGAGCACGCTGTTAATGGCGGCATCGGACGGATGGTAGGCGTAGTGCACGGTTGGGCGATAGGCGTCGGTGCCGTCTGCATTTTTGACGGTGAGATGATGTGTCATCGTGTATGACTCGCCGTGACGAATGATCATGCCAAGCGTGTCACCCGATGGAACCCAACTGCGCACCCACGATTCCATGCCAGGTTGTGCAAGACAGATTTGATTACGTGGACCGTCGTCGGTGTGTGCATGAGCATTGGCGGGCATCCACTTTTCGTGTGTGCCCCAACCAAGTTCGGCAGGAGCGACGCCTTCTTCATAAAAGCCTTCGACCGACCATGTGTTGCAAAACTCGTTTGTAAGTTTTGGTTTGCTTGATACTTGCGTGTCGCGTTCGGCGATGTGGATCACTTTGGTGCCAGTGAGTTGTGCGAGCACATTAAATTGCTGGGCCTCTAATGCACTTTGCAACGATGCAGCGCGCGCACCGGCTTTGCCATCTGCGAGCAACTGTGTGGTGATGTCGGTCAGTGCTTGCTTGACAAGGTGACTCACCATGCCAGGGTTTGCTCCGTGCTCGACTACAGCCGACGGACCGTTGTTGGAACCCCAGCGCTCAATCATTTTGCGAATTGCTTGGTGGCGTACGTACAACGTGCGGTCAAGTGGATGTGTGGACGCCATGTCGTCGTATGGGTTCCAGAGCTCGACGGATGTATTGAGATATCGCACGTTGTGATCGCGACACCATTCCAAAATTGTTGGACCATCGATATTCCAAGCCAAGTCAAGCAGCAAATCGCCGTCGCCAACGCGTGCTGAAAGAAACGCATCGAGGTTTTCGCGTGTCACGCGATCTTGCTCGTAGGTAACGCCGGCTTTGAGGAGGTTGGCAACTCGCGCGCGATTGTCGCGGAAGTCGACTATATGTATGGACGTCGGATCAAACTTGAGATCGCGAACCATCAATGGCAGCGCGCACTGTGCAACAGAACCACAGCCCAGCACCAGGGTGCGACGGGGAAGTTTGTGTGCTGTCTTGGCTGGTGCGTTCACTTCGACGCAGACGGCGAAAACTGATCGCCTGCATCGATGGGCTGAGCATCAAATGAGCTCAACAAGGTTTCAAGACTTGCTTCAAAAATTGCGTCTGACGGCACAAGCACTTGCTGCCAGTCGTAGCGCATACCTTTGCGCCCAGTGAAGGCGCTCTCGTCGCAGGTATGGCGATTCTCGAGTGATGAGAAAATTGAGAGAGACGACGAAGCGTTATCTGTGGACATGAGCACCTCCTTGGGGTTTGAATACGAAAGTTTGACCATACAGATTTTTCGGGGCTGCGTCTACTATTTCCAGAATTTCCTCCGAGCGATCTCGGCGGTCAGTCGAGCGATGTCCCGCCACTCGAGATCTGTGGTTGGTAGCGTGACTGCAGAGATGACGACCCCCGAAGTGAAAACGCCAACAGGATTTGCCGATATCGGCGTGCCTGAGCGCATCGATGCTGGCCTCGCCGCCGCCGGATTTTCGGCACCGTTTGCCATTCAGACCGAGGCGATACCCGTGGCTCTTGCTGGCGAGGATGTGATGGGGAGGGCTCGCACGGGCTCGGGTAAGACGCTCGCGTTTGGTGTGCCGATGATGTCGCGCATTGATTCGCCCGCCAAGCCAGGCAAGCCTCACGGTTTGGTCATCGTGCCAACTCGTGAGCTCGCGCTGCAGGTGTCAGAAGTGTTGGGACCAATTGGCAAGCACTGTGGTGTGCGAGTGCTGGCTGTGTACGGCGGCGCCGACAGGCAAAAGCAAGTTGTCGAGATTGAAAAAGGTGTGGAGATCATCGTTGCCACACCGTTGCGATTGATCGACTTAATGAAGTCGTCGGAATGTGACTTGAGCGAGATACAGGTTGTTGCAATTGACGAAGCAGACCGCATGGCCGACGAAGGGTTTATGCCCCAAGTTGAGTGGATCATGCGCCATGTCACTGCTGTGCACCAAACGATGTTATTTTCGGCAACACTCGACGGACAGGTTGCCAACCTTGTCAAGCGATACATGAAAAACCCTGTTGAGGTTTCGATTGACTCGCCAACTGACACGGTGGGCACGATGCGCCATTTGTTTTTGGCAGTGCACCACATGGACAAAGATCGCGTGATCGCCAACATTGCCGCAGCAGCCGGACAGACCGTGGTGTTTTGCGACACCAAGCGCAGTTGCGACAAGGTTGCAGAAGCATTGCAAAAACTTGGCGCTGATGCTTCGGCACTACACGGTGACATGCCACAAAATGCTCGCGAAAAAGCATTGGGCAAATTTGCTGACAACAAACTCAAGATCTTGGTTGCCACCGATGTTGCAGCGCGCGGAATCGACATCGACGACGTAGCCGTAGTGATTCACTACGCACCACCACTCGATGTCAAAACGTATTTACACCGCTCGGGGCGCACAGCGCGCGCTGGCAAAGATGGTTGGGCAGTAACGATGGCCGAATATAACCAACACACCACATGTCGCATCATCCAGCGCGGTTTGCGCCTCGATATTCAGCCACCGATTGAAGTCTTTTCAAACGATGTGCGCTTGCGCGACTTGTTTAGTTTTCTCGACAAT
>CAZHIN010000074.1:0-6745 GCA_964532575.1 uncultured Acidimicrobium sp.
ACATCACGCGCAGTTCGTTGCCTTCGACTGCATGTTCTGGTGTGAGGTAGGCGAGCAACAAGTACTTACCAAGTGATGGGGCAGCACCAGCCGTGGTCACGCGCGAAACGCGACCCTTGGCATCAACGATGCGCTGCCCATCCTTTGTCAAGATTGGTTCGTTGCCTCCCGTTGGGAAGCGCTTGATACCCGACTTGCTGGTGTTGTCAATCATTTCGAGTGTGCACATGATTGCGGCAGGCTTTTCGTCGCGAGCTTTCATGTACTCGGCTTTACCAATGAAGTCTGCTGACTTCACTTTGGCACGGTTGAGACCGGCTTCCATTGGGTTGTATTCGCTCTCGAGTTCTGCACCCATGAGGCGGTATCCCTTTTCGATGCGACCCGTTACGGCGTAGACGCCCATGCCTACAGGAATGATCTCGAATTCTTTGCCAGCCTCTGCAATTGAATCCCACAGGCGAAGGCCGTGCTCCATCTTGGTGTAAATCTCCCAGCCGTTTTCGCCAACATACGAAATGCGGAACATGGTTGCAGGAACACCGTCGATCAATACCTCGCGCACCGAACCGTACGGGAAGTTTTCTTGACTGACATCGAACGGAACCAACTTGCCTTCGGCGTTGATGTTTTGTGTTGCTTTCGCCATTGTCTTTTGTGCATTAGGACCCCACACGCCAATAGTGCACAACGCACTTGACATGTCGGTGAATGTCACTGAACCGTCTTGCGGCATGTACTTGGTGAACCAATACTTGTCGCGACCGCCGTCGAATGCGCCGGTGATTACGCGGAAGTGATTTGCACCGAGACGCATGATCGTCAAGTCGCCACGGAAGCCACCACCCTGGGTGAGTAGCGGTGTGTAGACCGAGCGGCCAACAGGTACATCGACGTTATTGACACACATATATTGCAAAAACGCCATGGTGCCAGGGCCGGTGAAATCAAACTCATTGAAGGCAGTGAGGTCTACCATGCCAACCGACTCACGCATTTGCAAATGCTCCGCGTTGGTGATTGGTGACCACCAGCGTGCATCCCATTCGCTTGGTCGTGCCTCACACTGACCTTTGAACTTGTCCATCAACTTGGCGTTGGATGCAAACCACTGTGGGCGCTCCCATCCGCGGGCATCAAAGAATGTTGCACCAGCTGCTTCTTCGCGCGGGAAGAAAGGACTTCGACGCATATTGCGCTGCGTGCCCCATTGCTCGCGTGGGTGAACGATGCCGTAGGTCTTGTTGAAGTGCTCATCGCAACGCGCATAGATGTGGTGCTCGGTCTTTTCGTGCGCATAAAAGCGACTGATGTCTGACGAGTGTGGGTCACACAAATGCGGATAACCGTAAGTCATCCACTCGGCAACAAGTTGCGCGATTCCAGGACCTTCTTTGATCCATACTGCAGCTGCAGACCACAAATTGCGTACTTCAACGGTCTCGCCAAGTACTGGCATTGCATCTGGTGTGAGCGACAAGAGGCCGTTGATGGCGTATTTGATTTCAGCGTCGCCGAGCATTTCCATGAGGTCAATTGCTTGTTCCATCTGTGGATCAAAGTCGTCTTGCGTGAGTGGCAATTCGGTAGGCGACAATGCTGATGCTTCGTTCGATGGAATGTCGTCTGGGTGCATGAAGATTGCACGGTGAGCGTATGAACCAACTTCCATTGAGCCAGCAGTTTGGCGCTCGTAACAGAACGTGTCCATGTCACGGATGATTGGGAATGCAAGCTCTTTGTTTGACTGTTGCAAAATGTCGATTGGGCCTACATCGGCCATTTGGTGAACGGCTGGTGTGAGTGGAATATTTGCTCCTGCCATTGCTGCAATGCGTGGGCTCCACACACCGCAAGCCACGACAACGAACTCGGCTTCGATTCGACCCTTGTTCGTTACTACTGCTTTGATAGTTCCGTTTTCGACTTCGAGGTCGAGCACTTCGGTGTTTGCGAATACTTGCAAGTCGCCAGCCGCTACAGCGCTCTCGCGCATCAGTGTGCCAGTTTGCAACGAGTCAACAACCGAAACGCTTGGGGTGTAAAAACCACCGAGCAAAATCTTTTCGTTAATAAACGGCACGAGTTCTTTGATCTCAGCAGGGGTGAGCAATTTCGCATCGATGCCCCACGACTTGGCTGAAGTCATGCGACGATTAAATTCTTCAAGACGTTCTGGTGTGCGAGCAACTTCAATACCGCCGCATGTGTTGTTCATGCCCATTTCGATGTATTGCTGTTGCGAAGCAAGCGTGAGCATTGCCATTTCTTTGTTGTGGTCGGTAGGGAAGATGAAGTTAGAAGCGTGACCTGTCGAGCCACCTGGGTTGGGCAATGGGCCTTTGTCGATCTGCACCATGTCGGTCCAACCCAACTTGGAGAGGTGTCCGACGAGGCAGTTGCCTACGATTCCGGCACCAATAACGACACACTTTGCACGGGTTGGAAACTGACTCATATGGAAACCCCCAAGATTGACTCAATGAACGAGATCCGTAGTATATCACTGCAATATCACCGATCTAAAATCGGCTAGGATGGGGTTTGTGAGCATTTCATTGAGCCAGCAGGCCTACTTGCAGATTCGCGACAAGATCGTGCGCCTGCAACTTGCACCCGGCGACGTCATCCGCGAAGACGTGTTGCAAGCCGAACTAGGCATCGGTCGAACTCCAATTCGGGAGGCATTGCAACGGCTGGCTCGCGATCAATTTGTGACCGTGATTCCGCGTCGAGGCATGTTGGTATCGCCAATTGATGTGATGGAGCTTTCGATGCTCTATGAAACCCGCGCAATTTTGGAACCGTACGCCATGCGCCTTGCGGCCGTGCGCGGCAAGCAAGAACATTGGGATGCAATGGCCGCTGCGCTCGAGAGTTCGCGACGACCAAACGTCAGCAATAGCGACTTAATGCGCATCGACCGAAGGTGTCACGAGATTGTTTGGGATGCTGCGAACAATCGCTTTCTTACAGACACTCTCGACATGATGTACGCGCAAAGCGATCGGCTGTGGCATTTGTATATTGCCGACGTGGAAGACATGCGCCACGCGCTTGAAGAACACACCGAGATGTATCAGGCACTGAGTGTGGGTGATGGAGATTTAGCGGCAAAGTTGGCAGAAGCGCACGTGCGAGCTTTTGACGAAGAAATGAGTTTGGCCGTGCGCAAAAATCTCGGCTCACCGCTCAACTGACGCTCAATCAAATTGTCATTGCGTGCTGAGGCTCGCACGAAATTCGCCCTCGCGCATTTTTTGCTTGATCTCTGCAGGAGGCTCGTCAAGTCGTTCAACAACAACCGAGTGAATCTTTGCGGTGCAGTCGAAACCATGCGGGTATGGCCCTACGGGTGAGCCGGTGTCAACACCCACATCAAACGTTTCGCCGCTCATCGAATAAACAAGCGGAACTGTTTTGTCAATCCGGGCTGAGCCAACATTGTTGTTGTTCACAAAAAGGGTGACGTCACCGCCTGCACCAAATCCGCCGTCGTAAGCGAATGACACAACGATCTGGTGCTTGCCAGCACCAAGTGGTGTATTGCTGGCAACAGAAGTGTGCTCGTGACCGAACCAGTTGTAGTGAAAAGTTGGACGACTCTGCTCGTCAAGGTACAACGACCATCCGGCCATGTTGCCACCCTGACACACGATTACGCCGTGGTCACTTGGTGCTGAAGTAGTCGTAGTGATTTCAAGATTCGCGGTGATGCGGAACGAACAGTTCTTGATATTGATTACCGATGACTCGGGCATGCGCACATGTGCAGGCGTGTAGGTCATCGAAGTAAGACCATCGAGTGAATGTGGCACAGAGAAATCTCCATGGCGCGGTGAGCCCGGGTCGCGCAATGGATAGATGCCGTAATCGATTGCATGTTGATGGAAAAGTGCTTGCAATTCGGCGAGCTTCTCTGGGTGCGTGGCAGCCAGGTCAACTGCTTGCGAGAAGTCGTTTGCAATGTTGTACAACTCCCACACTTCTTGTGGACCATCAAACTCAAAACCCTGCAATCTGATCCACGGCAGGCGTCCATGGAAACACGAAGCCATCCAACCGTCTGCGTAGATGGCTCGATTGCCAAGGATCTCGAAGTATTGACTGGTGTGTGTGCTTGGCGCATCGGCAGAATCAAACGAATACGCCATTGATGTGCCGTGCAGTGGCATCTGCTCAATGCCATTGACGTGTGTTGGCGGCGTAATGCCAGCAATGTCATAAATAGTTGGCACGATATCGACCACATGGTGAAACTGCGTGCGCAATCCACCCTTGTCGGAAATCTTTTTTGGCCACGAAAGTGCCATGGCGTTGCGGGTGCCACCAAAGTGTGATGCAACCTGCTTCATCCACTGAAACGGAGAGTCGAGAGCCCATGCCCAGCCAACATTGAAATGATTTTCGCATTTGTCCGTCCCAAAATCGTCCATGTGATCAAGTAGCCACTCAGGATCTTCTGGAACTCCATTTTGAAACGATGGTGCACTCCAAGCACCATGTATTGTGCCCTCGGCTGATGCACCGTTGTCGCCAGTGATGTAAATGACAAGTGTGTTGTCGGCAATGTTCATCTCGTCCAATGAATCGATAACGCGCGCAATTTGTGCGTCGGTATGCGCAAGAAAGCCGGCAAACGTTTCCATCAATCGTCGCGCAACTGGTTTGTAACGGTCGGGGTAGTCGGCCCACGCGGGCACTTGTTCTGGACGCTTGGTCAGCGTGGTGTCTTGGGGAATCACACCAAGTTTCAACTGGCGCTCGTAGATCATGTCGCGCAGTGCATCCCAGCCGTCATCAAACTGACCTTTAAATATGTCGATCCATTCGCGCGATACATGATGCGGTGCATGCACAGCAGGTGTAGAGAAATAACAAAAAAATGGGCGATTTGGTGTGGACGCGTGTTGGCGCTGCATCCACGTGATTGCTTGATCGGCTAAATCTTCGGTGAGGTGGTATCCAGGTTTGCCAACGTGCGGAGCGATAGGTGTTGTCTGGTCGTATACGGGTGGTTCCCATTGCGACGACTCGGCACCCATAATTCCGTAGAAGCGATCGAAACCTAAGCCTGTCGGCCAACGATCAAATGGACCAGCGGGGCTTTGCTCCCATGATGGAGCGAGGTGCCATTTACCAAAACACGACGTTGAGTATCCAGACATGCGCAGTACTTGTGCAACAGTTGCCGACTCTGGTGGTATCGCACTGTCGTATCCAGGAAACGAGTTGGCAATTTCGGTGATGCCTCCCATATGCACGCTGTGATGGTTGCGTCCAGTGAGCAGCGCGGCTCGAGTAGGAGAGCACAGTGCCGTGGTGTGAAATTGGTTGTAGCGCAAACCAGTTGTTGCAATTTTGTCGAGTCCGGGAGTCATTACTGGTCCACCAAAGTTTCCAAAAGAACCAAAGCCAACGTCATCAAGCATGATCAACAAAATATTTGGAGCACCATCTGGAGCGGTTGGTACGTTGAGCTTTTGTGGTGTCGAGTCAGTGATGATTCGGGAAATGGCTCCACCAAATGTTGGTGTCGATTTCGGAAGCTGTTGTGTCATGACTGCAAACCCACAACATCAAAACAGGCGAGTGCGCGCAACACTTGTGATTTGTCTCCATTGATCTGCAAGGCCGAAGCAGCGATTGCTTGTGAAAGTGTTGTTCCTCCACTCAAAATGTCGGCCCAGATTGCTCTATCGCAGATAACCGAATGAGTTGCGCCATCGCCATCGGTGGGAACGGCAACGCTATTGCGAATATGCAGCCCTGTTGTGTCTTGAGAAAACGTGAAGGCAATATGGATATCAAGACCCTCTGCACTTGTTGGCTCAAGGAGCACTCGCAGAATACTCACGCTCGACGAAATTGGTCCTGACAAAATTTGTCGCTTGTTAATGCGGTGAGTGTTGAAGCGCGTTGCATCAAAACTACCCTCCAAATGTCGTGCTCGAGCAAGACACCAGTTGCGAATATTGGCTGCTGGGGTTCGCTGTGCAACCAGTCGTAAAGCGCTTGCAAGAAGTTGTTTATCGGTATCGCTTGGGTCGGTGCTGTATGCCAACCATGAAGAAAGTTCGATTGCAAAGCGGAGGTCGTTGTCGGCAAGCGCTTGCTGAGCTTGAGTTCTTACGATTTCCTTGCCACCAAACCCCTTGATCATTCGATCTGCATGATCTTGTGTCGACAGTGGAAAGAGGTTTGCTTCATGCCCATCAAAAAAGCCAAAAATTCCCGTTCGTATTTGACGCACATGGTGTTCGGCTACGCCATACAACTCGGACGTCAGATAGTCGTCGTCATAGTGTTCTGGTAGTCGAATGGTTGCCGCCAAATCGACACTCGACATGCCGCGGTTGGTGTGGCGCACTGTTTGATCCCACAAGAATTGGATTGAGTCTCGATACTTCGTCACACGATCGTTGATTGCATCGGATCCACTTATTGGGGGACCATGAGCACCAGCGAGGTGCTCGGAGTGCAGGCCAAGAAGATGATCAAGACCGCGCAACATCACTTGAGGGTCACGATACTCTTCGCCTCGAATCGCAAAAATATTAAACAGCACTGGCCAAACCAAGTTGTTGACACAAAGCCTCTTCGATGCAAACCAGTAGGTCACCGAATCATCTGCATCGGATGGCGCAGGTGTTACTTGAACGTCGAGACCCGCAACACGAATAGTGCATGAAGAATTAAATGTATGTTGCGGTGCGATGAAACCGTAGGTATGAGGGGCATGCGC
>CAZHIN010000074.1:6755-7249 GCA_964532575.1 uncultured Acidimicrobium sp.
ATCAAAGGCTTTTTCGATTTTGACAATGCGACCGTCCGCCGGCGAGAGCACGGCTTTGGGCATATCGGGAATGGCCCGCGCAGGGTCACGAAAAAACTGACCAAGGCCAACATTGACGACACCATCTTCGCCGTCTAATGGAAGCGTGATGGCAAATTGTTCGACGAGTCCACGTCCATACGCGGGGGCAATCTCGGATGTTGTGCGCAATCGGTTAAATGCGATCTTTTCGTGTCCCCAGATGGGTATTGACGCTGCAGGATCTTCTTCAAACACGGCTCGCGTGCCACCAACATAATGAAAGTGTGTGTACAGCACCGCAACAATTGGTCGCGTTGTCACGGCACGTAATTCCTTTATTGCCGCACGCATTTCTTCAATAGATTCACCGGTGTCGATTGCGATAATTCCATCTGGTGCATCGACAAATGTTTGATTAGATAAACCATTGCCAACGAGACACCATACGCCTGGGCTAATGGTGTAAAACTTTC
>CAZHIN010000075.1:0-6859 GCA_964532575.1 uncultured Acidimicrobium sp.
AAGAACAACACGAAACTCTCGTGTTGTCGGCCAAACGATGCAGCGACGGCAACGGGACGTTGTCGTACCTGTTCTTTTCAGAAGAGTTTGTTGACATTCAGCGCGCCAAGGCTGTGTGCTCAAAGTGTTCTTCGCAAGCCGAGTGCTTGCTTGGTGCACTCGATCGCGCAGAGCCATGGGGCGTATGGGGCGGTGAGCTCCTCGAAGAGGGTCGTATTTGTGCAACAAAGCGACCACGTGGCAGACCAGTGACACGCAATATACGAGTCACCGTTGTTGACGAAGTGCCAATCCCCCGGCATCTCGTGGCATAAGACGACCCCAAGGGGCACGAAAACGCTCTAGTAACGTGTTTTCGTGCTCCTTTCTCCCCGCCAACAACGCACGTTGTTGATCGCTGTTGCTGTGCTGGCAGTCAGCATGGGCGGCGGTTGGTTGTGGAGCAGGGCATCCGAACCAACTCTTGATGCTCATTTAACAACGCCGGGCGAGGTGCCCTATCCGACGATTGCAACCAACAGTGCGATTGCAGGCACGAGCCTCCCCCAAGCATCACTGCTCACTCTGAACAACAAGTCAATTGACTCAAACACACTCATTGGCAAGCCATTAATTCTCAATTTTTGGTACTCCACATGCGAGCCATGTCGCCGCGAGATGCCGGTGTTGGCAGCAAGCGCCGATACACATAGTTCGACGGTTCGGTTCATTGGCATCAATATGAATGACTCAATCGAAACGGCAACAGCATTCGCTGCAAAATACAATGTTTCGTACGACATTATGTTTGATCCATCTGGTTCATTTATCGGTGCCCTTGGCATCGGCACTGCGCCGATGACGCTGTTTGTTGATGCACAGGGAATAATTGTCGACCAAGTTGCAGGAGAAATCTCCGCCGACAAACTTGAGTCACTGATTGCCAAGTGGTTTGCACAATGACCAGCACAGTCGTGTTGGCTATCGAAGGCAACTTTGCCTACAGCTTTATGCTCGGCATCCTCGCTGCAGTCAACCCGTGTGGTTTTGTTTTGCTTCCCGCATACCTGTTGTATTTTTTGGGCATCGACTCGGCCAACCCCGCAGCACAACGGGCACCAATTCGTCGCGCACTACTGGTCAGTGCCGCGGTTTCCAGTGGGTTCATGCTCGTCTTTCTGGTTATCGGCACCATCTCAAGATTGTTCACACAATGGATTGAACTCAACGCCAAATATGCCGGGCTTCTGATCGGTGTCGCGCTAGTTGTGATGGGTCTTGCCATGCTCGCTGGTTGGAAACCTTCGTTTATCACTCCAGCAATTGGCGGAGAACGAGACCGTTCACTGCGCGCCATGTTTATTTTTGGTATTGCTTACGCAGTCGCAAGCATTGGCTGCACGATTGGTTTTCTTACTACAGCAATTTTCGGCTCCATCGGATTACACGGGTTTGCATCTGGAGTACTGAGCATCGTGTTGTATGGCGTGGGAATGGGGCTTCTCGTCAGCACACTGACTGTCACGCTTGCTGCAGCCCAAGGTGGTCTCTTGCGTGTTTTAAGAAACGGTTTGCGCTACATGGACAAACTTGCTGCTGGTTTCATCGTGCTTACCGGCTTGTATCTCACCTGGTATTGGTACGTCGCAGTGTCGGAGCGCTCATCTGCTGGCAATGTCACACAAAATGTTGAAGGATGGCAATCATCTGTTGCCACCTTTTTGCAACAACAAGGTTCATGGCGTCTTGGTTTGGTGTTTTTTGTTGTTGTCGGTGGAGCAATCTTGGTCAATCAAGTGCGATCACGAAGCAGCAAGAGGTCTTAATGCTCACCGACCTGCTCGCGCACCCCGAGGTCGTTGAGTCGAGCATTCTGCGCAGCAAGTTTGGTTTTATGGCCTTTCACGGTGGCGGCTTAGAAGAACAGACAGACGTGATTGCACAGGCCGCAGCCGAACAATCTGGCGCTTCGTACTACGGCATTCACCAACCTGCGGCGCTCAAATGGCACATTCCGTCGCACCAGATTGATCCTGCACATTCACCAGTTCTCGCAACATTTTTAAATCACGTAGATGTCGTGATCACTATTCATGGCTACGGACGTAAAGGCTTATTCACCACACTTCTATTGGGCGGTCAAAACCGCGAGCTTGCCACACACGTTGCTGGTCATCTACGCACCACGTTGCCCGCGTATGAAATTGAAGATGATCTTGCCAACATTCCATCTGACTTGGCTGGTCAACACGACAACAATCCTGTCAATCGGGTGCGCAATCGTGGAGTGCAGATCGAACTTCCACCACGCGTGCGTGGCTCGAGCCCACTGTGGTGGGACTGGGAAGGTCCACACCTCACACCACACACGCTGTCCCTGATCACTGGACTCGTGAGTTCAGTAAACACCTGGAGCGAATAAACCCCTCAAGTTTGAAACTTGTTAGGGAGCGAGGCGTTCGATGGTCCAAGCCGTTGACGCAATGGTCGAACGTGTGTAACGAAAGCGATCATGCAAGCGGCTTGGTCGGCCTTGCCAAAACTCGAACGCAATTGGCTCAATTACCCAACCGCCCCACATAGGTGGACGAGGCACATCGGCATCTTCAAATTGCTTTCGGTACTGCTCGAGCCGATCCACCAATACCGAACGATCGCTGATCACTTGCGATTGCGGTGAAGCCCATGCACCCAGTTGCGACTCGCGCGGGCGCGACGCAAAATACTCGTCACTTTGTGTATCCGACACTCGGCGAACCGACCCACGAACACGCACTTGGCGATGCAAGTCGAGCCACGAAAAAACCGCTGATGCCACTGGGTGCGATTCCAGTTGTGCACTTTTGTCACTTGTGTAATTGGTGTAAAAAACTAAACCACTTGCATCAACCTGACGTGCAAGGACAATACGCGCATCAGGTATTCCGTCGTCGGCGATGGTCGCCACCGACATTGCATTTGGTTCGGATACTCCGGCAGCGGCAGCCTGTTCATACCAAGTGTTCCATTGTGCAAATGGATCATCGTTTAGATCATTACGTTCGAGCCCTGCGGTTTCGTATTGAATGCGGCGATCGCGCAGTGACATGACCGCCAACCAGTCAATTACTTTGGCGAAATGCGCGTAATGCCACGCATATACGGGTGCAACGCTTCGGGGATGATGACCGAGCCGTCTTGCTGACGATTGTTTTCGATAATTGCCGCCCACACGCGAGGTACTGCAAGGGCTGATGCATTTAATGTGTGCGTCATCTCGGTGCCCTTTTGGCCTGTGCGTTTAAAACGAATATCTGCGCGACGCGCTTGATAATCGCTAAACCAACTGATTGAGCTCACTTCGAGCCACGAGTCTCCGCCTGGCACATAGACCTCAACATCGAAACTGCGGTGATGGCTTTGACCCAAGTCACCAGTGCAGATTTCGATAATGCGATACGGCAAGCCGAGTATTGCGATTGTGCCCTCGACGCGGCGTACGAGTTCTTGCAACATCTCGGGTGCTTGCTCGGGCGTTGTGACCGACAAAATTTCTACCTTGTCGAATTCGTGAGTACGCAACATGCCACGTGTATCGCGACCAGCCGAGCCAGCCTCGCGGCGATAACACGATGTGTGGGCCATGTAGCGCACAGGCAGCATGGCTTCGTCGAGTACTTCGCCTGCGTGAATAGAAGTCAGTGAAGACTCTGCAGTCGGAATACACCATAAATCATCGCGCTCAATTGCATATGCGTCATCGGCAAACTTTGGAAGCTGGCCCGTTGCGGTAAGTGTTGCTGTGGTGACGAGAGATGGTGGGCGAATCTCTTCGAATGCATCTGCGTTGCGGTCGAGCGCGAGTTGGCAGAGTGCGCGAGCCAACGTTGCACCTGCTCCGCGCTGCATCGTAAACATTGCTCCACTGATCTTGACGGCGCGCTCATTGTCGAGAATGCCCAAGGCCGTCGCTGTCTCCCAGTGGGGCACACGCTGGTAGTCAGGAAACGATGCAGGCATATTGATAGGCCCGGTGATCGTTGGATTCTCGTGATCCCCTGCACCGTCAACCGCATCGGGGTGAGGCGTATTGGGAATGCGCAGCAGCACGTCGCGCAGCGATTCGGTGAGTTGATCAAACTCCGCAACCAGTGCCTGCTCGGCATCGCCAAGCGCACGGCTTTGAGCCATCAAGGCCTCGGCCGCATCGTTGTCACCCGAGCGACGTAATGCACCAACCTGTTTCGAGAGTTCATTCACTTTGGCGCGAGTGGTGTCTCGTTCGGTTGTGATATCACGCAATCTGGCATCGAGAGCCTCGGCTTCACGCAACTGCACCAGTAGTTCAGGCTTATGTCGTCGAGCCAACAAAGCACGGACCATCTCGGGGTCATTTCGCAAAAGTCGAACGTCTATCACTAACAATTCACTTTAGCGTTGCGGCGTGGTGCAACGGGTCTCGTTTGCGTACGCTGATATGCGTGAGTACGACTGCTACAACAACTGATGATGCCGCTGTGCACGTTGACCAGTTGGTGATGCGCTACGGATCTGTGACCGCTGTCGAGCAGGTCTCATTTAATGCACACGCAGGGCGGGTCACGGTCATTCTTGGACCAAATGGCGCAGGTAAGACATCGACCATTGAGGCGTGCGAGGGTTTTCGTTCAATTACATCTGGTTCGGTGCGAGTGTTGGGGCTCGACCCACAACGAGACCGCAAACAACTGAACAAACGGATTGGTGTGATGTTGCAAAACGGTGGTGTCTACCCAACCGCTCGCGTCGGCGAAGTGGTTGCTCACTATTGCAGTCTCTATGGCAAAGGTGTCGTTGCCAATGACGTGATGAAGACAGTTGGTCTTGAGCACCGCACGAAAAGCACCTGGAAAAAACTCTCGGGAGGCGAACAACAGCGGTTGTCACTTGCGCTTGCGCTCACTGCCCGCCCCGAGGTTGCATTTTTGGACGAACCGACTTCTGGTGTTGACGTGAATGGTCGCGACATGATTCGTGCCGTCATCAAAGATCTTGCATCAACTGGTTGTGCCGTTGTGCTGGCAACACACGAACTCGATGAAGCCGAACGTTGCGCCGATGACGTGGTGATATTTCATCAATCCAAAATTGTCGCCAATGGCTCACTCGAATCAATTCGTTCACAAAGTTACGAAATTCGTTTTCGTTCAGGGATCGCTTTTGATGTAGCGGCCCTTGCAAAATATCTCGAATTTCCTGTCTTGAACCTCGGCGATGAATATGTCATCACAGGCACAGCCGACGCCGCAGTGATCGGCAAGTTTTCTGAGTGGATGTCGTTTCACGGTGCCGACATTCGTGACCTACGCGCTGGAGCACAACGACTTGAAGATATTTTCCGCCGCCTCACCGCGGGTGGTGCGCAATGAAAATTTTGTTCACTCAACTTCGCTCTGAAATTCGGGTAATCGCGCGCAATGCCGAGCAATTGCTGGTGATCATCGGCATTCCTGCGGCGCTGCTGATCTTTTTTAGCCAGGTAGATGTGTTACCAACCAATGGACAAACACCTGTTAATTTTTTGCTTCCAGGCATTTTTGCGCTCGCCATTATGTCAACAGCCATGGTCAGCCTTGGCATTGCCACCGGTTTTGAACGCTCGTATTCGGTGCTCAAGCGCCTTGGCGCTACGCCACTTGGCACTGGTCGATTGATCCTTGCTAAAAGCTTCGCCGTTGTTGTTGTGGAGTTGTTGCAGTTGGCTGTGCTCACCGCAATCGCAAAGGCGCTCGGGATGGAGATCTCTTCTCTCAATATTGTGGGCGTGTTTGGCGCACTGCTCCTGGGCACATTGGCTTTTGCAGGAGTTGGTTTGTTGATGGCGGGCACACTGCGCGCCGAAATCAACTTGGCGGCCCAAAATGGTTTGTATCTGTTGCTACTTCTGTTGGGCGGAGTGATTATTCCACTGAGTGAGTTGCCACAGCCATTGCAACAAGTTGGCAAAATGCTTCCGTCAGGTGCACTAGCCGATGTACTCCGTGGTGCCATCACTAACACTGCTACTTACGGCCAAACCTCTTGGATTGTTCTTGGGTGCTGGGCAGTACTTGCACCACTGGCAGCAACTAAATTTTTCCGCTGGAATTAATCTCGGACTTAACTTGCTTCTTTGGAGTAAGTTGCCTCAGCAAAAAATCGTCCAATGAAACGACGAAAGAAAACAACGATAATGATCGTCCACAAATACATACTTCCGCCGGCTTTCATGATCGCACCAGCAAGTTGCTGATCGGTGGTGACTGAAAGACCCCAGACTCGCACGGGAATGTCGTAGTGCTTATAAACAGAACCCTCTGCAAATGTCAGCCATGCAGCAGGCACAGTTGGAATCACCGACATCAAAAACAAATAGATCATCATTCCGCCATATTGCAACCGAAATGATCTCTCGGGTCCACATATTGGCATCCACATCAGAAGAGCCGTCAGCACAAGAAACACATGCAAGCTGTAATGCATTGGGGCATTGGACACGCTGCGATTCACCACATCAGGAATATGGGTCACCATGACCACAACGTTGAACAACAAACCAGCAACTGGTGCTCGACTGAGAAACTTGATTGCTCGATACGCACGCCCGGTCCCAAATATGGCATCAAACAACCACTTCGGTGTGGCCAACAACATCAAAGGCGGCACAAAGTATGACAACATCATGTGTTGCATCATGTGCACCGAATACAAATACTCTTCAGCGATGTCGTGAATAGGCCAGTCTGAAGCGATCCACATCAGCAATGCGCCTGCCGTAAATGCCTGAATCTGGCGGCGTGTCACCACAACACCATGAGGAACGACCCGAGGACCAATAACTTTGATTGCATATACATAACTGCCAACAATCGCAATCATGAGC
>CAZHIN010000076.1:0-5704 GCA_964532575.1 uncultured Acidimicrobium sp.
ACCTTGAGCAACGCGGAACTCTCTGTATCTCGCCTGGAGACGAACTGTACGAAGGCATGGTGGTGGGTGAGAACGCCCGCGAAGAAGAGATGGTGGTCAACGCGGTGCGAGCGAAAGAAAAGAACAACATTCGTACGCACAGCCACGACGAAGGCATCAAACTTGCGACTCCTGTAACTCACACGCTCGAGACTGCAATCGAATGGATTGCAGATGACGAATTAGTGGAAGTGACGCCGCTCAACGTGCGTATTCGCAAGAAGTACTTGACGATCGAAGATCGTCGCAAGTACACCAAGCGCAACTCAAACTAAACAGATCTTGTAGTTTGTGGTCGCTGAGTTGTGCTTGCTTGCAACTAACGCTTTGCGGGTTTGCGTGTTGGATTTTTGAGCGCAACCTGTGGATGCGGTCGTGGAGTAGAGCGCTTTTCTTCAAGCAACTTAACCAGAGTCTTGTATGTCTTTGAGCCAATCAGTTCTACGATTTCATCTTTGAGATATTGGTAGACCGGATCTTTGCCCACGAAGGCAGCGGGATCATCGGTACACCACCAATGAAAATCAATTCCACCCTCACCCCAGTCGCGACGTTTCCACTCGCGCAAGTGCGAAATAACGTGACCGTCGTCTTCTGTGTGCTCGTCTAAGCGCAGTGGGACTTGCCAGCAAACATCTGGTTTCCAGTCCATCGGACGTTCGCCAGCCTCGAGTGCAGCGATATGAAACGCACAGCCCATTCCACCCTCAAAACCAGGGTCATTATGAAAGATGCAGGCGTCGTTCACACGGCGTGTTGCATCGGAACCATCTCGATTTTTGATTAACCATCGGTTGTTCTTGCCTTTGGCATGCTTTTGCCAATGTTCTGGCTTGAGCCTCTTTACCGACTTCTTGACAGAGGCCAGATCTTTCTTTTCAATAAAATGTGCGCCGTAACTGCAGCATCCCTGTTGCAACTTGGTTGCATCGTCATCGAGTACGCCTTTGCAGCCAGAACCGTAGATGCACGACCAGTTGGAGAGCATGAACGTTGAATCGATCATCCATGTTTGCTCTGCGTCGGGGTCGGTGAAACTGATCCATTCATGAAGTTCTTCGGGTCTTGACATAGGTTGTGACGCTAGACGATAGAACTACACATCACACGACATTTGACAACAAAAGTCAAAAATCGGCAATGATGATGAGAAGAGCACTACTGGACTGTCATACTTGACAGATGCCTGCATCGGATGACGAATCAATAATCGACATTGTGTCTCGACTCCAATCGATCTCGGAAGAGATCGCCGACAAGGCACTCGATGTGCTCAAATCAGCGCATCGCGAAGGTGCAGTAAAGCGACCTGAGGTCGAGCGACAGCTGACCTCTGCACGCAGGGCAATTGAAAAAGCGATCGGCGTGCTTACACGACTTGATTGAGGAAATTGATCAGTGCTCGCAATCCTCCGGCGTCACTGCGCTGCGGGTCAAAACGTAAACGATATTTGTCGAGATGATCTTTGTCGCTTTTTTCGGTTGCGTGAGGCTCGACAATTTCGAATTTGCCTGATCGACACAAATATCCAAATTTTGCCTGCAGTTCGGCCAGTAATTGTGCATCGGGTTCATTGTTGAGTCGCATAATGAGGTGCTTGCCGATAAAACGAATTGAGTGATAATTGACGTAGAAGGTTTGTATCTCACGAGTTGCATCCTCGATTGTGTCGCACACGCGATACAGGGCAAGATCTTCTGGCGAGACAAGACCCCGAGTCAGCAACTGAGACCGAATCAACTCATCGATTGAATGCCAGAAGGTGTCGCCAGGTAGATCGAGTAACACAATCGGTACTGGAACGCCCTTGCCTGTCTGGGTAAGCGTGAGTAGTTCAAATGTTTCATCAAGGGTTCCAAACCCGCCGGGCAAACACAAAAATGCTTGTGACTCTTTGACGAGCATCAACTTGCGTGTAAAGAAATAACGCATCGAGACGTATTTTTCATCGCCTGCGATGATCGAATTTGCTGACGATTCAAACGGCAGGCGGATAGAAACACCGATCGAGCGTTCTCTGCCAGCACCCTCCATGCCTGCTTCCATGATCCCTGGACCGGCACCTGTGACCACCATCCATCCCTTGTCTGCAAGGCTTTTGGCAACGAGCTGCGTGTGCAGATACAACGGGTCGTCCTTCTTCGTACGTGCCGATCCAAATATTGTGACCTTGGGTCTTTGCGTGTATGGCTGAAACATGGCGAATGCTTCGCGCATTTCTTTGAGTGCCGAAGAGGCAATTTTGAGATCCAGAGTTGACGTCTGATCCGATCCAAGTTCGAGACTTGTCGTAATCAACTGCATTACATAATCGGTGTTATGAATCGAGCCGTATTCGGCGACGAGCTCTGAAATGGCTGTAACTAATTCGTGCGCTTTGGTCATTGGCGCATGGCTTGATCTTTGATGTTGAGTGCCTCAATCAGTTCGGTGAAACTCTGTTGAAACGACTTGACACCTTCGTTTTCAAGTTGTTGAGCAACGTCGGCTACGTCGATGCCCAGATCGGCAAGGGCGCTCCAACGGCTGTGAGCAAGATCTACGTTGGTGTCAATCGTGATAGCGGGCGTTCCATGATCGCTAAATGCCAGCATCGTGTTGTCGGGCAGAGTGTTGACGGTATTCGGACCAATCAATTGGTCGACATACAAGGTGTCTGGATACGCCGGATTTTTTGTTGAGGTTGATGCCCACAGTGGGCGTTGCACTCGCGCACCGCGACGCACAAGCGCTGACCACCGTGGCCCCGAAAATGTCTGTGTAAACAGTTGGTATGCAAGTTTTGCTTGCGAGATTGCAGCGGTGCCACAGAGTGCGGTTGCAGTGTCTGAACCGACTGCTTGCAGCCGACGATCAATTTCGGTGTCAACACGTGAAATGAAAAAGCTCGCAACACTGGCAACACCGGCAAGAGAATTTGATGATTGAGCACTCAGTATTTCGAGTCCATCGATGTATGCGTCCATGACCTCTTGGTATCGATCAAGGCTAAAAATGAGTGTGACGTTGACGTTGCGTCCTTCGCTGATCATTGTGCGAATGACGGGGATTCCTTCTTTCGTTGCAGGAATCTTGATCATCACGTTGTCTCGCGCAACACGTTCGTCGAGCAATCTGGCAGCGCTTTGCGTTGCTGTTGTATCGTGAGCCAAATTGGGGTCGACCTCGACACTGACGAACCCATCCGACGAGTGCGATTGTTGATACAGCGGTTGAAAGATGTCAGACGCGTCCTGAATGTCTTTGATGACGAGTTGCCAATAGCTGTCGATAGGAGACATGTGTTGAGCATTCAGTTGCCGAAACTGTTGGTCGTAATCTGCAGATCCCTGGATGGCTTTTTGAAAAATAGTTGGATTTGATGTCAGTCCTCGAATACCCGAATCGAGGATGCCGTGGAGTTGGCCTGAAGTAATGAACCCTCGTTTTAGGTTGTCGAGCCAAGGGCTTTGGCCACATTCATCAAACAATCGCACAAGGCGAGATGAAGTCATCAGTCTTGTTTACCAGATTTGATCAACTCGAGAGCACAATCAACCACGTGTTGCGCGTTTATTCCGAGATTGTTCATTACCACATTGCCTGGCGCACTTGCGCCGAAGCGATCAATGCCGACAGATTGATCTGCATATTTCGACCATCCAAATGTGCTGCCGGCTTCAACCGAAAGAACGGGAACTCCACGAGGAAAAACTGATTTTTTAAATTCGCTTGACATAGTTTCAAATCGATCCCACGACGGCATGCTCACAACCTGCACGTGTTGGCCAGATTGCTCAAGTTGAGCAGCGGCCTGAACACACAGTGCAACCTCGCTGCCGGTGCCAACCAGCACGACATTGGGTGTAGCGGAGCAGGTGAGAACAATGCCGGCCCCCGTCGCCACAGCCGAGCCGTCTGTCGAAATCGGCAACGATTGTCGGCTCAGTACAAGTGCTGTTGGTCCATCAAAATCGACTGCATCGCGCCATGCCTGCGCTGTTTCGTATGAGTCTGCTGGTCGCACCACGTGTAAGCCAGGAATGATCCGCAGTGAAGCGAGATGCTCGACAGGTTGGTGTGTTGGTCCGTCTTCGCCAACACCAACCGAGTCGTGTGAAAAAACGAAGATCACTTTTGCTTTCGACAGTGCTGCCAGCCTGATTGATGGGCGCATGTAGTCGGCGAACACAAAAAAAGTGCCACCGACAGGTAACACACCACCGTGTAACGCCATACCAACCATCGCAGCAGCCATTGCGTGTTCGCGAATGCCGAAATAGATTTGCTGGCCTTGTGGATTGAGAGCGGATTGCGCGCTCATTGTGCTGATCTTGACGCCTGTATTACCAGTGAGGTCTGCAGATCCAAGCAGTAAACCTGGCAGATCACTCAGGCTTGCGCTAATCGACAACGGCATCGCTTGACGTGTTGCAAGTGCAGAGTCTGAAGCAAATGTTGGTGCAATCGATTTCCACTGAGCACTTGGCAATGGATTCCAGCACAACTCAAATTCTGCATCGTTGTTCGATGGGTTCTTGACTACAGCAGTGTTGTAGTCGGCAAGGAAATGTGCGGCGCGACTTCTTGCATGCTCGCGAGATGCTGCGACCGTTGTTGTTGGTGCCCAAAAGGGTTCGTTAGGAATGTTGAGCACGGCCTTTGTGCGTTCGACGTGCTCTGCAAGAAACGGATTGCCGTGTGCTTCGTGACTATCGGTGAAGTCTGGCGATGGAAAACCAATATGTGTTTGCAATACGCACAGCGTTGGAGAACCGACGTGTTTTTTTGCCTTGACAAGTGCAGTCTCTAGTGCGTCTAGGTCTTCACCGATTTCGCCGAGTTGCACAACATTCCAGCCATACGAAGTGAAACGCGCGACGACATCATCGGAGCACGTCAGAGTCGTGCTGCCGTCGATGGTGATTTTGTTGTCGTCGTAAACACAAATCAATCGATCGAGTTTGAGATGACCGGCAAGCGATGCTGCTTCGTGACTGATGCCCTCCATCAAGCATCCGTCACCGGCGATGACATAGGTGTGGTGATTCATCAGCGCTGAGCCAAATCGTGCGCGCAGGTTGCGTTCTGCGAGCGCCATTCCAACGGCGTTAGCAAAGCCCTGACCGAGAGGACCAGTTGTGACTTCAACGCCAGCGGTGTGACCAGCCTCTGGGTGTCCTGGAGTGAGGGAGTCAAACTGGCGAAACGATTGCAGGTCGTTGATCTCGAGTCCGTAGCCGTTGAGAAATAACATCGCATACTGCAAGATGGATGCGTGACCTGCGGACAGCACGAAGCGATCGCGGTTACGCCAATGCGGATCTTGCGGAGAGTGCTGCATGATGCGTGAATACAGCACATGTGCAAGGGGAGCAAGAGCCATGGCGGTGCCTTGGTGACCGCTTTTTGCCTTGAGAGGTGCGTCCATCGCAATGCCTCGCGCGATTGCCACGAGTTCGCGATCGAGATCGGCTGACAGGCGAGGCAAAGTATTCACGGCGGCGACTGTAGTTGCTTCTAGGCGACCGGTGGGAGCAGCGTAAGCGGAACTTTGTGCCATGGCTGTTTGTCGATGCGGCAGTGAGCAAAAATAAGACCGTATTTGGTGAGTTCTAGCGCGCCTCGAACGAGTCGATAGGTAAATTTGCCGGGCTCAACGGTGAATGGACTGACATTGTGGGC
>CAZHIN010000076.1:5714-6661 GCA_964532575.1 uncultured Acidimicrobium sp.
TCACAGCGGGTCATGAGTTCGTGACGATGATTGTTGCGGGCCAATTGTTCGGCGCTGTCATCAAAGCCATCTTTGAAGATCACTTCAAATACCCCAGAGCCGGGTTCATCGCCTTGACAGTAGATCAGCGCCATGAGGTGGGGTTCAATAGTGACAGGCACTGGGTTTGGCGCCGCAAGCGAGAAAAACACTCCCGTCATATCAATGCGAGTGGCAGGACCAGGGGCTTGCCTCATCTCGAACGTGTCGAGAAACAACGCGGAGACGATGTGCACGCAGCAACATTAGTCGGTGTCGTAAAAAAGTCCGCCACTCACGGTTTGGAGCACCGACAAGTCGTTGTCGAGCAACACAACATCCGCTCTCTTACCGACGGAAATATCACCTCGGTCATGCAAACCCAAAACCCTCGCAGGGTGTTTGGTTGCACTAGCCAGCGCAACCGACAGCGGTACCGAGCAGCGCAAAACAGTATTACGCAGTGCTTGATCCATCGTCAGCACACTGCCTGCAAGAGTGCCATCGCTCAGTCGTGGTGCATTTTTTGTGCTTGCGCGTACCGAATCGGTAATCAGAATCATGGCGTGTGGTTTCGCCCGAAAAGCCAGTTGCACCGCACGCTGTGAAACATGTTCGAGGTCGACAATGATTGATGCATACATATCGTCGTCGGTGAGTGTGCTCAGAGCAATGCCATGGTTGCGGTGGTGTACACCAGACATTGCGTTGTAGAGATGCGTAACCATTTGCGCGCCGGCATTTTTTGCGGCAATAAATTGTTGTTCAGTCGCGTGGGTATGACCAATTGACACGGTGATGCCGCGTTGGCGAAGCAATTGCACAGCCTGCACGCAGTGTGGTTGTTCTGCGCCAATCGTCATCAACGCAACACAGGTTGGTAACGCAGCAATCCAATTCAGGTCTACATCAACGACACTGTTCTTGTC
>CAZHIN010000077.1:0-5180 GCA_964532575.1 uncultured Acidimicrobium sp.
CAAAACAGTTTGGTCATGTTGCTTCCACACGGATTCGAGGGCCAAGGTCCAGAGCATTCGTCGGCACGTCTCGAGCGCTTCTTGCAACAATGCGCTGAGGACAACATTCAGGTGTGTTATCCAACCACAGCAGCGCAGTACTTTCACATGCTGCGCCGTCAAGTTGTACGCGAAGTGCGCAAACCACTTGTGGTGATGACACCAAAGCAACCTCTGCGCATGAAGCAAAGTCGATCATTGATTGATCAATTGACGACCGGAAGTTTTGAAGAGATTTTGGATGACCCATCTGGCATCGACAAGACGAAGGTGAAGCGTGTTGTGCTGTGCACCGGCAAGGTGGCATGGGACGCAATGACCGAGCGTGACAAGCGCGCAGCCAATGTGGCCGTGGTTCGAATTGAACAGTTGTATCCGTTTCCAATCAACGGTCTGCATGAAGTGTTAAAGCAGTATCCGAACGCCAAAGAATTGCTGTGGCTACAAGAAGAGCCAGACAACATGGGCGCGTGGAGATTTGTTGATCACCTCGTGTGGCCGCTCAAAGATCAGGGTTACGACTGGCGCCACGTTGCTCGAGTTGAGTCGGGTAGTCCTGCAACCGGATCAAAAGCGATCCATGATCAAGAAGTTGCAGACTTAATGGAGCAAACTTTCGCTGCTTGGTAGCAGTTGCGAGTTGCAGTTTTATTTCTAGTTGTTTTGTGTTGTCAGGTCAAGATTGATGATCTGAGCAAGTTCGCTTAATGCTTGCTCGCTTGTTGCAACCTTGATCGTGATCATGCCCATTTGTGCTGCTGGCTTGAGGTTGATGCCCAAGTCATCAAGGAAAACACATTCGTCGGGTTGCACGCCAACTGTTTCGCAAGCAATCTCATAAAAGCGTGGTTCTGGTTTTCTACACCCAACCTTGCTCGACTCGATAACAGCATCAAACCGTGCAAGCACTGCTTGCAGTTCTTGTTGACGTGCGCGCTCGGCGGGGTCGGTTGCAACGACCTGTTGCGTCAGCACATTGTTGGTGAGACAGGCGAGGATGAGCCCTGAGGCTTTGATGACATCGAGTGCGTGCACCATGTCGGGTCGCAACTCGCCGTGCAGCAACGCAAGAATTTCGGCGCCAGGTATGCGGTGACCGAGCGCCTCGCTCTCTGTGGCAAAAATGTCGTCAAATTGGGCGGGAGAAATGTCGCTGCGCTCGAGGCGGGCCCATGCATTTTCGTGGTGGTTGACCGAATTGACCGAACGGATGAAATTGAGCGGCAGGCCGTTATCTCGCTCGTAGTGGTTGAACGCGTCAAAGGGGCTGGACAGGATCACGCCCCCAAAATCAAAAAATACGGCCCTGATCACGCATAGATCGTATGGGCTGGGGCATCCCTGTCGCGCACTCAACCCGCTGGTTGACTTACCTAGTGGCAAATCGCGGACCAAAGCATGTAGTTGTGGACGGGTCAAATTTGGCGACTGAGGGACGCACGTCGCCGAGCCTGAAGCAATTGAACGAAGCCGTGCTGTCGTTTATGAACGAATATCCCGACACCAAAGTGACGGTGGTTGTTGACGCCACTTTTGGTCATCGCATCGACAAGCGAGAAGTTGCCGAATTTAATGACGCCATCGACAACAACGAACTGGTGTCGCCACCCGCAGGGGCAGTTGGGCGTGGCGACGGCTTTGTGCTCACTATTGCCAAGAAGATCAGCGCAACCGTTGTTTCAAATGACAGTTACCAAGAATTTCACCAAGACCATCCGTGGTTGTTTGATGGTGGTCGATTGATGGGTGGCAAACCGGTGCCACTTGTCGGCTGGGTATTTATTGATCGCTTGCCAGTGCGTCCGTCGGCTGCAAAGTCTGTCAAGAAAGCAAGTCGTGAAGCCAACAGGCCAATGCCAATTCCGCGCACACCGCCACCAAATATCAAACTTGCTACCAAGACAAAAGTAACAACAACGGCTGCAGCAGCGGCGCCAGCGGCAAGTGCGCGCACCAAGCCAACAACTGCGGTGAACGAGCTTGCACCGTTTTTAGAGTTTGTCGAAAAATATAAAATTGGCAGCAAGGTGAAAGGAGTAGTCGAAAGTTACTCTGCTCATGGTGTGTACGTTCGCATTGGTGACGTACTCGGCTATCTGCCACTGCGCTTGATGGCTAATCCTGCACCTCGTAGTGCGCGCGAGTTTGTCAAGATCGGTCAACAGGTATCACTCGTCGTATCAAGTTTTACAGCATCGCGGCGCAGTATTGATGTGGGTATTGTCGGGCCGGTTACCGCAGTCAAAAAAGCTGTGCCTGTCAAGAAACAAAAGAAACGCGCCGCTCCCGTACAAATACGCAAGGCTTCCACCAAGAAAAAATAAGAGTTGCGTAGTAGTTTGTTGCGGTGCTGATCGCTACTTGGAACGTGAACTCGCTCAAGGCCCGGCTGCCTCGTGTGCAGCAATGGGTGATGGAAAATCAACCTGACGTGTTGTGTATTCAGGAAACCAAGATGAAAGATGCGGTGTTCCCGTCGCTCGTGTTTCACGAAATGGGTTATGAGTCGGCACATTTTGGTCAGGGTCAATGGAACGGTGTGGCGATTTTGTCAAAAGTTGGTCTCGACAATGTGATCAACAACTTTGCCGTTGGCGAACCCGATGGTGAAGCGCGGATTATCAGTGCAATTTGCGGTGGCGTCACTGTTGTGTGCGTCTACGTACCCAATGGTCGCGAGCTTGAGCATGATCACTATCAATACAAGCTGCGCTGGATGAAACAATTAAAACAACACGTCGCCAAAATCTCTCAACCATCAGACGATGTAATCGTTACGGGTGACTTCAATATTGCCCCCAACGACATAGATGTGTGGGACCCAGAAGCACTCGTAGGTTCGACGCACGTAAGTGCGCCAGAGCGCGAAGTATTGAACGATCTCTGTGGATGGGGATTGACCGACGTCTATCGCGATCAACATCCCGAACCCAAGTTGTTTTCGTGGTGGGATTATCGCGATGGTGGATTTCACAAAAATCATGGAATGCGCATTGATCTGTTGCTCGTGAGTGCATCGGTTGCCAAGCGCACAACGATGACGTTGATTGACCGCAATTCCCGCAAAGGCGAAAAACCGAGTGACCATGCGCCTGTTGTTATGGAGTTGTAAACGTAGTCATGTCAAATAACACGCCAAATAATTTTGCTGGTTTTCATATCCGTCAAACGCCGATGACGGCTGATGAAAAGTTGCGTGCAGATCGAGCACAAATAATTCGCAACGAGATTGAGCAGATTGTTTCGGTGACGGGAACAAGTTTTCTTGACCGCAGTCCGATCATTGGTGCAATAAACCCCGTTGCGATGCCAATGACGATCACCACTTCAACTGACGAAAATGGTCGCGTCAACGTTGTCGGCAGAGTCACGTTTGGTTCTGCATACGAGGGGCCACCGGGGTGTGTTCATGGTGGGGTTATTGCTGCATATTTTGACGAAGTGTGTGGTGTCGCTCAATCAACCACGGGCAATCCTGGCATGACTGTCAACCTGACAATTGATTATCGCGCACCGACGCCACTCCATAAGCCACTCGAGTTTCGCGCCTATGTTGCATCAACTGAAAAGCGCAAGATCATCACCACTGGATCGTTGTATCACGGAGAGACACTGTGCGCCGAGGCAACTGGAATCTTTGTGTCGATGCGACCAGAGATTTTTGAGCGCCTGACTCAGTTGCGCGACGCGTGACGCTCAAAAAGCGGTAGCACTGCTGGCGCAATACGTTGAGCCATGCTTTTTCCCATCACGGCAGCCAAGTCGTCAATAGTCATCTCGCGGTCGAGTGGCTGCGCGCTTGCAAGCCTCTCGAGTTCTTCGTCGCTACAGATGCCTGTTGGCTGTTGAAACAATGATCGTGCGAGATGTCGTCGCCAAGTGGTGAGGTCGTCTAACAAATCTGGGTCATTGGATGCTCGACGAGCCAAGCGTGAGAAGGTTGGCATTGGCACAACGGGCATGTCGAGTGATGTTGGCATGTCTTGCACGAGAGGACTGATGCCGGTGTTGCGGGTATTTCTTTTGCGGGCAAATGTGACAAAGAGTTGGTGTGCGGCACGCGTAATTGCGACATAAGCGAGTCGTACTTCTTCGCGTTTTTGTTCGGTGGATGTGGCAGACCCATGGGGCAAAAGCCCGACCTCGGCACCAGCGATGACAACGCAATCCCACTCGCGACCTTTGGCGCTGTGAAATGAAAGCAAGTCAACACCTGCGCGCGGATGAGGCACAGTGGCATTTGCAGCGACCCATGCGCTGAAGGCTCGGCCATCAACAGTGCCGATTGGGTCTTGTTGCACAAACTGTCGCACCATTTCGGCAACCGTGCGCTCTGCTTCATCGATTGACTCGTTGAGGATGTCGGCGGACCACGTAGTGAGTCCATGGCGGCTTGTCGACTGAGCCGCAAGTGCAATGGCGGCTGTGATCTCTGGGGGTTGGCGAGTTGATCCGATAGGAATGCCGGCTCGAGTGAGCGCTTTAGAAATAGCAACGAGTTGAGTGTTGGTGCGAACGAGTACCGCGCACGATTGCCACGGATGCGCGCCAGCGGTTGGTGCATAGTGCCACAGCAATGATGCGATGCCGTCTGCCTCTTCTTGCTCGGCATCGCAACCAGCGACACGAATATGTGGACCGTCTTCGCGCACTGCTGCGATCTCGAATGCCTCGCCGGTTTGCAATGCAACGTGGCGCGCAGCATGCACAATGTGCGGCGAGCAGCGGTAGTTGTTTGGCAGGCTGAGCACCGTTGTGTGGCCCAGTGCGTCGGGAAGCGTGTCAAACAGCATGCGGTCGGCGCCGTTCCATCCGTAGATGGCTTGCAGTGGATCGCCAACGACAAAAACATCTGGACGGCCACCGCGGATCTCTTCGAACAACGCATATTGCAGTGGGTTCATGTCTTGGGCTTCGTCAACAAACAAATGCTTAAAGCGAAAACGCACGGCCTCTGCGTACTTGGTGTCTGCACGCATGTCGGCAATGACGCGCGACAGCAGATCATCTAAGTCGACGATTTGGCGCTTTATTTTGAGTTGTTCATATTGCTTATAGATTTCGGCGATTTCTGGTGCGGCAGTAGGTGGTGTGCGCTGTAGTCGCTTGACCATTTGCACATAATCGGCGGGGGCGATCAT
>CAZHIN010000077.1:5190-6560 GCA_964532575.1 uncultured Acidimicrobium sp.
ACGTTTCGTTGCAGTTTTAGTTGTTCATACTTTTTGTAGATCGTAGCGATCTCATTGTGTGGAGCAGGTGCGTAACGTCCCAAACGGTTCGCGGTTTGGGCAAATGTTGCAGGTTGAATTAATCGTGCATGTGCCCAATCGATTTCGGCGAGTATCTCTCGTGGTCGACTGGCCATGCGATGAGTGCCGGCTGCAGAAGTAGCAAGCGCGGTGCGGTTGTGCACAATGTTTGGCACGGGCTGACCTAGATCAATAAGTCGTTGGCGCAGAAGTGAAAGCGCCACAGCGTGAAACGTGCCCACGGTTGGACCAGCGCCATGAGAGCGATCAACTCCAAGATTGGTGAGTCGCTTGCGCATTTCACTCGCAGCCTCACGAGTAAATGTGATGGCCAAAATGTTTTCGGGGTGCGCTGTTGCTGTGGCTACTCGGTATGCGATGCGGTGAGTGAGTACTCGGGTTTTGCCTGAACCCGCGCCTGCATGCACCACGATGGACGAAGGTGGGCTAACCACGGCTTCGTGCTGTTGGGCGTCGAGACCACGCAGCAAGTCGTCGGTAAGCATGCGAAGACTTTAGGCGCTGCGTGTAACACGCTGCACATTACGATGCATTCATGGCGTTTTCGACGAAATATCTCAATGATGATGAGCACGTCATCTTGGACTTGCACCCGCATTGGTGGACATTTGTGAAGCCCGGTCTTGTCATTGTTGTCAGTTTGGTTGCGTGGATCAAGAGCCACGACATCGCGGGAGAAACGGCAGGTAACGCTCAAAAATTAGTTGAGTCGTCAGCACTGTGGCTTACATTGGGTGCACTACTCGTTGCGATTCTGTGGTTGGCCAAAATTGCACTGACATGGAGCCGAACACATTTCGTGCTCACAAACCAGCGGGTCATTTTTCGCTCAGGAGTGATTGCCAGAACTGGTATCGAGATTCCGTTGTATCGGGTCAACAACATCAATTTTCATCAGTCAATATTCGAGCGGATCATCGGGGCAGGCGACTTGCTGATTGAGTCTGGTGGCGAGGACGGAATGGAAGTGTTTGACAACATTCGAGATCCAGAACAAGTGCAGAGTTTTATTCAGCGGGCAATGCACAACGCAAGTTAGATAATTTCTGCACCGCCTGAGGGCTTGACAAGCGTCGCGCCATCAAGATTGTTTACGTTTGCAGTTGAGTCCGCAACAATCACGATGCAACCACCAAAGCCGCCTCCTGTCATGCGTGCGCCAAACACGCCAGGTGTCCGCTGCGCAGAGCGGACTGCTTCGTCCATCTGTGTCGTCGATACTTCAAAATTGTCACGCAAACTTTGATGACTCTCATTCATCAGTTGACCAAATGTTGTCATGTCTTGCA
>CAZHIN010000078.1:0-6425 GCA_964532575.1 uncultured Acidimicrobium sp.
TCGTTGTTCCACCACTGAAGTTTGCAAGCGATGCATGTAAGTGCCTCGAAGTTGCAGTTCACGCTGGGATGCCGGTGTTGTTGTTGTCGGCTGGTCAGGCTGGTGCAACCGCACCTGCAGCAATTGCTGGCGCACTTGTGCAACAAGTTGCAGAGTGCTTGGCCGGTCTTGCGTATGTCAACGCAATCAAGCCTGGTCACCCTGCAATTTTTGGCTTGTGGTGCTTCGTTTCCGACCTGCGCTCAGGCGCCATGTCGGGTGGAAGCCCAGAGCAAGTGTTGCTTTCGGCAGCTAGTGCACAGATGGCACATTTCTACAACCTCACTGGTGGAACCTCGTCGGGAATCAGCGATGCAAAGTTTCCTGATGCGCAGTCAGGTTCCGAAAAGGGAATCAATCACGCTCTCGTTGGTAACGCCGGCATGAACATCATTTACGAGGCTGCCGGTATGCACGGCAGTTTGTTGGGCTACTCACTTGAAGGTGTGGTCATTGACAACGACACCATTGGTTCGGTTCAGCGCACAATCAAAGGCATCGAAGTCACTGACGAGTCGTTGTCAATCGAGACGATGCGCGCACAGTGCATCGGTGGCCCTGGCCATTACTTGGGCGCCGAACAAACGTTGCGCATCATGCAAAGCGAGTATTTGTACCCAACCATCGGTGACCGTCTCAGTTCAAAAGAGTGGAAAGAAGTGGGCAAGCCCGAGATTTACGATGTTGCTCACAAAAAGGTGCGCGAGATTTTGGACAACCATTATCCAAGCCACATTCCAGAGAGCATTGATGCAAGCATTCGCTCGTACTTGGATATCCGTTTGCCACGCGAAAAGATGTTGCATCCAAGCATTATTCCTGCCAACCTGTAGAGCCTGATGGCAACCGCATGGTTTGAGACTGTCGCCGAGGCGCAGCGTCGTGCACAAAAGCGCTTGCCAAAGTCTGTCTACGGTGCATTGATCGCAGGTTCAGAAAAAGGGTTGTCGATGCGTGACAATCTGGATTCGTTTGATCAACTTGGCTTCGCGCCGCATGTTGCTGGTCTTTCGTCGAGTCGCGAGATGTCAGTGCGTGTGATGGGTCAAGACATGTCGATGCCGGTAATCATCTCGCCAACTGGTGTGCAGGCAGTGCATCCGCAGGGCGAAGTTGCCATTGCTCGTGCAGCAGCCAACCGTGGTGTTGCGATGGGACTCAGTTCGTTTGCCAGCAAATCAGTAGAAGAAGTCGCCGCAGTTAATTCACAAACATTTTTTCAGATGTATTGGTGTGGAGACAAAGACACACTTGTGCAGCGCATGGAACGCGCTCGTGCTGCAGGTGCAAAGGGCCTCATCGTCACACTCGACTGGTCGTTCTCCAATGGTCGTGACTGGGGCAGCCCCTGGATTCCCGAAAAGATAGATCTCAAAGCAATGTTCAAACTTGCGCCCGAAGTGATTGTTCGTCCGCGTTGGTTGTGGTCGTTTGCAAAGACCGGCAAGTTTCCTGATCTCGTTGCACCCAACATGGCAAAGCCGGGCGAGAAGGCCCCAACATTTTTTGGCGCGTACTACGAGTGGATGCAAACGCCGCTTCCTTCATGGGAAGACATTGCATGGTTGCGCGCTCAGTGGGGCGGCCCATTCATGGTCAAGGGTGTGAGTCGTGTCGACGACGCAAAGCGCGTTGTCGATCTTGGTGCAACTGCACTTTCGGTTTCTAATCACGGCGGCAACAACTTGGACGGCACTCCAGCACCAATTCGTGCGTTGCCAGCTGTTGCTGATGCCGTTGGTAATCAGATTGAAGTGTTGCTCGACGGTGGTGTGCGCAGAGGTAGCGATGTAGTCAAAGCACTTGCACTTGGTGCGCGTGCGGTGATGATTGGTCGTGCATATTTGTGGGGCTTGGCAGCCAATGGTCAAGGTGGTGTCGAAAATGTGCTCGACGTAATTCGTGGCGGCATTGACTCGGCATTGTTAGGACTTGGTAAGTCGCACGTCAATCAACTGAACCGTGATGACGTGGTTGCGCCATCCGATTTTTACCGCAAACTCGGTAATTAACCACTGAGTTAGATAGTTCCTTTGTGATTGACGGTGCTTAGCGTCACATCCATGATCTGTAAGGGTTTCCTGCCCAATGCGGTCTCGTGCAACCCCTCATTTAGTTGGCGGCAAAGTTAAGTTTTTTCTCATGAGAAAACTAACAACCCCCATCATGATTGCTTCACTCTTGTTGATTGCTGCTCCTGCAGCAATGGTGCAAGGTAAGGCAGTTGCAGCAAAGTCCTATTCGTCATGTGCAGCATTGCAAAAAGATTTTCCAAAGGGTGTCGCTTACTCAGCGATCACTGCTGGAACAACTGGTGCAAAAGTGAATAAGGCTGTTTACAACGCAAACTACAAGAAGTTGGACAACGGCGATGACGGCGTCATCTGCGAGAAGAAGAAAAAATAACTACAAGTAATTAAGTTTTGTACTGCGCTACTGAGTGTCGAGGCCTTGTGCCTCGGCCTCAGCGGCGAGTGCAATCCAAGTCTCTTCCGCGGCTGCCACTTTTGTTTGGGCGTCTGCAAGGTTTGCGCTGATCCGTGCAAGCGCAGTGTGGTCACTGCCAGCCTGGGCTAACTCCGCAGCAATTTTTTGCTCTGCCGCATTTGCCTGAGCAAGTGTTTTCTCTGCCTGAGCAAGCAACCTTTTAAGTGTGCTTGGGCTTTTTGCAGGCTTTACTTTCGCCGAGCTTTTTGTCGTCGCAACTGGCGCATCTTGTGCGATGAGTTTCCCACGTTGTGCTGCAGCGATCTGGTGTGTAGGCGATGCATTGTGATTCTTGAGCCAACCGGCAACTCCACCCGGTACGACTGCTGCACCACCGTGACCATCGAGCGCCAATACATCGATCACCGTGCGGTCAAGAAACACTCTGTCGTGACTCACCACAACCACAATGCCCGGCCATTCATCTAAATAATCTTCAAGTGCACGCAATGTGTCGAGATCCAAATCGTTTGTTGGTTCATCCAACAGCAATACGTTCGGTTGCTCAATCAATGTGAGCAGCAATTGCAATCGTCGGCGCTCGCCACCAGACAAAGTTGAAATTGGAGCAAACTGCGCGTCGCCATCAAACCAAAACTGACGCATCAATTGATTGTCTTCAACTGAAGGGTCGCCTTTGTCGCCAGCAACTGCTTCGCGCACTCGCTGATTGACGTTGAGGTCACGACCCAATTGGTCGTAGTAACCAATTTTGACGGTGCTACCGATATCTATTTGTCCGTGCGTTGGCTTGAGTCGTCCAGAGATCAAGTCGAGCAGCGTGCTCTTGCCCGCACCATTTGGCCCAACGATTCCGAGGCGATCGCCAGGTTCGAGTTCGTGATCAAACTGATTCAGCACAAGCGCGCCAGGCTCGCCATTTGCGTTGGCCGGCCAAGAAAAACCAATGCCATGCAACTCAACACCCTTTGAGCCAAGGCGTTGGTTGCCAAGTGACAAGCCAAGTTCGCCACTGCGTGCAGCTGCTTCGGGTCGACGCGCAATCAACGCAGTCGCGGCTTCGATGCGAGCTTTAGGTTTCGTTGTGCGTGCCGGTGCGCCGCGTCGCAACCATGCAAGTTCGGTGCGTGCCAAGTTTTTGCGTCGCTGTTCTGCTGTCACTGCTTTTTCTTCTCGATCAATTCGTGCTGCCAAGTAAGCGGCGTATCCAGAACCGGCATTGCGGCCAGCCGGCACGTGCATGTATGCGTGTCCGCGATCTATCTCGAGCACTTTGTTGGTCACGCGGTCAAGCACGTGTCTGTCGTGCGTTACCAAGATCAGTCCACCACGATAATTCGCTAGCCATTCTTCTAAATAGGCAATCGCATCCAAATCCAGATGGTTGGTTGGCTCATCCAAAATAAGCGCATCCCATTCGCTCACTAACAGTGCAGCGAGTGCAACACGCTTTTGTTGTCCACCCGACAACTCGTTTGTTTGCGCATCGTGCAGTCCTGCCATGCCGAGTTTGTCGAGCATCGCATCTGCGCGCCAATCTTCGCCAACGGCAGATCGCACACTTCCTTCTGGCAATACCGGCTGCTGCGCAAGTACTCCAATGCGCGCACCGCGACCATTGCGCACCACGCCGGCGTCAGGCCTGTAGTCGCCGCTCAATATTCGCAACAGTGTGCTTTTGCCACAGCCGTTGAGACCTACAACACCAACTCGGTCGCCGTCGCTCAGCGTAAAAGAAACATCGTCAAACAACGGACGATTTGGCCGCGAGGCTTTGAGCCCTTGGGCATCGATCAAAATCACTCATTCAGGCTACGGTCAGGTTGCGTTGGTAATGTCGACAGCATGAAAATTGCATTTGTATTAGTTGCTTCAGTCGCACTTTTTGGTTGTGGTTCCGATTCAACTTCGTCTTCGCACCACGCCGCAAGCGATTCGGTAGCGGTAGTAACCGATTCGTCTGCATCAGCATCTCAAATAACGATTATCGACATGAAGTTTTCTGTGCCAGATAACGCGATGTCAACAGATCGATTTGAAGTCGTGAATAACGATGCTGTTGCACACAATTTCATGCTGCTCGATGACACGGTAAGTGTGGAAGTGGCAGCAGGCGAGACTGTTGCGCTGCCCCAGTTCAAGCCGGGCAAATACCCGTTCCATTGCCACATTCATCCGAGCATGATGGGCGTACTCGTCGTTTCGTGAATTGACAGCGGGGCTACTATTTAGCCATGTCCACTGCACAACTGCGAGAGTCACTCAAACAACGAGCCTGCGAAACGATTGATCGCCTCAAAAACGATCTCGAGGCAATCAGTCACGACATTCATGCTCATCCAGAAGAGAACTTTGAAGAGCATCACGCACACAAGTTGCTCACCGAAGCAATTGCCGACAACGGGCACAAAGTAACGCGCAAGGCATACGGACTCGACACTGCATTCGAATCAACAATTGGTACACAAGGTGCAACTGTTGCTGTGTTGTGTGAGTACGACGCATTGCCAGGTATTGGTCATGCATGCGGACACAACATCATCGCTGCAGCAGGTCTTGGCGCAGGACTCGCGCTTGCTGGTCTCGCACAAGAAGCGGGCGGTCGTCTCAAGTTGATGGGAACGCCAGCAGAAGAAGGCGGCGGCGGCAAGATCATGATGGCGCGAAAAGGCGCATTTGATGGGGTAACTGCATCGATGATGATTCACCCTGCCGATACCGAACTTGCGCGCATGAATGCAATTGCAATTCAACATTGCTTGGTTCGTTATGTGGGCGAAGCAGCACACGCTGCAGTTTCTCCACACAAAGGACGCAACGCACTCGATGCTGCAGTGCTTGGCTATATGAATGTTGCTGCATTGCGTCAACACATTTTGCCAACCGAACGCATTCATGGAATTTTTCTGAATGGCGGCGAAAAACCAAACATCGTTCCGCGCGAATCGACAATGGATTGGTACGTACGTTCCGACACCATTAAGTCATTGCAACCGCTGAAGAAGCGTGTTGCATCGTGTCTCGAAGGGTCTGCTGTTGCGACGGGATGTCAAGCAGAAATCAATTGGCAACCAAATCCCTATGCCGACATTGTCGACAACATGCCGTTGCTCAGTGCATACATCAGCAATGCCGCACAGTTTGGTCGCATGATGACGACCGATTTCTTGCCAGGCACCGGTGGTGGCTCAACAGACATGGGCAACATCAGTTACGTCACTCCAACGATCCATCCAATGATCGCTGTTTCGCCAAAAGGCGTGTCATTACATACGCCAGATTTCGCCGATTATGCGATAGGCGAGCCAGCCATGAAGGCCATTTTGGACGGCGCAAAAATCATGGCCATGACGACCATAGATATGTGGACAAATGAGGCCCTCCGAGCCGAAGTTTCTGCCGCTTTTGGAGATGGCGCGATTCCCGAGGATGTGCTCTAAAAACGCTGTTTTTACTGTGTTTTTAGCAGGATTTTGCTGAGTATTGATAGCGTTTTTGAGCTAGTCCACAGGTCAATGAGTGCGCCCTGACGGCTGGGCTTCTGAACCTCGCTAAAAATAAGGGTTTTTCAGGTTCCAAGTTGGGGAAGTGCCGTATTCCCGATAATGTTTCACCTCGCCTCACGGGAGTGTTGTACAGGTCTGTAGACCATGTAGAGCAGTTTTGTGAGTCAACCTTTTCGGTGTCATCGCCGGTTCGTCGACTCTGTCGTCGTGTCCGAGTGCTACTGAAATATTGCTCCTTGAAAACGGAAGAGAAGACTGAACGCCAGTGCGGGCAGTATGCAACGAACCTTCGGGTTCGATGTAGAACTGTCCGTCAATTCCGGTCGGATGCAAATCCGGCCAAAACAATCGTTGATGAAGATCAACAACTTAATTAAAAATCAATCAGTAGAGCTACTGATTGGTCAGGAAACGTTGGTGCGGACAAGGCGC
>CAZHIN010000079.1:0-3611 GCA_964532575.1 uncultured Acidimicrobium sp.
ATCAGGCATCGCATAGTTGTATCAGATTTGCCCACTACTGCATGTAGTTGGCTTTGTAACTCGGATCAGTGATCGCGGGTCGGTCAAAGCGAAACGGAGAGACATTACTGCGTGTCTTACCCAAGATGGCACGCTCTGCAAGAGCCCGACCAAACCAGGATGCAAACTTGAAACCATGTGCGGAACCGAGGCCCACTTGTAGCCCAGGATGCCCCGGCACGGTGTCAAGCACAAAGTCTCGGTCTCGAGTGAGCGTGTACAGACAAGTCTTCACTCGTGGCGTCACATCACCAAGCATGTCGGGAATTGTTTGGCCAAGAAAATCCGTCAAGCGCTTGAGCGCACCTTCGTCAGTATCAAAACTGCGTGTGCGCGCAGTCGTGGGTTGACCTCCAACATCTTCTGCTGCCTTGACTGCTCCCATGTCGCCATAAATTGGAAACCCGTAGTACGACGGGTCGTCCATCCAAATCCAAACCGGGAATGAACCAATTGCAAATTTGGAAAGTGCCTGAGGCGTGCTCGGGTAATAGACCACTTGCTCGCGTGTCACCTCGAGTGGAATTTGAACTCCAAGAGGTTCAAGTAATTCATTCGTCCAGCCATCAGCGCAAATAATGACAGAACCAGTTTGGTAGGTGCAGTCGTCGGTAACTACCGCCAAGCCTCCAACGCCATCACTTTCAATGCGATTAACAGATGCGTTGGTTCGCAACTCAACACCTCGAGCCGCTGCCAAACGATGATGTGCATCTGTGCCTTTGGATGCCGGAGCAATGCCCGTGTCTTTCTGAAACAGAACTCGAACGCCACTTTCCATAGTGAATTGAGGAAACCGAGACATCAGTTCGTGAGAATCCAATACTTCGAATGGAATGTTGTTTGCTTCAAGACTCGATGTGTAGTCGCTGATCGGAATGACAGAGCCCTCTGGGAAAATATCTATTCCACCCGTGCGCACAACAAGTTCTTCGCCAGCCTCAGCGGCAACTGCGTCCCATGTCTCGTAAGCCTCTGATGCCAATTTCACATATTCAGCAGTGTGATACGAATGACGAATGATCCGTGAATGATCGTGGCTTGCACCCTTGTCGTGTCCAAGGTCAAATTGCTCTAGTCCAACAATGACATCATTCCGTCCAGCATCTTGACCAAGTTTTGCCAACCAATACGCAGCTCCTGCACCCAGCCCACCAAGACCAATAACAACATGATCGACAGTACGAACCTCGGTCACTCTGCAACCTTCACTATTTACCCATCTGCTTTTTCCACCACTCACGAATATCAAGGCTTGGGGTTTCCATAGGTGCAAATAATCCTTGCGTAAAGAATTTGGACATCATGCCGCGTTGCACGCGCTCACAAATCGCCCAATCTTGCCGATTGACGACATCCCAAAAATCTGCCGCATCGCTCGGATCAAAGTCGGGTTTGGCGACTTCGCTTGGGTGAAACAAAAAGTTGCACACGATTGTCGTGTGTGCCGGACCCTTCGGCCACAGCACGAAAGATGCCACATGATCACACGACAGTGAGAGAAACAAGTTGGGGTACACCAACTCGCCTTTGTGGTTCACTAATTCGGCTTCTGACAAACCGGCAAATGGCTTGCGCGACGTAGTGCCAGATGAAGTAAACGTGTATGCACCTTCGCGATGGGCAACACCATCGTCCCAATTCAAATCCGATGCTCCCCCTGCACGAAATGACGGCACAAGATCACATAACTCGGGGTGCACAGGGCCACAGTGGTAGCACTCGTTGTAGTTTTCCTCGAGCACTTTCCAGTTGGCCCCAACTTCATACGTGATGGTCTTCCCGATCACGAGTTCGGACAGTGGATAATTGCTGACGCGGGCAGAAATCTCGCCTATCGAATCGAGCAACGATTCTTCTCCGTCGTGCTGGCGGATAAATACAAAACCACCCCACACCTCTAAGCCGAGTTGCAGTAACCCGCTTGATTCGTAATCAATGTCGGCCAGATGTGGAGCACCACGCAGTGAACCATCGGTGTTGTATGTCCAGTTGTGATACGGACAGCGAATCAATGCGCCAAAGCATCCCTGAGATGCACTCGTGTCTGTTGAGTCAACCAACTCTGTGCCACGATGGCGGCACATATTGACAAAAGCTCGCAGCGAGTTGTCTGCCCCGCGCACCACCATCACCTGCTCACCCTGCAAATCGACAAGTTTGTAACTTCCGCCGACAGATCCAACTTCGTCTTGTCGACCAATACAAAACCAGTTAGATGCAAACACCTTGTGTTTCTCAACAGACCAATTCTCATCGTCCACATACGCGGCGCGGTTGAGCGATTTCTCTAACACGACTTCTATTGTAGATTTGAATTATGCAATTCTCTCGCCTCGCTATCCAGGCGAGGGACGGCATACTCCTTGCAGCCGACATCTATCTACCGCCAACGGGTTCGGGCCCCTTCCCCGCACTACTTGAAGCATTGCCCTATCGCAAAGATGATCTGACCGCATCATCGCATTCGGATGATTATTTGCGACTTGCAAGCGAAGGCGGGTTTGTTGTTTGTCGCCTCGATGTACGCGGAACAGGTTCTTCGCAAGGCTTGCCAACTGACGAATACCCACTTGTTGAACTCGACGACCTCACAGACGTCATCAATTGGCTCGCAACACAACCGTGGTCAAACGGTCGCGTTGGCATGTTTGGCTACAGCTATTCCGGCTTCAACTCACTGCAAGTTGCGTGCACCAGGCCGGCAGCGCTTCACGCCATCTGTGCCATTTATTCGAGTGATGATCGGTACACCGATGACGTGCACTACATGGGTGGAGCGTTGCGTGCGATCGACCTCGTAGACTATTGCCATTACATGACTGCATGCAATTTGCTTCCACCTGTACCGGCAGTGTTTGGTGACAACTGGAAGTCTGAGTGGCAGATGCGTCTGGACGAAATTCAACCGTGGGTGTTCAACTGGCTCGAACAACAACACGACGGACCTTATTGGCGACATGGCTCGCTTCGACCTGGCTACGAGCGCATTCAATGCCCCACGATGATCGTTGCCGGTTGGGCGGATGGATATCGCAACAACACGTTTCGTACATTTGAAGCGCTGCAGTGTGAAAAATCCTTATTGATTGGACCATGGAGTCACAGTGCCCCCGCACATTCGCATCCCGGCCCAAACATTGATCTCGTTCCAGAAATGATTTCGTGGTTCAATCGTTGGCTACGACCAGACAGCACGGCAGTTACAACCGAGCCACCAATCCGTGTATTCATTCGCCACTCGACAAAACCAGATGCAGATTTGTTGATGCTTAATGGAGAATGGAGATTTGAAGAGACCTGGCCACCTGCACGAGCCGTCACGACCACGTTGCGACCTACTGCAGCACCCGCGAATAGTTCTGGCACATCCAACATTGACGTTGTAGATGTGCGACCCGATGTGGGGGTTGCAGCGTGGAACTCATGTGCCGGCGGGCTTCCGTGGGGTCAACCAACCGACCAGCGCGAAGATGACTCATGGTCACTCACCTATGACTGGCCAATTGATTCCGATCACTTTGAAATCCTTGGTCATGCATTATTGAAATTACGTGTCGCATGCGATCAGC
>CAZHIN010000079.1:3621-6073 GCA_964532575.1 uncultured Acidimicrobium sp.
CTCTCAGTGTCAAGATCTGCGATGTCTTTCCAGATGGAACATCCGCTCTCGTCACTCGCGGATTTCTCAATCTCACCCATCGCACATCGTCCACTGAGCCACAGCCACTCGTACCCAACGTTTTCGAGGATGTCGATGTTGAATTAGAAGCGACCTCATGGGTAATTGCGCGTGGGCACAAGATCAGGTTGTCAATTGCAGGAGCAGACTGGCCAAACATTTGGTCTCCACCACACCAATTTGCACTTCATGTCGACCGCTCCACAGTTCAGTTAATGCTCCCCACTGTCGACAATCATGGCGCTGGCACACCAAAATTTGCGCCAATTAAGCCAACTATTCACGGCGAGTCGCCACCGAGCCAACATGATGTGCCAACTCTCTGGAGAATTGAACGAGACGTGCTTGCACACCAGACCGTTGCTCGCACTCAATATGGCGGACCAAGTGTTGTGCGAGATGATGGAACCACACATGAGCTGTATCAAGGTGAAGTTGGTGTATCGACCACCGATCCAGCACATTCGTGGATTACAGCAACAACTCGTTACCAATTGGATTGGCCTGAAGCACAGTGCACTGTCGAAGCACGAATGCGAATCGACAGCGATGCTGAAGCATTCAACGTCGTGATTGATGTGGATGCCGACTTAGATGGGGTTGAATTTGCTCGCAAGCAGTACACGCGGAGAATTCTTCGTCGCTTGCTGTAATGATGCATTGCTCACGCAAGCACCGCGTGGCAGGCAACCGATTGCTGGCCACTACTCACCTGCAAGAGAGGATCTTCGTGAGTGCAACGATCTGCAATGCCAAGTCGTTGTGCCTCACCAGATTGCACAAGCGGACACCGAGGATGAAACCTGCAACCCGATGCAATCTCTGTTGGGTCGGGCATCTCTCCGACCAAGATTTGCTGGGGCATCCCGAGATGCTCCAACACCACCGACAGTAATGCTTGTGTGTACGGATGCTTGGGATTTGCCAGCAACTCTTCGGTTGTGCCGATTTCTACAATCCGCCCCAAATACATCACTGCAATCCGATCAGCAATGTTCCAAGGCAAACCCAAATCGTGTGTCACCACCAACACCGCCATGTTCTCGTCCCGCGCGAGGCTCTGCAACAAAGCCAATATTTCGCCACGCACCGATGCATCCAGACTTGATACTGGTTCGTCAGCCACCAGCAACTGCGGCTTGAGCACCATTGCGCCAGCAATCACCACGCGTTGGCGCTGACCACCCGATAACTCATGGGGGTACTTGAGCATGTAGCGCTCTGCAGGGTGCAGGCCGCATTGTTCGAGGGCATTTTTAACAACTTGGGGCTCGTTGTCACCAAGACCATGTATCCGCAAACCTTCTGCAACGATTTCGTACACCGATTGGCGAGGATTAAGACTCGCAGTCGGATCCTGAAACACAATCTGAACACGCCTTCGAAATACTTTTTTACCATGAGCACTCGTTGGCAACGACTCTCCATTAAACGAAATTGAACCGACCGATATCTCTTGTAATCCGAGAATGGCTCGCGCAAGTGTTGTTTTGCCGCAGCCAGACTCGCCTACCAAGGCGACTATCTCGCCTGGTCGAATTTCGAGATCAACGCCATCAACTGCACGTGCCGACTTTCCACCGCGCCGCCGCGCAGGGTATTGCACGTGCACATTGCTTACGTTCAGTAGCGATTCGATTGCGGTCACAATTTACCCACCAGCACACACGCCACTGAGCGCAACTCATCACTTGGTGCTCTGCGTAACTGAACATCAACGCTTTGGCATTCGTCAGTTGCAACACTGCACCGAGGATGAAATGGACATCCACTCGGCAAATTATTTGGATCGGGTGGGTCGCCAGCCAGACCGCGAGGTTGATGTCGAGATGATGGGTCTCCGATGATTGGAAATGAAGCAGCGAGTGCTTTTGAATATGGATGTTGCGAATTGCGCAGCAGTGAGTCTCCGGCACCGATTTCGATAATTCGTCCTGCATACATGATCGCCACTCGATCTGCAGTGTGTGACAAAACAGAGAGATCGTGGGTAATAAACAGCATCGAGAGACCACGTTCGCGCTTGATGTTGTCGAGGAGTTGCAAAATCTGCGCCTGAACCATCACGTCGAGAGCAGTCGTTGGCTCGTCAGCGATAATCAACAATGGATCACAAGCAAGCGCCATCGCAATTAACGCTCGCTGTTTTTGTCCACCCGATAATTCGTGCGGGTAATCATCTCCCCTGCGAGCACCAAGACCCACGAGGTCAAGTAGTTCACCTGCACGAGAGACCGATGCACTTCCATGTGCCTCAATCGCTTCATCAATTTGGCGACCAATGCGCTGGACAGGGTTGAGCACATGCTGTGCTCCCTGAAACACCACCGAGGCTTGAGCCCACCTCGCTGCTCGAAGTTGGCCAGGCTTCATGGTCAATATGTCTTGGCCT
>CAZHIN010000079.1:6097-6381 GCA_964532575.1 uncultured Acidimicrobium sp.
AATAGAGCCATCGCCAATGTTGATTTGCCACAACCAGATTCCCCAGCAAGTCCAAGTGTTTCACCTGGAGCAATCTCGAGATCTACGCCACGCACTGCAGGAACTAGCCCGTTCACAGACGAATATGTCACGTGCAAGTCGCGCACTTCCAACACTGCCGACATGATTAGCGACCAGCCAGTCGTGGATCAAAGATTCGCTCAAGTGCCCGACCAAACATAGTGAAGGCAAGTACCACGGTGATGATGCACAATCCTGGTGGCAAGTAATACCACCACGCGTTC
>CAZHIN010000080.1:0-6365 GCA_964532575.1 uncultured Acidimicrobium sp.
AACACCGAGTGAACCTCCCCAACGATTGGTGATTTCAACAGATTTGGTGGGGGGCAACAACTCGTGGAGAGTGGCTTCCAGAAGTTGGTGCACAGAGGCTTTGTTATCGAACTGCCCACCAATTCGGCTGGCGAACTTATAGGGCGCGCCGCGTCCACCAAATGCGATGCGATCATCTGAGGTTCGCTGTGCATACACGATCATGTTTCGCCCGTCGTTCCAGGTCTCTCGTCCGTCCCAACCGATGTCGTTCCAGATGCGTGTCGGGATTGGTTCGGTGGCGATCATGTAGGAATACAGGGGCGCAATGGTTCGACGATGTTTTGGAAAACGGGCAGTGAAGCCTTCCGTCGCACGTACGCTCCATTTGCAATTGACTGTGGCGGGACCATTGACAGTAAGCGCACGCAACGAACGGTTTCCGATTTCTGAAACGATTGAGTCTCCGAAGAACGTGACACCTTTTTCCAATAGTTGAGTAACGAGGCCGTCTAGCAGTTGAGCAGGGTTGAGAGAAGCACAATGCGGTGTAAATGATGCACCGAGTGATTTGGTGATCTTTATGCGGTGTTGAGATTCAGAAGAAGAAAGTGAGCGCATGAATTCATCGCCGAGACCTAACTCTCTGTACATGATGTGGTCGGCATTTTGTCTTGCTAGTTGTGCCTCGTTGCGTGAATACGACAACGTTCCTGAGTGACTCCACCCACATTGGATGTCGTGCTCCGTGATGTGTGCCCCAATGTCTTCAACGGTGCGAATTAGGTGCCTTTGAAGATTGATGGCAGCTTCACGGGATGTTTCTGTAGCAATGGTGGCCAACGAGGTGGGGTACAGCGCACTGCACCAGCCTCCATTTCTGCCGCTGGCACCAAATCCTGGCTGGCGAGCTTCGATGATTGCAATAGAGAGGTGCGGATTTATCTCCAAGATGTGGTGTGCGGTCCACAATCCAGTGAAGCCAGCTCCAACAATCGCAACATCGCACGACAACTCTTTCGGAAGACTGGCAAAATTCCAATTGAGTTGACCGTTTCGCCAGAGGGAATCTGGCCACTGCGCGAAAGTCTCATTCACGAACGTGAGGCTAGACCAAGTTGCTCAACTCGGTGTTGTCAATCAAACGAATTGTTCCGAACGTGGCAGCAATGCAAATAACACTCGCGGTAGTTGGAGACTCAATCTCTTCCATAGTGATTGGGTTGACGATTGCCACATAGTCAACCTTGCAGAGAGGTTCGCTAGCAAGAACCTGAAGTCCTAACGCTATGAGTTGTTCGGAGCTCACGGCGCCTGCGTGAAACTCGGTGATCATTGCGCGCAGTGTTTGTGGCAAAACGGCTGCCGCCTTTCTTTCCGTTTCCGTGAGGCGACTATTGCGACTTGAAAGAGCCACACCGTCATGGTCACGCACGGTGTCCTGTCCGACGATATTGACAGACAGATCCAGGTCTCGAACCACCTGTTGAATGACCGCCAACTGTTGTCGATCCTTCTTGCCGAAGTAGGCGCTGTTTGGGTTGACAGTATTTAGGAGTTTGACCACGACTGTGGCGACGCCATCAAAGTGTCCTGGTCGACTTTCTCCTTCGAACTTTGTTGCGATGTGACCAGCACTAATTGAAGTGTTGAAACCCTCGGGGTATACGGCGGAGGGTGACGGTGAATACAGAACGTCCACATTGAGTGATCGAAGAAGTGATGAATCGCCATCTTTGTCTTTTGGATATTTCTCAAAATCTTCGGAACTATTGTATTGAGTGGGATTCACAAATATGGATACAACAGTGTGAGTGTTTTCTTGTGTTGATTTTCGGATGAGAGACGCATGTCCCTCATGTAAGAAACCCATTGTTGGCACAAACCCAACTGAGATCGCCGTGTCGCCCAAATTCTTGCGCCATTGAGTCATTTCCTCAGGCGAGGTGAGGATCAACATTGTTATTGGAAGCTATGTGCTTCGTCTGGCCACTGTTGAGAATGCACTTCTGCAACATACTGACGAACTGCATCTGTGGCGATGTTTCGCAGGTCTGCATACGCTTTTGCGAATGTGAATGTTCGTGGCGATAATCCGAGAAGGTCGTGCATGACTAGAACTTGGCCGTCACATGAAACGCCTGCTCCTATTCCAATGGTGGGAATGGAAACCTTTTCGGTGATGCTTGATGCAAGAGACGCAGGTACGGCTTCAATTACGACTGCGCATGCTCCAGCCTGTTCTACAGCGTGCCCATCTTCGAGCAATCTCTCCCTGCTGCCAGCTGCGTCTCCCGAGTTGCGACCCTGCACCTTGTTGCCGCCCATGCGGTGATAACTCTGAGGGGTTAGACCAATGTGTCCCATCACTGGGATGTCGGCTGCCGCGATTGCGCGAATCTGTTCTGCAACATGAATTCCGCCTTCTAGTTTGACGATTTCGGCTCCAGCCTTCACAAGTCGAACAGCATTATCAACGGCATCTTTGACTGAACTTTGATAAGAACCGAACGGCATGTCACCGACAATCAAAGCATTTGGTTTTACTGATGCAACAAGACGTACGTGGTATTCCATGTCTTGCATGGACACACCCAGCGTGTTGCGTTGGCCTTGCATTACCGTTGCTACAGAATCGCCCACAAGAATCAAGTCGATACCTGCCTCGTCGACGATGCTCGCAAATGTGGAGTCGTAGGCAGTAACCATCGCCAAAGGCGAGTGTGATTCTTTTCGCTCCCGCAACATGGGAACAGTCATTTTGGCTCTCTTGATGTTCGACATTGCACCACCTTTGCCCCAAAGGCTATGAGTGCATCACTATTGGCCCACTAATGAGTCGGTGAAAGTCGTCTCACTGTGAAAAGAGGGCGCGAATCTCTTGTTCCGGGTCGAGAATAAGTTCTGTTTTTTTGTCGATTCGCAGTGTCGCACGGGTGTCTGTGTCGTACTGGGACCAAGACGGGTGGCCATGATGAGCGAATTGAGTGATCTCGGCTGTGAAACGGTCGGCGATTGGCTGGCGGTCGCTTCCGTCTCCAAGGAACATCTCTGCTCCCGGCGCCTCAAGGTTGCCAAACGCAAATGGAATGTCGAGCGCATGGCAACATCCGAGGATTCCACCCATTGCAGGTGTTTGCCAAGTGAACCAGTACATCCAAGTTGGCTGGCTTACTGAAACACGTTGTTCCGCGAACGAAATGGCTCGTTGACGAAATCCGGTGTCGGTACTTACTGCTGATATCAAGTCCTTAGGAGATTCGTTAGGACGCAATTTCTCGTAGACCTTGCGGGCCTCTGCTGCGCGAGAACCAAAAGTTTCCGTCGAAGATTTTTCCCATGTTGAGGCATCAGCGTCGGCGAGTCTTGGATCAAAAGCTGACCATAATTTGTTTTCATCGCGATTGGTTCCGACTACAAATTGCACAGCAGATTTACTGGCTACTTCAAGGATGTTCGGCTCAAGACCAATACCGCCGCCAGTTGGTGCATAGAAATCGAAAGCTGAACTAGCCGTGAGAAGTTGTTCAGTTTGGAATTCGAGAATTTTCTCTAGCGACATGTCACGAAGTTCGTCAATGGTGCTGACCCCAGCAATTTTGAAGAATTGCTTTGCCAACTCTTGACTGCGTGCATGTTCACGCAACTGTCCTATGGACGGGCTCATGGCCCATACTCGATGAAAGAGGCCTTTTGCGCTGGGACACGCCATGAGCGAAATCACAGCTGAACCACCAGCGGACTCACCAAATATTGTGACGTTGTTCGGGTCGCCGCCAAAGGCAGCGATGTTCTTGTTGACCCACCGCAAAGCCGACACCATGTCGAGTGTTCCGTAGTTACCGTCACCGAGGAAGCCCAGCGCGCCGAGTCTGTAGTTGATGGACACAACAATTGAGCCCTGTGATGCGAGGGTTCCGCCGTGATACCACGCTGTTGATCCAGATCCATTCGTGTATGCACCGCCATGAATCCAAACGAGTACTGGTTTTTTCGTGTCTTGGGATGGGGCCTCGGATGCATAGACGTTTAGAAACAGACAATCTTCATCCATATCTGCAGGATTAAATCCGAGCATGGTCTCTAACATTCCAGGAACTTGTGGACTAATAGATCCAAACTTCGTAGCGTCGTAAGTGCTCGTCCAGGTGTCAATATCGACCGGTGCGTCGAATCGCTTAGCTGCCGCATAGCGAATACCGAGAAACTCTAATGAGCCGTTTTCATTCTGGATTCCAGAGATGTTTCCGCCAGGACAAGCGATTATTGAGTTATTAGCCATGTGGCAAGCGTAGTTTGGTAACGCTGGAAGGTGGCTAGCGTAGAAACGTGTCGCGTCACTATTTCGGAAGAGCCTTTGGCAAACTGGTTACGGCTGGAAGCGAGAAGGCTGCCTTTTGGGCCTCTATTGGGCCACATAATTCGCGAAGCAAGAAGTTCGCATCGTTTGGCAACCGCAGCATGATTATGTGGAAGCCAACAACGATTTTCAATGAGCAATACATCTCAATTGGTGATGACGTGTTGATTGGGCCAGGGGTCGCATTGTCTGCAGGCATGGTTCCTGGTCAGGAATGTCTGGTGACACCCGTTGTGACAATTGGAGATCGGTGCCTCATTGGAAGAGGAAGTGGAATCGTAGGTCATTTTTCCATCTCAATTGGAAACGACGTATGGACTGGTCATCACGTGTACATCACAGATCAGAATCATGGTTACGAAGACATATCGATACCAATTTCTAAACAGTCGCAACCCGAACGGGCCGTAGTAATCGGCGACGGTTCTTGGTTGGGTCACGGATCAGTCGTACTGCCTGGTGTCACCATCGGACGACACGTGGTGATCGGCGCCAACTCTGTTGTCACTAAAGACATTCCTGATTTCAGTGTGGCCGTGGGTGTGCCTGCAAAAGTGATTCGACGATTTGACGAGTCTCGCCAGGAGTGGTTGTCGGTTTAGACAGATAAATCAAGTGGAGGCTGGCAAGCCTTCATCTTGTTTTCCCTAGCGAATTTGCCAAGACGTTCACTAACAGGTACGCCTTCTACTTCAGTCTCTGCAAAATATGGTCGAGTCTGCGATGTCATCAATGCCTGAGCGAAAAGTCGGCGATCTTTTATGTAGAGGCGATATTCAGCTATCCAGAGAGGAACGATTGCTTTACCTTTTTCATCGGACGGTTCATCTTTTGCAATCAGATTGATTGCATTCTCAAGTGCATCAGTTGCCTTCTCGACGATTTTTGATTTCTGTTGCAATGCAAGACTGTCGTTTGGGTTCATCTCGGTCAGGTCCTCAAGAGCAAAACGAATATCTTCTGCCTTCATGCAATGCGCTTGAGCTCTTTCTGTCCATGCTTCATCTTTGATCTTGTTCACGCTTTCACGGGGGGCGAAGATAAACGCGTAGACCCACATCAGTGCAATAAGAGAGCACACACTCCATAAAACAATGCGGCTAATTACACGAGTAGACATGAGTCAATTGTATGAGTTATTTGGATTGGGAGGGGCGGTAGGAGATAGCCAAATGACACAGAGCCAGTGCAACTCCAATAGGCAGGGCCCATACCCCGAGGTTCACGTTCACATCGAAATAATGGTCGAGGCTGTATGTGCCTCCACCCAGCATGGCGAGCACAGTGGCGACTGACATGATCGCGGCGCAATATTCCCAACCGCCATTTGGCAAGAAAATGAAGTAACCAACTTTCCAGTGAACCGTAATGATGGCAACGAGCATGAGCGCTACGAACGCCACACACGACGGCCCTAGCAATAGTCCACTGGCAACTAACAAACCCGCAACAATTTCTGTAGTGGCTGCCATCCGGGCCTGAAGGTTTGGCCACTTCATGCCCATACTGGCGAACCATCCGCTCGTGCCGGATATTCCTGAAGAACTCGAAAACTTGTTGTAACCATGAAATGCCATGGACAAACCGAATGACAGGCGAAGTATCAGTAGGGCTAAATCTGGATTGTTCATGTTGACACCTTAGGTGCATCGCGGTTGTCGGTCGAGAACTGTCAGAATAAGGAAGTGAGAGTTACGCGTCTAATTGCACGATCCTGTTTGATCTTGCTGTCAATGTCACTAGTCAGCTGCTCAGCCTTTTCCTCGAATACCGACACCTGTGATTCTCGTGTTTCTGTGGCCGATTTTCTAACGTCCTTGCGCGACGGTGTGGGCGCAATCGCTGATAGTCAGTACGCATCAATTCGAATGTCTGCGTTTGACGCTTACGATGCAACAGTCGAAGCAATGGACAACGAAGACACTCGTTCTGCCGCATCAGCGCTCCAACCACGGTTACAAAGATTTGTGCAAGAGATGGATGACTTGTCGTGGGACCTGAGTGTGGTTGCCGATTCTGTTGAGGC
>CAZHIN010000081.1:0-6262 GCA_964532575.1 uncultured Acidimicrobium sp.
TCCTGCGAGCACTCGAGCGCGCCGGCAAAAAGGTTTCTGATGTTGACTTGTTCGAGATCAACGAAGCGTTTGCCGCAGTTGGTATTGCATCAATGCGCGAACTTGGTATCTCTGATGACATCGTCAACGTCAACGGTGGAGCGATCGCACTTGGTCACCCAATCGGCATGAGTGGCAATCGCTTGGCACTTACTTTGTTGCACGAACTCAAGCGCCGCGGTGGTGGCATGGGTGCAGCAGCATTGTGCGGTGGCGGCGGACAAGGCGATGCCCTCGTTGTACGCACGGTCTAAAGAACTTGCATTTGATCTAGTTCTCGGAGTTGTAGTTGGCGTTATCGGTGGCTGTGTTGCTTACGCTTTTTTGCGCACGCTCAACTGGGTCAATGCCACTCGAAACGACAACGAATACCTCATCTATTTTTTGCCTCTTGCCGGTCTTGTCATCGGTTTGATGTATCACCACTTTGGTGAACGAGTTGCCAACGGCAGCAACTTGGTGTTGGAAGAAATACATGAACCCGACGCAGGGGTACCAAGGCGCATGGCCCCCATGGTTTTTTTGGCAACAGCCATCTCCCATTTGTTTGGCGCATCGACCGGTCGTGAGGGCGCTGGTATTCAAATCACGGCAAGCATCACCGACGGCCTTGCCAGACCATTTTCCCCCTCTCCAGAAACTCGCAAACTGCTACTGATCACCGCCATCTCTGCTGCATTCGGCGGGCTATTTGGTGTGCCCATCGGTGGCATGGTGTTTGCGCTCGAAGTACAAGAAAATGGTCGCATTCGGTATGAGGCGATGTTGCCAGCACTCCTCGCTGGGCTCATTGGCTTCAAGATCGTCGAAATTCTCAATATCAAGCACCTAGTGACTGGCACTCTTACACCAGTTGATTTCTCACTGGCATTGTCGTGGAAACTTGTGTTGCTCGGTGGCGTGTGCTGTGCCCTTGCCGTCGTGTTTATTCAACTCACACATACTGTGCATCGAGCCGCGCACTCGTGGATCAAATGGCAACCGCTTCGCCCAGTTGTTGGTGGATGCATCGTGTTGTTGTTGGTACTCGTGTCTGGCACTCGTGACTACCTTGGCCTCTCAACTCATTTGGCAGAAGGAGCATTTGTTGGTGCAGTCGGCATTGCGGTCGGTGCATTTGCCTGGAAGCTTGTGTTTACGAGCGTCAGTCTTGGCACCGGATTTATTGGTGGTGAAATGGTGCCACTATTTATCATCGGCGCACTTGCTGGCGCACAAACTGGGCGACTACTCGACGCGAGCATTCCACTTTTTGCAGCAATTGGAATGATGGCAACATTTGCCGCCGCAAGCAACACGCCCATCGCATGCATTGTGATTGGAATCGAATTGTTTGGTGCTGGCGCGACTTTGCCTCTTGCATTTACATGTGTATTGGCCTATGCGCTCAGTGGTAGGCGAGGTATTTACCACTCGCAAAAACATGCGCTTGTCTCGCGCAGTTCACGCACTAACTAACTTTGTCTACCTGCTCAGCCCGGCATTTCGCGTCGGCCTTCAAGAGCGCGACCCAGCGTAAGTTCGTCTGCGTATTCCAAGTCACCACCAACAGGCAAACCACTTGCAATGCGAGTGATCCGCAAGCCGAGCGGTTTGAGCAACCGCGCCAAATACATGGCGGTCACATCGCCCTCGGTATTTGGGTTTGTGCACAAGATCACTTCTTTGACACCCTCGGAGTCAAGTCGCGCAAGTAATTCACGAATCTTGAGTTGCTCTGGCCCGATGCCTTCCAATGGGTTCATGGCGCCCAACAACACGTGATAGCGACCGCGAAACTCGCCAGTCTTTTCGATAGCGATGATGTCGCGTGATTCTTCAACGACACAAATCATTGATCCATCTCGCCGACTGTCATCACAAATGCGACAAATTGGTCCGTCCGAAAAATTGAAACAGCGGTCACAAAAACGCACCAGTGCTTTTGCCTCGGTGATCGAATGCGCAAGTCGCTCCACATCGGCCGCGTCGCTTTTGAGCAAATGAAAAGCGATGCGTTGTGCACCCTTTGGGCCGACGCCAGGCAATCGACCAAGCGCATCAATCAATGCCTGCATTGGTGGTGTGTATGCAGAGTTCATGCGATGAAAAAGAATGATTGAAGCAACGTTTTACTTTTTCTTTGGCTTGTCAACCAATTTGGATCCGGGAAATGCCTTGGCAAGTTGATCTTCAACCGATGTAGTGGTGGTTGACTTGGTTGTTGGTGCACTCGTTAACTGCGAAGGATCGACGTCTTCAAATACTGCTTCGGCAATCTGTTCGTCGGTTGCAACGGTGGCCTTTGCGCGGGCAGGTGCAGCCGCACTTGGTTTTGCTGCCGGCGAACTGAACGCAATGGTAATTGCGCGACCGGTGATCGCGGACAACTGTGCTTCAACTGTTGCTACATGTTCTTGGGCTTTGCGTTGGTGAGCATCATTTGGTGCACTCACTGTCAACACGCCATCGACACAACTCACTGCATTGACCGCACTAAATACCGCCCGTGCCAATGCTTTAAACCCTGAGACAACATCGGCCCATTGCGTTACCAGTTGTTCGTCAGAAAGTGGCCCGGCACTTGGCGCAGCAACTACAACTTTGGCTTTGCCACCCAATTGCACTTTGCCCGTTGCGGCATTGATTGGCGCTGGACGCACAATTGGCGCGCTCGCGTCTCGGGTGATGCCGGCCTCAAGGCGTTCAATTCGCGCAATCAACGACGAGTTGTCGTTGGCGTTGTTAACACTGGTGAGCTTGACAAGTGCAACTTCGATCAACAGTCGCGCATCTGGTGCGTGACGCATCTCGATAAGAATCTCGCCGAGCACCTCGATGGCACGCACCACGGTGCTGGTGCCCATACGTCGTGCTTGATCGGCAACATGAAGTTTGCGTTGCTCTGGCAACTGCACCAAGTCGGGAGCCATGATCGACAAAAAACATTCGCGCAGTTGGCGCACAATGTCTTCGGTCAATGTGCGTGGGTCTGCACCGTGTTGTATTGCAGCCGCAGTTGCCCCAAGTGCGCGACCTGGGTCTCTGTCAATGAGTGCTTCAACAAATTCATCGGGCGAAAGTTGTTCGTTGGCTTCGCCACCGCCTGCTGCGATGAGTTCGAGAGCCGACAAAGTGTCGCGAGCCGAACCACCACCCTGTGTGAGCACTTGCGCAATTGCGGCTTCGCTCACTTTGAGGTTGGCGTCTTTGATAACCCAGCGCACATGCTCGTCAAGGTCGTGCATTGGCAACAAATGAAACTGCAAGTGCTGCGTGCGGCTACGAATTGTCTCGCTTACTTTTTGTGGATCGGTTGTGGCCAGCACAAACACCACGTGTGGCGGAGGCTCTTCAAGGGTTTTGAGCAACGCGGCCTCGGCAGGCTTGGACAGCATGTGCACTTCGTCCAAAATAAAAACCCGATGCCGACCAGGGTTGCCAAGTGACGAACGCTCAATCAAGTCGCGCATGTTTTCAACACCGTTATTGCTTGCGGCGTCAAGTTCTAAAACGTCATAGCTGTTGCCGCTATCGATCGCCCCGCACGAATTGCAAATGCCGCATGGCTCCCCGTTTTCCGGTTCTTCGCAGTTGAGAACTTTGGCCAAGATGCGCGCAGTCGAGGTTTTGCCCGTACCTCGCGGACCAGAAAAGAGATATGCCTGACCTTCACGATGGTTGATGACCGCATTTTGCAGCGCACGCACAACATGCTCTTGACCCTTCAGTTCGTCAAAGCGACGGGGTCGGTAGCGGCGATATAACGATTGAACAGCCATCGCCTGCGAGCCTACCTAGGCGGTGCCACACCCCTGAAACCTTTTGGCTACCGTTGTATGGGACTAATGATGACTTCACGGCAACAACCACGATTTGCAGCCAGGCACATGGCCTCGATTATTGGGGTCACCCTTGCATCATTCATGTATATAGGTGGAACAAATATAGGTGGTTTTGGCGCACTTGGGGCGATGGCAAGTGGCGCGGCTGGCACCAACGAGATCACCACGTCCAACCCTGCGCGCAATCAAATTGTGCAAGTGCAACCGCCACAAATTCAGATGGTCTTTCGTGACGCGGTTACCGATATTGGCAACATGGGTCTTACCGTTGTGTGCAATAACGAATCGGTGGGCATCGCGCTTCCCCAACTTGGCGCAGACACCAAAACAGTGTCGGTTGCACTCACCACAGCATTTGCTGCTGGCGAATGCCTGATCCAATGGAAACTTGCCGATGGTTCGCAGGGTTCGATTCCATTTACATCACAGATTGTTTCTGAAACAACTCTTCCTGGTGCCGACACTGCCACGACCGACACAACTCTTCCTGCAGTCATTGGCGAAGTGGTTGTGCAGTCCACAGGGAGCGGCCCTCGCGTGGGCGGTTTGCTCGGACTGCTTCGCATCTTTGAATACCTTTTAGTTGCCGCAATCTTTGGTGGATTGCTCACCGTGACACTCGCCTGGCCAGAAGGCATCGACTATGGCGTGTGCTTGCGTTTCTTTCGCATCACGTGGCTGCTCGCTGTGGCAACGATGTACCTCATTGTTGCCATCACTGCAATGCGCAACTCTGACAGCACATTCATTGGTTCGCTTAATCCGTTTAGTTGGTTTGGTGCACTCAATGATGCGCCAGGTTTGATCTTGCTATTGCGCTTTGCGCTCGTTGCTGGATCATTCTGGGTCACGTTTCAACCAGCACGAGTGTTTGAGCCCGCAACACAAGTACCGGCAATCACTCTCATCACTGTGATGATGGCCACGTTTGGCCTCACTCGGCTTGGTCAACACGTTGCACTACTTACCTATGTGTTTGGCATCGCGCATGCATTGGCTATCGGCATGTGGCTCGGCGGCTTATTACTGCTTTCGCGCACGGTGCTCAATGCGCCAGGTGATGCAGATTTATTGAATGCTGTTCGCGGCTTTACACGCATCTCAGTCACGCTTATCGTTGTCTCTGTCGTTACTGGCGTGATGCAGGTGTATCTGCTTGACAGTTTCAACATTTTTTCAACTGGTCATGGTCGGCTCAACCTGCTCAAGCTCATTGTTGTTTCAGGAATGGTGTGGATCAGTTTGATGTTTAAGCGCTTTACCATCACGCGATTGTCCAAAGAATCTGAACTCACGAGCAAGATGGCTTGGCGATTACGGCGCGCGGTGTCAACCGAATTACTCGTTGGCATTTTGGTACTTGGTCTCACGTCATGGATGGTGCCGATGCATCCACCACAAGCCAGAGCATCTGGTGCAGGGCCAACCGTGCCGTATGCATTTCGTCAAGACCTAGAAAATGAACGCTTCCATGTAATTATTTCAATTACACCAAGCACTACGGGCGTCAATGCGATGCGCATCGAATTGCTCGATCCATCGCGCATCAACAACTTTGTTGTCAAACTCATTCCGTCAGAGATCGGTTATGCGGGCATTGCCATCAACGTGCCGCTCAAACGCAGAGGTGCTGCAATTGTGATGGGTGATGGTTCATTTACATTGCCCGTTGCTGGAGTGTGGTCGATCGAGATCAGTGGAGCAACCACGACGGGTGAATTGATCCCTCTTGCCACAACGATCAACATCACCGAGTCTGCAGTGGCGCCAAGCACAACGCTTCCAGCCGAAATTGCCCCCGCAACCACTCTTGCTGGCGGTTGATCGGTCGCTAATCTTGACGAGGTGAGTAACAACTCGATGGACGCAAAACTGCAGGATCTGCAGTCTCGTAAAGACCAGGCGTACAACGCTGGATCACCCCGCTCGGTCGAGCGCCAACACGAAAAAGGTAAGTTGCTCGCTCGCGAACGCTTGGCGATTTTGCTCGATCCAGAGAGTTTTCACGAACTCGATTTGTTGGCTCGACACCGCGCTCACTCGGCTGGTCTTGAAGAGCACCCGTATACCGACGGCGTGATTACGGGTTGGGGCACGATCGATGGCCGCAAAGTATTTGTTTTTAGCCAAGACTTCACCGTGTTTGGTGGTGCCTTAGGCGAAGTGTTTGCCGAAAAAATTCACAAGTTGATGGACTTGGCGCTCAAGGTTGGCGCACCATTAATTGGTCTGAATGACGGAGCCGGCGCGCGAATTCAAGAAGGTGTTGTATCGCTCGCAAGTTATGGCGGCATCTTTCATCGCAACGTGCAGGCTTCAGGCGTCATTCCACAAATTTCGGTCATCCTCGGCCCATGCGCCGGTGGCGCCGTGTACTCGCCCGCCATGACCGACTTTAT
>CAZHIN010000082.1:0-6213 GCA_964532575.1 uncultured Acidimicrobium sp.
CTTCGCTGTCGGGTAGGTCGGTGGCAAGAGTGTCGGTGTCGGCAGGTGCAGTGAAGATAATTCCGTCATCGGTTTGCTGCGAACTACCCGGATCGGAATCGCTGCACGCGCTGAGGGCAACAAGTGAGGCAAAGACGAAGAGATGTGTCCACATCAAGGGTCTTTGTCGTTGTGATACCACTTGTTTTGAGATTAGTGGAATTCGCTGCAATAGGCAGAGCCTTGGTTTCAGTAGATTGAGTGCATGAATTTTTCCTCGCGACTGAGGAGATCGCTGTTATCAAACCCGTTTCGACTATTGCCTGTGTCGTTTGCGGCGATGATTGGCATTGGGACGATGTTCTTGTTGCTTCCACAAGCCACGGCCTCAGGGCGCAAGACCACAGTTCTCGACGCTCTGTTCACCGCAACGAGCGCGGTATGTGTAACGGGTCTTTCCGTTGTAGACACCGCCACTCACTGGACAGGTTTTGGTAAAGCCATCATCATGTTTCTCATTCAAATTGGTGGACTCGGCATCGTGACCGTTGTCAGCATCGGGATACTTCTCGTCGCTGACCGAATCGGTTTATCGCACACACGCATCCTCGCTGCAGATCTGCGAACCGACAGCTATAGCAGCGTGTCCAAACTTGTGCGTAACATCGTGCTCACCACATTGGCATTCGAAGTGTTATTCGCTGTCATGCTTGCGGCACGTTTCTTCTTTGCCTACGACTACGGGTTTCAAACGGCAGCAGTGCATGGTGTGTTTCACAGCATCTCGGCGTGGAACAACGCTGGCTTCGCTTTGTACACCGATAGTTTCATCGGCTTTGCGAATGACTGGTTCTTGAGTATTGCTATTTGTCTAGCGGTTATCTTCGGTGGAATCGGTTTTCCCGTATTACAAGCTCTCGCTGAGCACAAACTCAAGTGGAGAATGTGGCCGATGCATTCCAAATTGATGATCAGTGCAACTGCGGTGCTGCTTGTCCTTGGCACAGCGTTGTTTCTCGCTTTTGAGTGGTCAAATCCACGCACACTTGGTGCGCTTCCCGAGACGGCGCGTCTGCATTCGGCGTTCTTTCACTCGGTGCAAACTAGAACTGCTGGTTTCAATTCGGTAGACACAGCCGCGCTGAACGAAGAGTCGCTCCTTGTATCAACAATCTTGATGTTTATTGGTGGCGGTAGCGCCTCGACTGCCGGTGGAATCAAAGTGACGACCTTTGCATTGCTGGCTTTCGTGATTTGGGCGGAAATTCGTGGCGATCGCGATGTGAATATGTTTGGGCGTCGCATCTCGGAAGATTCGCAACGACAGGCATTAACGGTTGCTCTAGTCGGGGTAGGGGTGCTCGCTGCCTCTGTGCTCGCGCTGATGACATTGGGTGAGACGGGTCTCACTGCCGCCGCATTCGAAGCAGTTTCAGCTTTGTCGACAGTAGGTCTTTCTACTGGCGTGACTACTGCAGAGGGTTCACCAACTCGGATCATTCTCATCACGCTCATGTTCATCGGGCGACTGGGCCCAGTCGTGCTTGTTGCGGCGATTGTTCTTCGAACACGTCCAAACTTGTTTAGATATCCAACCGAAAGCCCGCTCATCGGCTGAACACATAGCCGGCAATATGCTGAATATCCTCGTGAGTAAAGAACGGACACACTGACAATATGGCGATCTCGAATCCTGCGAATCCACAAACAAACAAAACTCAAGAGGACGCTGCAAATCGTGGTGGCGTACTCATCATTGGTCTTGGTAGATTCGGCGAGGCGCTTGCTCGCGGCCTTGTCGAGCAGAACATTGAGGTGCTCGCTGTTGACTTTGACGAAGAGATTGTTCAGCGCGTATCGGGAGATATTCCAAATGTTGTGCAATGCGACGGTACTTCTTCACGTGCACTTCGCCAGATTGGTGCCGAACAGTTTTCGCGCGCAGTCGTTGCGATTGCATCAAATGTTGAAGCTTCTGTGCTTTCTGCACTCGTGCTTATTGATGAGTTAAAGGTGCCGATGGTGTGGGCAAAGGCCGTTTCGCTCGATCATGCAAAGATTCTGGAGCGAGTTGGTGTCAGTCGTGTGATCCAGCCAGAAAATGACATGGGTTACCGCACTGCACGCAGCATCGCGCGCCGTGTAACCGACTACTTCCACGTGGAGGACAACTTTGCACTCGTTGAAATGGAAGCTCCAAAGAGTTGTCTCGGCCGCCCGCTTGGCGATTTAGCAATCCGTAAAAAGTACGGAGTTACAATTGTCAGCATCAAACCGCCGGGAGGCGAGTTTCAACATGCAGATCAGGCGACGATCCTGCAACCAGGTGAGTTGATCCTGTTGGCTGGCAAGCCTGCAAGCCTTGACGCATTCGTTATCGACGCAGAATAAGCATTACGCAGCGCTGAAGGCGCAAACCAATAACGGCTATTTCGCGGCGTATCCAAATGCAAGTGAAGTGGCAACTGCTAACCAAAGTTGGTAAGGCAGGAATGCAAAACCGAGAATTGGCGATGCGCGAAATGCGATGACAAGAAGTGGAATCGTGAACACTGTCGCTAGTACGAGTGCGAAACCCGATGCAAGAAGTAAGTGTGGTCCATAAAACAGCCATGCCCAAGTAAGTGCGGCGACGACACTAAGCGCGAGCGAAATCAGCCACACCACTTGATTCGTGTTTGATAGGCGACCTGCAACAAGCCAAGTAGCAACGACAAGCATCGCAAAGTTGTACGGCCAGATGATTCCAAACACACTGTTGGGCGGTTGCCAAGCTGGTTTTGAAAGTGATTGATACCACTGCGCATCAGTAGCCACCATGCGACCAGATCCGATTGCATAGATGGCAATAATTACTGTTCCGAGAACGCCTACAAGGTTTCGACTCATCATCGGACCGATTCACTATCTTGAAGAAATCTGATAACAGCGGAGGCGATTGCTTCTGGTTGCTCGGGCAGCATCGCGTGTCCGGCTCTATCAATCTCTACTAATCGAGCATGGGGTGCACTTTCCGACTGATATCTCCGGCCGTTTTCAACGGGTGCTATCGCATCTTGGAGTGCTTGTACAACAAGTACTCGCTGTATCGATGCAGACCACCAATCTTCTCGTGAGGTGGAGGTAATCGCTTTGCGCTGGTATCTCATCACATCTTGCATCCAACCATCCGTCCATTTACTCGCATCATTTCCATCTGCAAAAAATGCAAGTCGTACAGCATTGAGATGATCTTCTGGGCTCAGAGTTTTGTCGTAGCAGGAGTACAAGAGTTCCCAAACGGCTTTCGGAGGCTCAACTAGACCCCCCGCTGCAAGCAAAGTCAACGAAAGCACTCGGTCTGCGTAATCGGCAGTAATGCAACGAGATAAACGGTTGCCAAAAGCATGTCCGACAAGATGGAAATTTGTCAACCCAAGGTCATCAAGTTGTTGAACTGTGTCACGCGCTAAATCATGCAGATTTGGTTGACCAGGAAATTCTGGTCGTGGATCAATGGCAAATACCCGATACCCGGACTTACGAATTGACTGTGACAGCAAGTCAAAGTCTGAAGCTGGACGACCCAATGAAGGGATAAGTACGACATCTTCCATGTGAATGGTTTAGCCGTTTTGTGGTCGACAAACCAATCACTGATAAATGCTTCAGGCAAATCGTCTCGCTGTGCAGTTATCAGTCAAAACCGATAAACGAGGCAACCTTGTCGTTAGGCGAGCGGCGTGACTTCACGTCGTTCGCCACAAACGTTTCATCGGGGTAGCCCATTGCAACACAGGTCATGATCACTTGGTCTTCAGGAATGTTTGCGTTTTCTCGCACTACCGAAGACTGCATAATTCCTTGACCATTGATTACTGAACCAATACCCTTTGACCACGCGGCAAGCACCAGACCGTATGTTGCAGCGCCACAGTCAAAGTGAGCGATGGTGTCATCGGCAAGCGCTTTGTCAACGGTGATGACAATGGATACCGGTGCATCAAACTGACGGAATCCGCGCATTACCCAGTCCATGCGACGTTCTTTGTCGTCGCGCGCAATACCCATGGCCTCAAAAAGCTGAACCGCGATTTCAACTTGTCGTTCCCGGTGTAGGCCTTCATAACCATGATTCAACTTGATCTCGCGATCTACCGAAGAACCAGCCATCATCTTTTCGGTGTTGCCTTTACGAATGCGTTCGAGTGGCTCGCCCGTCAGCACATGGAAGTGCCAGGGCTGAGTGTTCATGGACGATGGCGCCTGCTTGGCAATGTGAATAATTTCTTCAAGAGTTTCACGAGGGATGGGATCTGATTTGTATCCACGAATACTTCTGCGGGCCTGCGCGATGTCTTCATAATTCATGGGCGAAGCCTAGAAGTGCTGGCACACGCTGAACGAACTAAGGTTTTTCCATGACTGATATCGCACCACAGCGACTCATTGACCAGATGCGCGGCGTTCGTTACGGCGAAGTCCTCGCGGTGTTTCTGCGTGACACCGGACTTGAAGCCGAGGTCTACGGCACACAAATGTTGAACGATTGCCCACAGGAATTGTGGGAAACGCTTGACGCTGGTGCCATCGCGAAAGACATGGATGCCGTGTTTGTCAAGTTAAACGGCCCTCGTTATTGGCAGCTTGATGGATTGGGTTCAAAAGTTGCTGTGGTCGACCCTGTGTTTAAAGATTTCAATGGCATCCAAATGCGACGTATTGCGACTATTCCGTTAGGCGCAGATTTTGCAGCAGGTCCATATGTGGTTCGCAATGTAAATCGTGGAGCAGTATTTTTCTGGGATGCGGGAAAAACTGTTTATGAATTGGTCGATCCCGACGGTCGTCCGTTTGTGATGCAGGCGCGCTGCGTTGGTGTTGACACAGGCATGACCGAAGAGTCGTTAGCAACTCTGGGTGATCGACTTGCGCTTCCGGAGGGCTGGTCGTATCGCACACGTGTGTTGGATGTTGAATTAGTTGTTGACACGAGTGCAACGCTGGCCACGGTAGTGCAAGACGAATTCGAAAACACCTACACGCTTCCGTACTAGAAACTAGAACGACAAGATGTTGCCGATTTCGGGCGACATTCTCCCGGCAACGAGCTGCGAGTAAGTATCGCTCACTGAATCTGCACCATGCAGGTGCTCAATTCGTAACCAGTGTTTTGATCCTTCAATAAAAGTGGTGAAGGCATTCTCGAGTCGATTGTTCAGTTCTTCGCGACCCCACTCTTTGCTGCGCTTGGAGATTTGACTTGGGGCAAAGAAGAACTGTGGTTTTGGTCCCGGTGTATCCACTCGATGGCTGGTTTGATCCCAATGCGTTGCGCCAATACTGCACGAATACTTCAGTGATTCACCAAAGTGCGTGTGTATAGAAGCGACGATTTCTGGGTTGCCCGCCATGTCAACGATCACGGTTTGAATTGACGGATCTAGTGAATTGATGTCGCCATACGTAACAACGTCGTGGTATTCGCCAACGCTATCCACAAAGTCAACGTTGGCAGCCGATGTGAGCCCAACGACGCGCATTGAGGAATGTGCTCGCAAACAATGGGCGAGCGCGATTGAGGTTTTGCTGGATGCGCTGGTGATCAACACTTGAGTTGCACCATAAAAACGCTCTTCACGAAGAAAGTCTTCTGCAAGAAACGATGTCATGAACAGTCCGCGGAAGATGAGAATGGCGTTGTCGTTTTCACCTGCTGTATCAGCAACACGGTCAAAGGCTCGGTACGCCATGGCGTGTTTTTCTCGATGCGTTCCTGCATCAATAAATCCGCTGCTGGAAGACTGTGCTTGCACAATGTGTTCACTGCCAACGGGGAAGAAACCGAAATATCTTCCACCCACCGCAACATCTGGGTTTGCCGATTCGCTTACAATTCCGTATCCCATTGCAGGCAATCTGCCCCAGCCATCTGCAGCAGGAAAGAATCCCCAGTAATCCAAAAAGTCGCCACTCAAGGCGTAACTGATGTTGTTCGATGTGAGCGCAAATCGATCAAGAGTTAAACGCACCTCGCCAGCAGCAAGTGCAACAGGTTCAGTGGTGTGCATTCGGAAGTGTCGAATATTGGAGCGGTCTATTTCGAGGTAAGTCACCTCGCCATTATTGCCCTACGGGGTGAGCAAAACGCGACCGAAGGTCTTATCAATCACCACGTCGAGTTTCTTTTTGGCAATACGGCGAAGTGTTCCGTAAATACAAAAGACCCGCCCTTTCGGGCGGGTCTTTCAACTT
>CAZHIN010000083.1:0-5747 GCA_964532575.1 uncultured Acidimicrobium sp.
CCCATTTGATGCAGAATCACCTGCGGTTTTGCCGTGGCCACAAATTTGGTGGGCACACCGAGCACATGCATAATCGGTCGTTTGTTGGCTGCTATTGACTTGCTCGAGTCATTGATCGTGTTTTCGATGGTCATGCCAATGCCGCCATCTCGAATGCCGTCTTCGGCGGTGATGACAACATCGTGTTGCATAGCGTCTGCGATCATTGCAGGGTCAAGAGGGGCGCACGAGCGCACGTCCCACACCGTTGCGTCAACATTGCTGGCGTGAAGCGTTTCGGCAGCCTCGAGTGCAGCACCAACGAGTTTGCCGATGGCCAAAATGCATACTCGCTTAGTTGGGCCGTCAACGAGTTTGCGCGCCTGCAGGCCCGAGCCGATGTCGTTCTCATCGACATTGCGAGCCAAGCCCTTTGGGTATCGAATAGCAACCGGGCCAGTGTCGGCAAGCGAAATGGCATCGCTCAGCATCTGTTGCAAGTCTTGAGTGCTCGACGGTGCAAGCACGCGCATGCCGGGAACTTTGGAGAGCAACGCCATGTCGTACACGCCGTGATGGCTTGGGCCATCGTCACCCGTGATGCCTGCGCGGTCAAGACAAAAAATGACAGGTAGGCGATGCAGCGCAACGTCGTAGACAACTTGGTCCCATGCACGATTTAAAAATGTTGAGTACAACGCAACGACGGGACGCATGCCGCCCATTGCCATACCTGCAGATGCAGTGACTGCATGTTGTTCGGCGATGCCGACGTCGAAGAAACGATCTGGAAAATGTTCTTGAAACTGAATGAGACCAGTTGGCCCGGGCATCGCGGCAGTGATTGCAACAATGCGTGAGTCTTGCTCGGCGAGTTTGATAATGGTGTCTGCAAACGCTTCGGTGTAACCAGTCGGTACAGATTTTGGCGGACCATTGATTGGGTCAAACACTGGTGCATCGTGCAAATGTTTTTCGTCATCATCCTCTGCTGGCGAGTATCCACGACCTTTTTGAGTAATCACGTGAATAACAATGGGTCCTTCTTCGACCCGCTCTTGTGCGGCATTGAACGCGTACTCCATTGCTTCAATGTCATGACCATCAATTGGTCCGATGTATCGAACACCGAGAGCTTCAAAAAATGCTGGTGGTTGCAAAAACTCTCGAACGCCGGCTTTGAATGCTTCCATTCCTCGCTCGGCTTGGTTGCCAATGAACGGTATTTTTTTGAGAAACGTTTCAAATTTGCGTTGACGACGCACATACACAGGGTTGAGACGAATATTGGTGAGTGTGTTGGAAAGTTTTCGTGAGACTCGCTCGGCTGGGCCGCCCTTGGTGAGGTTGGAAATTGTTGGTGCATAGCTACGACCGTTGTCGTTAAGCACAATGATGACTCGCTTGCCCGAGTGACCAAGGTTGTTGAGCGCTTCATACGCCATTCCGCCCGTCATCGAGCCGTCGCCGATCACTGCGACAATGTGTCTGCGGTCGGGTGTTTGGCCGGCATCGCGAGCAACAGCGAGACCGTATGCATAACTGAGCACGGTGGATGCATGACTATTTTCGATGAAGTCGTGCACGCTTTCCTCACGACTTGGGTAACCAGAAATGCCACCCGCTTGACGCAATTGGCTAAAGCCGCCACGCCTGCCAGTAACAATTTTGTGAATGTATGCCTGATGACCGGTGTCCCACAAAATGGCGTCACGCGGCGACTCAAAAGCGCGGTGAAGGGCAAGCGTGAGTTCGACGGCTCCGAGGTTGGAACCCAAGTGACCACCTGTTTCAGAGACTGCCCCCACAACGAAGTCGCGGATTTCGGCTGCCAATTGCTCGAGTTCGGGTGTGGTCAAACCCTGCAAATCGCTGGGTTGACGGATATCTGCGAGCGCCATGACCCATAACGCTATCTGACTATCTTGCTGCGCTAATAAGGCGATTTGGCGTTGTGACTAATGAGACGGGTGCGAAGTCATCTGGGTTGCAAGGCGATGATCAAGCCTCTGGTGGTTCCAGCGGTGAAGCCTGGTGCCAAGCGCGTAGCCAACTGCGAAAACAAGTAGTCCACCGAGACCATCGAGCCAAAAATGATTTGCGGTGACGATGATGCAAAACAGGGTCAGCATCGGATACAAAAATAGTGCGATTCGCTGCCATCTTTTTTTGGTAATCGGCCACAATGCAAACACGCACCACGTAGACCATCCAATGTGTAATGAGGGCATGGCTGCATATTGATTAGAAAGTTTTGCGGCTGCACCTTTGTTGAAGTGCAATGGTCCACCAAATATTTCGACCGTGTCATCGAAACCAAAGTTGAGCGCACCGTTGTAGTTGCGTAACGGACTCTCAATGCAAGCACCACCGAAACCAACGCCAGCCTTTGGGCACGGTGCATCGAGTAGTCGTGGTGGCATGAGCGGAAACAAAACAAAACCGACAATCGCCAATGCAGTCATGGCCGCCAACGTATTGCGCCACTGTCCAAACACATCTGGTCGGCGGCGAAACAGCAAAACAAACACGGTGAGCGTAACTATGAAGTGCGCAGTGCCGTAATACGTGTTCATGGCTTTGATCAACCACACATGTGGCAAGAAAAATCCTTGAATCGACTCTTCGTGAAAGAGTCCAATGAGTCGCTCAAATCTGATCACTCGCATTGCATTTGTGAACGCGTGCACTGGGCGGTCTTCGCCGTTAATGAATGCTGAACCAAACCTGTTGCGGATCAACGTATATGTGGTGTAGAACGCCGTGACAATTAACGCCTCTTTCCACCACAAAGTGCGGTGGTGGCGTGGCACAGCAACCGCCGTTGCTGGCTTTGGGCTGCTCGTCACATAAAAATTGTAGGCTGATAACTATGACTATTAACGCGTCTAGAAGCACTCGCGAGAATCTTGTTGAAGCCGATGTAATTGCCAAAGTCTTGGCTAAAGGTCGGGCAACCGGGGCCGAGTTTTCAGAGATCTATATAGAGGACAAGCGCTCCACCTCGGCTGGGCTCGATGATGGCAAAGTCGAGCAGGTTACGAGCGGTCGCGACCGTGGGGCTGGCATTCGCGTTGTTGCCGGAGACACAACTGGGTTCGCACATACTTCCGATTTGTCTGAACGTGGGTTGCTTGCAGCCGCCGAAGCCGCGGCTGCGGCTGCCAAGCAAGGTGACGGCGGAGTGCACAAGATTGCTTTGCAGCCGTTGCTGCGTCACCCTGTAAACACCGTGCGTATTGCACCGAACGAAGTTCCAAAAGCGAGCAAAGTCGCGCTACTAAATCGGGCCAATGCTGCAGCCCGTTCAATCGACGGAGCAATCGTGCAAGTGTCGGCAGCGTATGGCGACTCGTACAAGCGCATCTTGGTTGCCAACAGCGACGGAGTGTTTAGTGCCGACGATCAAGTGCGCACGCTGTTTCGCGTGAGCGTTGTGGCAACAGGCGATGCAGGAATGCAAACGGGTTATGACTCGCTTGGTCACACCATCGGTTTTGAAGTGTTTGACGAGAACGATGTTGAAGAAATGGCGATACGTGCCGCAAAGCAAGCAATTGTAAAATTGCAGGCTCGCCCAGCACCGTCTGGTTCATTGCCAGTGGTGATCAAGCAGGGCAGTGGCGGCGTGTTGTTTCACGAAGCATGTGGACACGGACTTGAAGCAGACCTCGTTGGCAAAGGTGCAAGCGTGTATCGCGGCAAGATGGGCGAACTTGTTGCATCACCTCTCGTGACGTTGATCGATGACGGAACAATGAGTGGCGAGTGGGGCGCAATCGGCATCGACGACGAAGGTCATCCATCGCAACGCAACGTGCTAATTGAAAACGGAATTTTGACCGATTACATGTGGGACTTCTTGCGTGCACGTAAGGAGAACCGTCGCCAAAGTGGCAATGGTCGTCGACAAAGTTATGCAGACTTACCAATGGTGCGCATGACCAACACGTTTGTAACCAATGGAACCGAAGACCCTGATGACATTGTGCGCGCAACTGAACACGGTGTGTATGTGGCAAAACTTGGTGGCGGCAGTGTTGACACAGCAAGCGGCGACTTTGTGTTTGGAATGGTCGAGGCATATCTCATCGAAAATGGCGAGATCACTGAACCGTTGCGCGAAAGCAACTTGATTGGCAACGGACCGCAGGTGTTGAAAGATATTGATCTGCTTGGCAATGACTTTGCAATGGGCAACCCAGGCATGTGCGGCAAAGATGGCCAGGGCGTGCCAGTGGGCGATGGTCAACCAACGCTGCGCGTGAAGGCCATGACCATTGGTGGAACAGCAGCGTGAGCGCAACAGTTCCTGACCTGCAAGCAATTGTTGACCGAGTAGTTGCAAAGGCCACAAAAGGCGAGCAAATTGAGGCCTATGTCAGCCGTGGTGGCGAGACAGCAGTGCGCGTGTATGAAGGTGAAGTAGAGCACTTTGTTTCGGCACAAAGCGAAGGCATTGGCATTCGGGTGATTAAAGATGGTCGCACCGGCTTTGCCTATGCGGGCACGCTCGATGCCGACGCCATTGCCGAAGTACTTGCCGATGCGCGCGACAACGTGGCATTTGGTACGCCAGATGAATATGCAGGGCTTGCTGAACCAGATGGTGTTGCGCAAATTCCGCAAAAGTTTTGGGACGACGAATTGGCTGCATACGCAACGGCCGACAAGATCTCGCTGACGAAAGAACTCGAAAAACTTACGCTGGGCATGGACTCACGAGTGCGTGTTGAAGAGTCCAACTACGACGATGGCTGGGGCGAAGTTGCGGTTGCAACAACCACCGGTATTCGTGAAAGCGGACGAGGAAACTCGTGTTACGTATCGGTGAGCACGCTTGCCGATGACGGCGACGAGACACAGACTGGTTTTAGTTTTTCGGTTGGTGACTCGCCAAAAGAATTCAACTTGCCAAAAGCTGCGCGCGAAGCAGCCGAACGTGCAACACGTTTGTTGGGCGCTGTAAAGCCGCCAAGCAAGCGCACCACGGTTGTTCTTGATCCATATGTGACGTCGCAGTTCTTGGGAGTGCTCTCGAGCACGCTCAATGGCGAAAACGTTTCGAAGGGCCGCAGTTTTTTTGCCGACAAACTTGGCGAAACAGTTGCAGACCCGCGCATCACACTTGTTGATGACCCAACGAACCCGCTTGCATACACGGCTACCGACATTGACGGGGAAGGCCTGGCTGCGCGTCGCAACGTGTTGATTGAAAATGGTGTGCTCAAGATGTTTGTGCAGTCGAGTTACAGCGCGCGCCGCACCGGCACAAAGAGCACAGGCAACGCAACACGCGGCGGCTTTGCCGGCACGCCAGGCGTTGGTTGTTTGGCAATGCAATTGCAACCTGGCACTCAGAGCCAAGAAGAGTTGATCAAGGGCGTTGACGACGGCGTTTGGATTCAAATGGTGCAGGGCTTGCACAGCGGTGTAAACCCAATCTCTGGCGACTTTTCAACTGGTGCATCGGGCATGATGATTCGCAATGGTGCAGTTGCCGAACCAGTTCGTGAGTTCACAATTGCTTCGACGCTGCAACGCATGTTGCTCGACATCGTGGCTATTGGTGGCGACATCGATTGGTTGCCATCGCGTGCTGTGGGCTTGACGCTCGTGATCCGCGACGTGACTATGAGTGGTCAATAGCCAGCGGCCAATAGCCGGTAAATAACCGTGTAATACCCCTGCTGTAGCATATGTGCTACAGTTTGAAAATGACCGAAGTGCCTTCCCGCGAATTGCGAAATAACACGCGTGACCTCATC
>CAZHIN010000084.1:0-3793 GCA_964532575.1 uncultured Acidimicrobium sp.
TTTGCTCACGTCACTTTTCAGTCATAATTAATCTCATGTCGGGTGAGTCTCAATATCTTGAATACATCGGTGTCTATAACGCCGATGTCTCAGTCTGGAGTGAAGTCTCCTACTGGTTTTGGGCCTGCTTAGGTGTTAGACATTGTTCGCTGGTGGCACTAAGCGACGCACAAACAGGTGCGTAAATAAAAGAAGCTAGGGGCCGGTACAGGGTTGTAACCGACCCCTAGCTTGGGAAAACTAGAGTTACCAGGCTCTAGTTAGACGTTTTTGATTTTGCTGCAATCAATCTGAAGCATGCCGTTGATGGCAAGTCCAGTAACTGTCTTACGCGAGGCAGTCACGTTGATCGCCGTATTGACGATCAAATATGGTGTCTCTGCAAGACAAGCTTCTTGAATTGCCTTACTTGCCTTCTTCTTCGCTGCTGGCGAAAGTGCCTGCAAGTACGCGTCGACTGCTGCGTCCATCACACGACTGTCGAGCATTGCGCCGCTCCAGTCACCTGTTGAGCGGAATTCGCGCATCAAGTAAGTGTCAGGAACACCACGGCCAGACCATTCGGTGATACCCAAGTTGGAAGCCAACCATGAGTGGTTATCGAACTGGTTGACCTTGCCTGGCTTGGATGGATACGGATCGTATGTGTAGTACACAGCCGAACCACCGTCTGAACCGTCGATGACCAAGTTAACTTTGATGCCGATCTTGGCGAACGATGACTTGATCAACTTTGCGTACTTGTTGATGTCGTCACGAGCCCATGTTGACAAGTCAACACTGAAACCGTTTGGAACGCCGGCTTCCTTCATCAATGCCTTGGCTCGTGCAAGATCTTGCTTACGCTGTGGAACTGATTTGTCTGCCGATGGGTATGCGTCCATGACGCTGTCGTTGGCAATGACACCACCAAGACCCTTGAGTACACCTGCGATGTAGCCAACACGGTCAATTGAAAGTGCTGCTGCTTCACGAACTCGCTTGTCCTGAAAAGGACCGAAGTTCGTGCGCATGTGTGCGTGCAAACCGCCTGCACCCATCTTGGTTGTTGCAATGTTGTACTTTGACTTGTCGAGTGCAATCGCATCTGATGCTTCGAGTGCTGCGATGTAGTCGAGCTTGCCAGTTTTCAACAACGGCAATGCTGCTGCTGCTGAAAGGAACTGAATGAATTCGACTTTGTCGAAACCAGGCTTGAAGTTTGTGTCCCAGTAGTACGGGTTCTTCTCATACACAGTGCTCTCGGTGTTGACGTGGGTCACCATTTTCCATGGACCAGCGGCAACCATTGTCTTTTCCCAGCCTGCTCCACCGAATGCACCACTCTTGATGATGCACATTCCGTACGAAGCGGATGAAACGAAGTATGGAAAGTTTGCAACTGATTGCAACAAGTTGAATTGCACTGTGTTTGCATCAACTTTCACGACACCTTTTGCTTCCAAAATGTTGTCGTAGTTTCCCTTCGAGCGTGAAATGCCCTTGGTGATGGCTTTGTCGAAGATCGATGTGTATGTGTAGACAACGTCGTCTGCCGTCAATGGCGTGCCGTCGTTGAACTTAACACCCTTGCGGATCTTGAATACCCACTGCTTGGCATCAGCAGATGAAGTCCAGCTTTCGGCAATACGAGGCTCAAGACCACCATCTGGCTTTTGCCAGCAGAGCCATTCGCCGACCATGCTCAAAATGAACAATGAACCACCCGATGTTTCCCATGGTGCCGCAACGTGTTCTTGCTTGCCGGTTGCTACTCGCAGTGTGGTGCTAGTTGCTGCGCTTACTCCCGAGTCATTCAGCATTTGCGAAAGCGGAATTGAGACACCCGCTGCTGCTGCACCCTGAATGAAACGACGTCGCGACAAACCGTTTGTCGAAACTTCCTCTGAGATTTGATCTGTGATCGACATTTTTCCCCTTTATTAAGTTGATTTTTGGTAGGTGTGATAAAAATCAATACCGAAATATTGTTCGACCACGACACGAATGGTACGACAGAAGCGCAAATGTTGCCTTATTTTTAAGCCGTATTCGGCCTTTTTGGGTCGGACTAAAATCGAAGCGAGACATTACTAAAAGTATTAGCCAACAAATACAGTCGCCTAATCTCCGAGAGTCTTGTGTCCTTCTTTGGTGATCCACTCAAGCACTGATGCAACCGAGTCATTGAGTGCCAGACCTTTGCGGTACATCACCTGAAACGGATTCTGTGTGCGAATGGTTCCGCCGATGCGCATGAGCTTTCCTTCTGCCAACAAGTCGGCCACCAAATGTGTCCAACCAAGTGCAACACCTTCGCCGTCAACTGCAGCTTGCAATACCAGCGAGTAATCGTTTGATTGATACACCATGTTGGGGTCTGGTGACGCGATCTTGTTATTGTCAAACCACATTTGCCAACTGAACCGCGCCGAAAACCGTTGCTCAAGATTGACAAGGTCTGCAGTGGCCATCGACTTGATGCCGTTCTCAATGATTGGTCGCGCAACAGCAGGCGAAGCAACAGCAACAATTTCTTCATCACAAAAACGTGTTGACACCAAATCAGGTCGATCCACGTTTCCAAGCGGAATCCACAGATCCGCATCATCGTTACCAATCGATGTATCGGTGTCGCGGGTAATCACGCGCAGGTGCACGTGGGGGTGTTCGCGCTTGTATTCAACAAGTCGCGGCATCAACCAATACGTAGCAAGCGATGTCGAAACCGACAGCGTGACCGTTGGGTCGCCCTGGTTTGGCCGAGCCAACTCAACTGCCCTATCTATATCGACGAAGAGTTGCGAGATTCGTTCAAACAGGTTTGCACCGGCAGCCGTAGGCACAATGCCCGACGGTGTCCTTATAAAGAGACGTATTCCAAGCGCATTTTCGAGGCGCGCAACCGAGTGGGTCACTGCCGATTGCCCAACGCCAAGTGCATGAGCAGCGGCACTAAAACTGCCGCTTCGTGTGGCAGCAACAAAAGCTCGTAGCCAAGTATCAGAAACTTCGGCTTTGATATTATTTTTGTTCATACCAAGCGAAATTATATCCACGTCATCAAGTCTTTCGCATAGACAGAACGTGCTCGCTATCAATTATTGTCAATACCACTATGAACCAACATGCGAGTTCCACAGACGCTCTTCCATCCATAGGTTTTCTCGGATGCGGCAATATGGGCGGACCAATGTGCATCCGCCTCGTGCAGGCTGGCTACAAGGTCACTGCTTTCGACATTAATAATGAAGCATTGCAGCGCGTTGTTGACCAAGGTGCCACCGCAGCAACTTCGGCAGCCGATTGCGCAAAGGGTGCCGACATTTTTCTCACATCGTTGCCACGACCCGATCATGTTGAAGCCGTCATGTTGGGCGACAACGGTGCGCTCGCGCATCTACGGTCTGGCTCTATCTGGGTCGACCTCACCACCAATCGCAAAGACTTAGTTGAAACAATTGCTGCGGCTGCACCTTCGGGTGTTCAGGTTGTCGACTGCCCTGTCACCGGCGCGGTTGACGGTGCACGAAACGGAAAGCTCACACTCTTTATTGGTGGAGATAAAGACCCTGTTGCTCGAGTGACACCAATCTTGAACAATCTCGGTCTCGTCATTCACTGTGGCCCGCGCGGCACGGGCAACGTTGTCAAACTCGTTACCAACCAGTTGTGGTTTATTGCTGCTGCTGCCATCGGTGAAGGTTTTGCAATCGGCATCGGCAATGGTGTCGAGCTCGGCACGCTGTGGCACGCCATCAAAGAAAGTGTCGGCGACAGTTTTGTTGTGCGACACGACGCGCCATCTATTTTT
>CAZHIN010000084.1:3814-5378 GCA_964532575.1 uncultured Acidimicrobium sp.
CTTGACCTGTGTATGAAGGATCTCAATCTCATTGGCGAACTCGGCGCAAACATCACTGCGTCATTGCCCATGACCGACGCAGCGCGCAGTGCTTTTGCTGTAGCCAAAGAGCGCTACGGCGCAAACGCAGCCGAACTTCACGTGGCAAAACGCATTGAAGATGACGCCAATATTTCCATGCGCTTAGCTGGTGACTGGACACCACCATGGGAACAATGAGCCGCATACATGGGTCTGCCCAACAGCGACCAACCACATCGCGCGAGACATTTAGCGCCGAGGCCTTCACTCCGCACATCGCCGAATTAGCAATCGACGTTCCTCGACGCATCAGCGAGATCAACGAACTTAAGTTGCGCTCTGGACGCTTGGCCAAACTTCGCACTCAACTTGCAGCCCACGGTTACGGCGCTGCACTGCTCAGTGACCCGATGAATATTCGGTATGCCACCGGCTCGCGCAACATGATGGTCTGGACAATGCACGCCCCTGGTCGTTATGTGTTCGTACCGGTCGACGGGCCTGTTGTCATGTTTGAGTACGGCACATCAAAACATCTTTCAGAGGGCATTGAAACCATCGATGAACTTCGTGTCGGTGTCTCCAACTTCTATTTCATTACTGGCCCGCGTGCGACCGAAAAGATCGAGTTGTGGTCCCGTGACATCATCGACCTCATGCGCCAATATGGCGGATCCGATCAGCGCTTGGCTGTCGATCGCTGTGAACCATGGGCGGCAAAGCACCTCACCGATGCAGGCATTTCGTTATTTGATGCACAAGAACCGGTCGAAAAAGCCCGCATGATCAAACTGCCAGAAGAGATTCAGTGCCTGCAACTTGCAATCGATGTTTGTGACGTGAGTGTCAACCGCATGCGCGAATCAATCAGGCCAGGCATTACCGAAAACCAACTGTGGGGTGTGCTTCACGACAACAACATTGCTCACGACGGCGAGTGGGTTGAGTGTCGCCTGCTTGCATCAGGCCAGCGCACCAACCCGTGGTTTCAAGAGTCCGGCAACAAAGTGATCGAGGCCGGTGAAATAGTTGCATTCGATACCGACATGGTTGGCCCAATGGGTTACCTCGCCGACATCTCTCGCACCTACGTGTGCCCAGGCAAAGCACCAACAGCCAATCAGCGCATGTTGTATGACATCGCCCAAGAACAATTGCTCACCAACATTGATCTCATCAAACCGGGTCTCTCGTTCAAAGAGTTCTCACAACAGTGCTGGCCTGTGCCAGACAAGTTCCTTCCCAACCGATACATGATGATGGTGCACGGCGCCGGCATGGTCGACGAAAGCCCAACCGTTGCTTACGCGATTGACTTCGACGACTGGGGTTATGACGGAGTGTTTGAGCAAGACATGTGCGTCTGCGTCGAAAGTTATATCGGTGAAGTTGGTGGTAAAGAAGGCGTAAAAATTGAAGAGCAAGTCTTGATCACAAAAGACGGCGCGGTGCGCATGTCCAATGTGCCGCTCGTCGACGCCTTAGAAATCTAAACAACGCTGAGTGTTGTCACGGTTTGGCTCGGTGTGGGCCTGGGTGACTC
>CAZHIN010000085.1:0-5354 GCA_964532575.1 uncultured Acidimicrobium sp.
GTCAATGGATCTCAACCGTCAACAGAAGCGCGCCATGCAAAAAATGGGCGAAGTCAACGAGCAGGGCGCACCAGTTCGCCAAGCCCGTGCTTCGGTCGCGCCACGTCAGACCAAAGAGCGCACCAGCCCAGCCCAATACATTCGCGAGGTTCGCGACGAAATGCGCAAGGTTGCCTGGCCAAAATGGCCCGAAATCCGCCGCTACTCAATCATTGTTTTAGCCACTGTTGTGGTGATTACTGCGTTTGTGGGGGGATTGGACGCAGTATTTGGCATACTTTCTGGCTGGCTTTACAAGGACTGACCCCGCACTGAACGGCAAACATTATGACTGACGACGCAACTCTTACCCACGATCCACTCGACACGACCGATACGGTCGCGCCCGATGTTGCCTTCGACCTCACCGACGGCGAGGACGCAGAGGAAGAAGAGATCGATCGTCCGTGGTTGCGACCAGGACAATGGTTTGTTGTTCACTCGCAGAGTGGTTACGAAAAGAAAGTGCAACTCAACATGCAGTCGCGCATTGCATCGATGCACATCGAAGATCGCATTTACGAAATCGTTATTCCGATGGAAGACGTTGTCGAGTTCAAGGGCGGCCGCAAGCAGACCGTTCAGAAAAAAGTTTTCCCTGGCTACCTACTCGTTCGTTGCGAGATGGACGATGACACGTGGTATTGCATTCGCAATACACCAGGCGTCACGGGTTTCGTTGGCCAAAGCCAAAAGGGTCAGAAGCCAACACCGTTGTCGCGCAAAGAAGTAGAAACCTTCTTGACCGCAAAGGGTGACGGACAAGATGCACCGAAGCGCAAGGCGCCGAAGTTTGAATACGAAATTGGCGAAGGCGTGCGCGTGAAGGAAGGCCCATTCGCCGACTTCACTGGACAAGTCGCCGAAGTAAACCAAGACCACATGAAACTGAAAGTACTCGTCAACATCTTTGGTCGCGAGACCTTGGTCGAGATGGACTTCAGCCAAGTAGCCAAGCTCTAATTCTCAATACGAACGCAACACAGAAAGAAATACTCTCATGGCCAAAAAAGACGTTAAAGCAGTCGTCAAGATTCAGATTCCTGCAGGCAAGGCAACACCAGCCCCACCAGTAGGTACCGCACTCGGACCACACGGCATCCAGATCATGGACTTCGTGAAGCAGTACAACGCTGCGACAGAAGCACAAGCCGGCACGATCATTCCTGTCGACATCACCATCTACGAAGACCGTACGTTCTCGTTCGTACTCAAGACTCCACCAACATCAGTGTTGTTGCGTCAAAAGGCCGGCCTCGATAAGGCTTCAAAGAACCCAGGCAAAGAAATTGCCGGCAAGGTTTCAGAAAAAGACATCGAAGAAGTAGCCAAGATCAAGATGCCTGACTTGAATGCCAACGACATCGAAGCCGCCAAGCAACAAGTGCGCGGCACCGCACGCTCGATGGGTTTGACAGTCGGCTGATTCAGTTTTATTAACAACAACGTCTGATCTGGATTACCTCGCCAGATCGACAATACAATGAGGGAGGCTTTATGCCACTAGGTAAAAAATACAAAGCAGCAGTTGCCAGTTACGACGTCGAAGCGATGTACGCATCGTCCGAGGCAATTGCCAAAGCAAAGTCATTGGCCACAGCCAAGTTTGACGAAACCATTGAACTCGCAGTTCGCTTGGGACTCGACCCACGCAAAGCTGACCAAGCAGTTCGTGGCACTGTTGCATTGCCTTCGGGCACTGGCAAAACTGTGCGCGTTGCAGTGTTCGCAGCAGGCGAAGCAGCACAGGCTGCTCGTGATGCAGGCGCCGACATTGTTGGTACCGACGATCTTGCTGCAGCAATCGAAGCCGGAAAAATGGACTTCGATATTGCTATCTCAACCCCAGACTTGATGCCAATGGTCGGAAAATTGGGTCGTGCACTCGGACCACGTGGTCTGATGCCAAACCCAAAGACCGGCACCGTCACCTTGGACGTTGCTCGCGCAGTCACCGAATTTAAGGGTGGAAAAGTGGAGTACCGCACCGACAAGTACGGCAACGTACAAGTGCCAATTGGCAAGGCCAGTTTTGAATTGTCGGCTCTAGAAGCCAACTTTTCGGCAGTGTTGGACGAATTGCAGCGCGCCCGCCCGGCTTCGGCCAAGGGTCGCTACATCAAGAAGATCAACGTGTCCTCAACCATGGGACCTGGCATCAAAATCGATACCAGCAACTATTAATACAACTATCTAGTAATTTCCTGATTATTTCCGTCTGGTGGCGGGGTGAATAGCCAAAACACCCCGCTAGCCTGACCAACCTACATAACAGCACTCATTTTTATTCAGCAAAAACCAAAAAGTGAGAGTTGCTCGCCACAGACATTTGGTTCACAAGCGAAAGCAAGTGAATAACAGAACTTCGGTTCTACCAAACGAGGCGGATCCTTCGAAGAGCGCGACCGACACGTCGGTTGCAGCGCTTGAAGTGTTCGTTTCACGTCAAACGAGCACTCGCGCTACACGAACCAAATAAACGAGGATCATCATGGCAACAACTCCAAATGCAGCAAAAGCCGCAGTCGTCTCGGAAGTCGCAGCAAAGTTTGCCGCCGCTGACGCAGCATTGGTCACCGAGTACCGCGGCATGTCCGTAGGTTCGTTGGCCAAATTGCGCCGCTCATTGCGCGTGCATGGCGCCGAATACAAGGTCTACAAAAACACACTTGCTCGCTTTGGTGCATCCAAGGCAGGTTTTGACGGTTTGAACGACTTGCTTGTTGGCCCAACTGCCATCACGTTTGTCAAGGGTGACGCATCTGCAGTCGCCAAGGCATTGCGCGATCACGCCACAGAAAACCCATTGTTGTTGCTCAAGGGTGGCGTCATTGGCGGCAAAACTGTGGATGCGAGAGAACTCAAAGTGTTGGCCGACTTGCCACCACGCGAAGTTCTTCTTGCCCAGTTCGCTGGCATGTTGCAAGCACCGCTCAACAAGACAGCCAACTTGCTGCAAGCACCATTGCGCAAGGTTGCTTATGGTCTCAAGTCGCTCATCGAGTCCAAAGAAGCCGCATAACGCACACGTTGTAATCAGAAAACAAACTATTAACCAAATCCAATAACCAGATCAATACAGAAAACAGGAGAAACAATCATGGCAATTACCAAAGACCAGATTCTTGACGGAATCGCAGAGTTGACCGTCATCGAGCTCAAGGACCTTCTTGATGCATTCGAAGAGAAGTTCGGCGTAACAGCAGCAGCCCCAGCGGCAGTTGCAGTAGCCGGCGGCGGAGCAGCAGCACCAGCAGCAGCCGAGCAAGATGAGTTCACCGTTGTCTTGAAGGACGGCGGAGCCCAGAAAATTCAGGTCATCAAAGCAGTACGCGAGTTGACCAGCCTGGGTCTTAAGGAAGCCAAAGACTTGGTCGATGGCGCTCCAAAGCCAGTTCTCGAGAAGGCCAGCAAGGAAGATGCCGCTAAGGCAAAGGCCAAGCTCGAAGAGGCCGGCGCAACCGTCGAGTTGCAATAACACCATCCCTGTAGGTCTTTCGCGTTTGGGACACCAGTCCCAGCGCGCAGACCTGCTAAAAGACTGGGCGTAAACCGCGAAAGCGGCGGTAGCCTAGTCCGTTGCCGTGCGTTGTCTTGTGAGTTTCCCAATTGGGTCGTTCACGGGGCGCGTCGATTTGTATTCATCGCTTCTCGATCAGGAGTAACTTAGTGGCCTCACGTGCGTCAGCACGCGAACGATATTCGTTCGCGACCCTTCCAGAAACACTCGAACTTCCAGACTTGCTCGCCGTACAACGCGAGAGTTTTGACTGGTTCCTCAAAGAAGGGCTCAAAGAGGCCTTCGATGATATTTCACCAATCAAAGGCTTCAGCGACGACTTGCAACTCGAACTCGAGTTCGATCCAGAAGACGAAGATCTTTGTCCAAAACCTAAGTTCACTGTTGCAGAGTGTCGCGAACGCGACATGACGTATGCCGCGCCAGTTTTTGTGCGCGCACGTTTCCTCAACAAGCCAACTGGTGAAATCAAAGAGCAGACCGTGTTCATGGGTGACTTCCCGAAGATGACCGAAAAGGGAACCTTCGTGATCAACGGCACCGAGCGTGTTGTTGTTTCGCAGCTGGTTCGTTCACCTGGCGTGATTTTTGAGCCAGGCGAGCGCTATCGCTTGCGTAACTTGTCGAAGCACCAATTGGTTAAGGGCACAATTCACCCATACCGCGGTGAGTGGCTCGAGTTCGACGTAGAGCACAAGCCAGGTAAAGACGTCACCGCCGGCACACGTGTTGCACGTAAGCGTCGCTTGGGCATCTTTACATTGCTTCGCGCACTTGGTTACGACGAAATTAACGCTCCAGGTTTCTTGGATCGCTTCGTTGCATACTTCGATTTCCTTGAGGGCCAGTGGGAAAAAGAGCGTCCAATCGCTCCAACCCGCGAAGAAGCACTCATCGAAATTTACAAGCGCGCACGTCCGGGCGAGCCACCAACCCTCGAGTCAGCACGCGCATATTTCGAAACTGCATTTTTCGAAAACCGTCGCTACGACTTGTCACGCGTTGGTCGCTACAAACTCAACCGCAAGCTCGGCGCAGAGATCGAAAAGATTGGTCAGTTGTTTGGTCTCAAAGTTGGCACCGAACTCGGTCAACTCGACGTACCAACCGAAGGTCAAGATGTATTGAGCCGTTGCGAAGTGTTGGCAACGATGTCGTACTTGTTGCACCTCGTCAAGCAAGAGCCTGGCTACCGCTTGGACGACCAAGATCACTTTGCAAACCGTCGTATTCGTTCGGTAGGCGAGTTGATTCAGAACCAAGTACGTATTGGTTTGTCACGTATGGAGCGTGTTGTGCGCGAGCGCATGACCACCCAAGACGTCGAGGCAATTTCACCTCAGACATTGATCAACGTGCGTCCAGTTGTTGCAGCAATCAAAGAGTTCTTCGGAACTTCGCAGTTGTCGCAGTTCATGGACCAAGTCAACCCGTTGTCGGGCTTGACCCACCGCCGTCGTTTGTCGGCTCTCGGACCAGGCGGACTCAGTCGTGAGCGCGCAGGTTTCGAAGTTCGAGACGTTCACTTTTCTCACTACGGTCGCATGTGTCCAATTGAAACTCCAGAAGGTCCAAACATTGGTCTGATCGGTGCGTTGTCAACCTTCGCTCGCGTCAACCCATTTGGTTTCATCGAGAGCCCATACCGTCGCGTCAAAAACGGCAAGGTCACCAACGAGATCGTGTACATGCCAGCCGACGAAGAAGAAAACTACGTCGTTGCTCAGGCCAACACTCCACTCAATGCTGATGGTTCGTTCAAGCAAGAGCGCGTGCTCGTGCGTCGTTCACCACA
>CAZHIN010000086.1:0-5295 GCA_964532575.1 uncultured Acidimicrobium sp.
AAATATAGATCAATCGCTTATGGGCCACCGAGCCACACTAGAGGTTTTTTCAGGTTGAAACCTTGCGCTAATGTCGTGCCTTCTAGTCCGATTCAACAAATGGGGGATAAATGAAATCAAGAGCCAAGTTGGCTGGGGCGTTCCTGGTTGCATCTGCAATTGCAGTTGCTGCCTGTGGAAGTTCGAGCTCTTCATCAACAACTGACGCACCTGAAACTAGCGCTGCAGCAGTTGCACCAGCAGTAATAAAAGTATTTGGAGCTTTTGCTAGTCCGAAAGAGGAACCATGGGATGGTGTTATTGACGCCGCATTACAAGCCGAGGCTGACGCAGGTGTGATTGAGTACACATCAATGGACAAAATTGGATATGACGGCGACATGGAGCGAGTGCTTCGGGAAACATGTCAGAAGGATGCACCGGCAATTATTTTCGGCGACGCTTTCGGCAACGAAGAAGCAGTCCGTGCAGCCGCAGCCGATTGTCCAGAAACTGCATTTGTATTTGGATCTGGCAACGGACCAACAGAGCCAAATGTGAGTGTGTTTGACAACTGGATTCATGAGCCTGCGTACCTTCTCGGCATGCTCGCTGGTGGACTCACTAAGTCAAACAAAATTGGAATTGTTGGAGCAATGCCAATTCCCGAGGTGAACCGTCTAGCGAATGCGTTTATCGCAGGTGCACAGCTGGTAAATCCAAAAGTTGAAGTGAAGGTGACTTTCATTAACAGCTTCTTCGATCCAGCAACTGCGAAGGAAGCGGCACTTGCACAGATCGCTGACGGAGTTGATGTTTTGTATGCAGAGCGTGCAGGAGTCATTGAAGCGGCGGCTGAGAAGGGTGTATTGGCATTGGGTAATATGTCCGATCAGAGTTCAATTGCTCCCGACACAGTTGTGTCGTCCGCGGTGTGGAACATGACAGCCACAGTAAAGTACGTCATCAGTCAGGTCTCTAAAGGTGCATATAGCGCTCAAGACTTGAAAGATTTCTCAATGATGGGCAAAGGTGGAGCGAGTATCGCTCCGATCAACGAAAAACTTGTCAAGGCTGACCTCCTGAAAAAAGTTCAGGATCAACTTGCATTGATTTCTAATGGTGGGTTCCGCGTTGACATTAATGAGGGACAACCAGCAGGCTCAGTAAATTTGGGCTAACACAGCAAGTGTCGAGCACAGTTGAATTTGTTGGGATGCCGGACCGCGCTGCGGTCCGGCTTCTCGGCATCACAAAGCGGTATGGCGATTTAGTTGCTAATGATTGTGTTGATCTCGATGTACATGTTGGCGAGATAATTGGGCTACTCGGAGAGAATGGTGCCGGAAAGTCAACACTTGTCAAAATTTTGTATGGACTGGCGCACAGTGATGCAGGGACAATCGAGATTGATGGAGAAGTAGTAAGTATCCGTCGCCCATCTGATGCGATACATGCTGGTATCGGCATGGTTACGCAACATTTTTCTTTGGTCGGCCCGATGTCGGTGGTTGACAACGTGTTATTAGGAAGCAAGCGAGTTATTCTTGATCGCAAAACGGCCGCTGCAGAGATTCGTAAACTCAGCGAGCATATTGGCCTTGAAATTGATCCATTTGCGGTTGTTTCTTCACTTTCCGTTGGTCAGCGACAACGAGTCGAGATCATGAAGGCTCTCTATCGAGGTTGTCGCATACTCGTACTTGATGAACCAACTGCAGTGCTTGCACCTCAAGAAATAGAAGGACTATTTTCTGCTGTCAAGGCACTCTCACGAGATGGAATTGCAGTAATTCTGATAACTCACAAACTCCACGAGATCCGGCACATGTGTTCTCGGGTTACCGTATTACGAAAAGGCAAAGTGGTAGGCACATTTAAAGTTGCAGAGTGTACGAATAATGCGCTGGTTGAGCTCATGGTTGGTCGTGCAATAAGCAATGACACGTTGATCTCCACGCAAAATCCCTCACAAATAGTTTTGAACCTTGATGCACTTAGTTATCAGTTAAAGACTGGCGAGCATCGACTTGAGTCTGTGTCGCTTCAGGTTCGTAGTGGTGAAATACTTGGAATCGCCGGTGTTTCCGGCAATGGGCAAAGCGAATTGGTACGAATAATGAATGGCTTGCTGTCTTGCACCGCTGGACGAATCGAAGTGTTGGGAATCGATCTAAGTCGAGGAAAACCCAGAGATTTTATTGCCGCCGGAGTTGGGCGAATAGCCGAAGACCGACACGCAAGTGTGATTGGAGAATTGTCTGTTGCAATTAATCTGGTTTTGGAGAGACTCGATGATTTTAAAAAGGGTTTCGGGGTGAATCGAGACGCCGTGCGTGAGCATGCTCGGTTACTGATTGAGCAATTTGGAATTAAAGCTGATCCGGAGGATCCAATTCAGTCGCTTTCAGGCGGCAATATGCAAAAAGTATTACTTGCACGAGTGTTATCACGGAAGCCAAGAGTGTTGGTAGTCGCACAACCAACCCGAGGTCTTGACATCGGTGCGACCCGTGACGTTCGAAGAATGTTGTCCGACCAACGAAATCATGGTGCCGCAGTTCTTCTCGTGAGTGAAGACCTTGATGAATTGTTTGAACTCAGTGACAGGTTAATCGTGATGTGTGAGGGACGAATTGTCGCCGAACATGCGCCATCCAACTTTGACCGTCATCAAATCGGTCTCGAGATGACAGGCGAGCCAAGATTGAAGCCCAAATGAAAACTTCAATTCGACTCATTTCTCGTACGCACGACTGGCGCATTGGAACATTTTTACTACCGTTACTAGCGATTGGGGTCACACTCATCTTGAGTACTGGCATCGTGCTGACCACGGGATCGAACCCACTTAGTGTTTTTACCGAGATATTTATTGAACCATTTCGCTACCAATTTAGTTTTCTCGAAGTGCTTGTAAGCGCTACACCGTTGCTGCTGACTGGTACTGCGGTGACTATTGCCTTTCGTTCTGGGTATTACAACATTGGTGCAGAAGGTCAATTGCTCGCCGGCGCAATTTGTGCGGCAGGTATTGGTCCATACTTAGGTCATGTTCCGTCGATGATCGCGGTTCCATTAATGCTCCTTGGAGGAGCTATCGGGGGTGCTTTGTGGGCTCTTGTACCTGCAGTACTGAGAACGCGATTCAATATTGATGAAGTCGTCACAACATTGTTACTCAACCCAACAGCCACACTCTTGGTTAACGGTCTTCTCAATGGTCCGTGGCGCAATCCGGAAACTGGATTCAATGAATCCAAGCGGATTGCCGTAAATGCGGAGTTTGCATCGATTGTTGAAAAGTCTCGGCTCAATTTTGGTTTCGTATTTGCACTTGTTGTAGTTCTCATTGCCTGGCTCGTGTTGCATCGATCCATCGTTGGACTAAAACTACATGCGATTGGTCGGTCAAAGGACGGAGCACTCTTTAGCGGACTTGCTGTGGAGCGTTTAGTGCTTCGTGCAGCACTTTTTAGTGGTGCAGTCGCCGGAATCGCTGGGGCTTGCATGGTTGGAGGAATTCAGTTCAGGCTGACTGAGGGAATTTCAAGTGGTCTCGGATATTCGGGAATTATCGTTGCGACTCTGGGTGGAATTCAAATAGTTGGTGCAGCATTTGCGGCTCTGTTGCTCGCGGTAGTGAATGTTGGAGCGTCCTCCGCGAATAGGGCCTTTGGAATCCCATCTCAACTTGGCGACGTAATTTCGGGGATGTTGCTCATGACCACGGTGGCGATGCTTTTGTTTCAGAAATACCGGATAAGCGTTAGGAAAAATTGATGAATTTTTTTGTCGATGTATTTGCGGCAATGTTTCGGGTTTCCACTCCACTCGCACTTGGAGCAAGTGGAGAGCTCATTACCGAACGCTCTGGAGTGCTTAACCTCGGCATTGAAGGAACTATGTATGCCGGAGCATTTTTTGGTTTCTATGCCGCCTACCAAACAGATAATCGATGGATTGGACTTGCTGCGGCGTTACTTGTAGGTGCGATTGCGTCACTGATTCTTGGAGTGCTCACAGTGTCGTTGGGGGTAAATCAACATACTGCTGGCCTCGGTCTGACTTTATTTCTTGTTGGAATCTCGGAGTTCGTCAACAGGGCTGCGCTCGGCACGGGATCAGGAAGTTCTCTGACCATTACACGCTTTGGCGAAATCAGACCATTTGGTCTCGGCGGCATCTTTGCACAGTATGGGTTGACGTATTTTGTGTTGCTCGTACTCATTCCGTTTCTGTGGTGGATTATCAAACACACGAGAATTGGACTTTCAATTACTGCTGTTGGCGAAAATCCAGAAGCAGCAGATGTTGCTGGAATCAATGTCAACAGAACTCGGTATGCAGCCTTAATCATCGGAGGGATGTTGATGTCTGCAGGTGGAGCATTTATCACGTTGGCGACTTTGGGAACTTTTACAATTGGGATAATTGCAGGACGTGGTTGGGTCTGCCTCGCGCTCGTAATTTTCGGTAGATGGAATGTCGGACGCACTTTAATTGGCGGATTTATCTTTGCATTTGTTTATGCACTTCAATTCCGCCTTCGACTTCTTAGTGGTTGGGAGAATGTTCCATTTGAGCTTCTTCTCGCGCTTCCGTACTTGGCGACAATTGTTGTACTGGTGATTTCTGGACGCAATGCTGCGTATCCTGGCGCATATTTGAAACCATTTAGAAGGCAGTAAAAGTAAATTTAAACACACAAATACGACATCAAGGGAGATATATGAAACTCAACGATGAAGATGTGAAATTTCTGAATATTGCAATTGCCGAGGCGAGAACCGGTCGTAGTGAAGGCGGGATCCCTATTGGAGCTGCACTCGTGGCAGATGGAAAACTTTTGGCAGGTGGTCATAATCGACGAGTGCAACATGGATCTGCGATTCACCACGGTGAAACAAATGCGCTGGAAAATGCGGGAAGGCAACCAGCCTCCGTGTATGCCATGTCAACGATGTATACGACTTTGAGTCCATGCAACATGTGTACTGGAGCAATTTTGCTCTACAAGATACCTCGCGTGGTGATTGGCGAGAACACGACATTTATGGGAGCTGAGGACTTGCTGCGACAAAACGGTGTTGAAGTAATTGTTGCAAACAACGCCGAATGTATGGCAATGATGGAGGAATTCATCGCAGCTGAGCCAACTTTGTGGAATGAAGACATCGGGGAAGAGGACTAACCTCCAATAGCCTTACCGTATGGATGTCGCAGTTGTCGATTATCAAGCACCAGATGCACCAAAGCGATTTACTGAGTCGTTGCGCAACACAGGTTTTGCTGTGCTTACCAATCATCCAATTC
>CAZHIN010000087.1:0-5227 GCA_964532575.1 uncultured Acidimicrobium sp.
ACCAGCGAACATAACCGCTTCCCTTCCAACCGTTCTGTCGAAGTGCATCAAGTCCACGGTGGTAGCCGACCCGATAAGCCATGTAGCTTTCGACCGTATCCCTAGCCACATCACCAAGGGCTGCCCAAGCAGCAAGGTAACGCGGGTGCTGCGCAACAACTCGTGCAACTGCGTCTCGCCTGTCGCGCTCAGGCGTACCTAGTGCTGCATCTAATGCCGCCTGCATACCGTTGTCGACACCAGGAAGCACCACATTTGGAGGGCCAGTACCAGAAACATTTACGGATGAACTCATGGGATAACCGTATACGAGATGTGGTTCCATCTCAGGTTTTACTGGCAGAATGTATGCATGATTGCACTTTCATTTGATGCAGACAGTGTGAAGAACTACTCCCTCATGGCGATGGGTGGTTCATTCATCGGATTGCTTCTCGTACTGAAGTTTGCAAAATCAATCGTTTCCAAATTGCTCTTGCTCATTGTGTGTGTAGGAATTGGCGTGCTGGCTTTCACACAGCGCGATGCAGTAAATGCATGTATCGCAACCGCTAATGAGCAAACACAGGCTGGTACACCGTTCGAAACCACGTGCACGTTCTTCGGTCAGAGTGTTTCACTTTCAGGAATTAGCCAGCAGCCATGATCAACAAGTTCCTTGAACACATTGATGCATGCCCAACCGCTCAACATGTAGTTGACAGGGTCGCTTCAATTCTGGACACAAGTGGAATCAACCAGGTCTCTTTGGATACAGGATTCACCAGCGAACATCTGCAAAGCGGGTTTGTTTCATCTGGCGGAACGATCATTGCGTGGAGAAACGCACATTCAATCGCTGAGAATGGAATTCGTATAGTTGGTGCGCACACGGACTCTCCTGGACTTCACATCAAACCGAATCCCGATACACGAACTCTTAACTGGCACCAACTCCAGGTAGAGGTGTACGGCGGTCCCCTTCTCAACTCCTGGTTGGATCGCGATCTTGGCATTGCCGGCCATGTTGTGCTTCGAGACGGCAGCACGTCGTTGTTTACTTCACTACACCCAGTTGCACGTATTCCACAACTTGCAATTCATCTTGATCGTGAAGTGAACGATAAAGGATTGATCCTTAACCGTCACCAGCACCTCACGCCCATCTGGGCAACGACTGCCTCTTCAACTCCATTTGAGTCTTGGCTTGCTCAACAGGTTTCGGTCTCAGGTTCACAAATTGCTTCATGGTCAGCACAGTTGGTCGACACGCAGAGCGCTCAAATCATTGGTCGAGACTCGGAATTTATCGCTTCATCACGTATTGATAACCAGATTTCATGTTGGGCTGCGCTTTCGGCATTGCTTCATGTTGAATCCGATCAGCCGATGATGATTGCACTGTTTGATCATGAAGAAGTTGGCTCACAAAGCTCGCAAGGTGCTGGTGGACCGATGCTTGAGCATGTACTTGAGCGGCTTTCTGTCGCTGCAGGATCTTCACGCTCTGATTACCTCGTGTCGCTCCAGAAGAGCCATTGTGTTTCGGCCGATAATGCGCATGCCGTGCATCCAAATTATGTTGACCGCCACGAATTAAACAACGCGCCATTCGTGAACGAAGGAGTGGTGGTCAAGACCAATGTGAGCCAGCGTTATGCAACTTCACCGAAGTCACTCGTTCCTATCGTTCACGCAGCGGCCACAGCGGGTATCAATCTGCAAACGTTCTCTTCACGCAACAGCATCGCGTGCGGATCCACCATTGGTCCAATCACTGCTACTCGTATCGGTATCGAGACTGTAGATATCGGTGTGCCCCAACTTTCAATGCATTCAATACGAGAGATGTGTGGCACAAAAGATCTCGCTGCATTAATTTGCGCATATTTTTCGCGCGCCTAACGAAAATTAGCGAATCAACCGATTCGCCTCATCAAGCAACTTTTGCAGCTCAACCTGAAGCGTTACCGTGAGCTCAGCTATTTGCTCACGAGAAGCTCTTCCTCCGCCAGGAACCTCTGCAGCAATCGGCTTACCAATCACCATTCGGCATTTTTTGAATCGAATGGCTTTCGAACCCGAGCGCATCACATCTTCTGTTCCTGAAATGCCGGCAGGAACAATCGGTACACCAGTTTTCAGAGCTACATAGGCTGCTCCATCGAATAACGGTTGTACTTCAGGTCCGTGGTGGCGCGTGCCTTCTGGAAACATCACGAGTGGTTCACCACTCTGAAGTACGGCAATACAACGCTTGAGTGCTTCAAGATCGGCTGATCCGCGGGTTACAGGAAATGCACCAAGACCAGTCATCGCTTTCCCAATCAACTTGAACTTCCAAATTGAATCCTTGCCCATGAAGCGCATTCGTCGACGAGTGGCAGCAGAAGCAACTGGAATATCGATTGTTGAACGGTGAGTTGGTGCAAAAACAAAGGCTCCAGTCTTCGGCACATTTTCCAAACCCACGACACGCAAACGAAGCAAAGTACGACACAAGACGATTACGAGTGTGCGCACAACCGCATAAAAGATCTTGGTTGAGCGTGATTGACCAACGATGCGAGAGTCAACGTTGGCCATTACACGTTCCTCTCAATGAAGAGTTTTTCAATTTCTTCAACAACATCATCAATTGCCCTATCGCTTGTGTCGACAACAACAGAATCACTGGATGACGCAAGAGGGCTATCGGCGCGAGTACTGTCAAGAAGATCTCTCTCGGCGATCGCAGCCGCAATCTCTGAAACATCACCGCCACTTTGATCAACGCGGCGTTGCGCTCGAACTTCTGGCGATGCGGTAAGAAATACCTTCAGCACTGCATCGGGGAAAACGACGGTAGCAATATCTCGACCTTCGATCACTCCTCCACCATGGGAAGTAGCCCACTCCTGCTGGCGAATTCTCATTTCGGTTCTCACGCCCGAATTTGCGGCAACTTTGCTCACGTTACTCGTGACCTCTGGGCCACGTATTGCCTGTGTTGCATCGTGTCCGTTGATGATCACTCGGTCTATACCGACGTGAAGATCACACTCCTGTGCCATCAGTGTGATCGCACCTTGATCGTCCAAGTCAAGTTCGCGCAACATGGCTTCAAACGTAACGGCGCGGTACATCGCTCCCGTATCCAAATACTTCATGTTCAGACGAGCAGAAAGGGCCTTAGCAATTGTCGACTTCCCCGCACCAGCAGGACCGTCTATTGCAATAACGCGCCGATGTGCGTCAACTACCAACTCGTGTCCCTTGGTCGACCCTCTTCATAACCCGACGCACTTTGGATGCCGATGATCGCGTTTTTACGGAATTCAACGATGTTGCTAGCGCCCGCATAAGTGCATGATGAACGCACACCAGCGACGATCTGATCGAGGATGTCCTCAACGCTCGGGCGCTCTGGGTCGAGATACATACGCGATGTGGAAATGCCTTCCTCAAAGAGTTCTTTACGTGCTCGCTCGACGGCTGATTCATCACGCGTACGGTTACGCACCGCTCGGTTCGAAGCCATTCCAAAACTTTCCTTGTACAAGCGGCCGTTCGTGTCGCGAAGAGTATCTGCTGCTGATTCGTACGTTCCTGCCAACCACGAACCAAACATGATGTTTGCTGCACCAGCTGCGAGACCCAATGCGACGTCACGTGGATGACGCACTCCTCCGTCTGCCCATACGTGCTTGCCAAGTTGCGCAGCCTGCTCGGAGCACTCAAGCACTGCAGAAAACTGCGGACGACCAACACCTGTCATCATGCGTGTAGTGCACATTGCACCGGGGCCCACGCCAACCTTGATGATGTCGGCACCTGCGTTGATGAGGTCCCGTGTTCCTGAAGCAGTAACGACATTTCCAGCAACAACTGGTAGTGACGCAACATTGGTGCGAACCTGTTCGATTGCTTTCAACATTCTGGTCTGATGACCGTGAGCAGTGTCTACAACAAGTACGTCAACTCCCATTTTTGACAGTGCGAGCGCGCGTGCACCTGGGTCAGCGTTAATTCCAACGGCGACACCGATCATCAACTGACCGCTTTTGTCGAGTGCTGGTTTGTAAATGGTGCTACGTAACGCGCCCTTACGGGTAATACATCCAACAAGTTTTCCGTCATCGTCCACGACAGGAGCAAAGGAAATTCGACGTTCGGACATTTCATTGAACATTTCCACTGCGCTCCTCGATGAATTCAAGGAAATAATCTCGCGACTCATCACATTTTGCAATTGAGCGAAACGATCGAAACCGACCGAATCGTGTTCTGTGAAGATTCCCGATGGCCGACCATCACCGTCCACAACTACCACTGCACCGTGCGCTCGCTTGTAAATCAGACTGAGAGCTTCGCCAACCGTTCCATCTGCAGGCATGGTGATTGGAGTTTCGTAAATGGTGTGGCGCGATTTGACGAAGCGAACAACATTTTCCACAACGTCGAGCGGAATATCTTGCGGCAGAACAACCAAACCGCCACGACGCGCAACTGTTTCGGCCATACGGCGACCTGCAATGGCTGTCATGTTTGAAACAACTACGGGGATAGTGGTGCCTAGACCGTCGGTGGTGCTGAGATCAACGCCCTGGCGCGATTGCACGTCCGACAAACTCGGCACCATGAATACGTCGTTATAGGTGAGGTCGTAGTTCGGCGTTCCATTCAAAAACTTCATGATGTTTCCCCCTGTGCGCGAATGGGTCAACTAACGAAACCCTGCTTTACGACCGCTTTAGGCTACTCCGAATTTGTAGCCTCGTATTCACATGAGTTCGATGATCTCAAGCCATAGTCCTGAGGCAGTGAGCCAGGCGGTCAACGTGTTGAACGCGGGCGGTCTTGTAGGGCTTCCTACAGAAACCGTCTACGGCCTTGCGGCGCGCGCCGATATCGATGATGCAGTCGCAAGTGTTTTTCGCGCTAAAGGGCGACCAACAGGTCATCCACTTATTCTGCATATCTCGGACATCTCCGAACTTCATCGTTATGCCGTTGACGTTCCACATGCCGCTTTGAAACTTGCCCAGCACTGTTGGCCCGGGCCACTCACTCTGCTGCTCCACAAATCGAAGGCTGTCTCTCATCTCGTAACTGGAGGCAGAGAGACGGTTGCAATTCGCATTCCCGCAAATGATTGTGCGCGACAGATCATCAAGCAGTGTGGGAATGCCCTAGCAGCACCATCTGCAAATCTGTTTGGTCATGTCAGCCCAACAACCGCTCAACATGTTCTCAATGACCTTGGTGA